>JAXHTT010000031.1:0-28939 GCA_034190055.1 Pseudomonadota bacterium | reverse complement strand
TAGGCCTGCCGCCAGCGTTCAATCTGAGCCATGATCAAACTCTTCAATTAAATATATCGAAATATGAATCGTCGTTGTGACACTCTTAACGAGTGCCCACACAGATTGTCTTGTCTAAATTGTTAAAGAACATTGCGACTTCGTCGCAATTCACTAGGAGCCATTGCTTCTTAGTGACTCACCCTGTTCGAGTGAGGTGCGCATTATACGCTGGAAGTTTTCGTTGTCAACACTTTTTGAAAATTTATTTTCTGAAGCGTTTCTTCTAAACTCCCGTCTTTACTAGCCTATGTAGGTAGTAGAGACTTACTTCAGGAAGGTTGCTGTTTTGCTTTCCCCCCGAAGCGGATGCGCATTTTAGGGAAATGAGCGCTCACGTCAACACTTATTTTAAAAAAAGTGTCATATTAGCTTTGAACGCTCATTTATTCAGCAAAAACGCCCTATTTCCAGTATCCCGTCTTCTTTCTCATCTGCAATTTGCGCCATATTCCTGGCTTATGCGGCTTTAGCTTTCCTTTATAATTAAGAATAAAGTCATCGATAGCATCAAGAACGCGTTCGCTATTATGACCATCGCGATATTTTTCGTGGTGATCTACATATGCATTTATTTCATCAATTACTTTAGACGGCTTCGTAAGCGCATAATCAATTGCCGCTTCAATTTTATCTGCCTCCGTTACATCGATGAGATGAGGGCCTGGATTTGTATTGCGGAAAGTCACCACGGGCTTCTCTTGCATCATAAATTCTAAGATGATGGATGAACTGTCACAAAGGAGGACACTAGCTTCGTTAACGCTGTCTAAGTCAACGGTATGTAAATATTTAACGTTATCCATGGATGCTGCTAATAGTTTATAGCGTTCCACAATCTCAGAACCGTGCAGTTTAGGATGAAATGTAAGGATCCAGTTCCATTCTCGTTGTTTAGCTAATTTCTCTATAGTCTCAAAAACTTGCTCAGCCGAACTAATACCTTTAGTAAATGTGGTTCCATAGAGTATTGTTGGCGGATTCGACGCCGGCGGGCGTTTCCCTTTTATATAGGTGTCGACTTTACACCAACCTGTTTCATAAGCCTTAAAGCTACCATGCTGTTCTTCTAATATTTTATACGGTGCTGTACTGCTTGGCCCTTGCGTACAGATTAAGTCAAACCACCCGCGAATACGGAAATGAGAATCTTCTTGGTAAGTCTGTTCACCGCGCTTACCAATAAAGTAACCGTGAAATACTCCTACTTTAATACCTGGAATAAAATGATAGATGTAGTTACCGGGTGTCAATGTTGCATCGGGATTGAATTCAACAAGCTCTTCAACGGTTGCTAATCTTCTTTCGTCCTCAAGTAGTAGATCTTCGCAACTAGGCTCTAGATACCACGCTACTTCACCTCCCCGCTTTCTAATCTCAGATTGGATAGGTCGCAATATTGAATAGGAATAAGGCAGTGCCGCAAATAGTACGTAGCGCTTTGACATGGACTCTCCGTGGAAGTAGCTTTTTAATTTTTGACAATAGTATATCAGGATTGTCACTTTAAAAGATTGAAGCGCGCCATCAATAACAAGATTGACCATCGAGTGTTAAAGTGTTTTATGCATTTATTGAGAAAGGGCTTACCATAGCCTGCCTTATTTCGTTAAAAGAGAGTTCTATGGCACAACCTATAAACAGTTTTAAAGGTATATCTCCTACGCTGGGAAAGCATGTCTATGTTGATGGCTCGGCAAGAATAGTCGGTGATGTAGTATTAAAAGATGATGCCAGTATTTGGCCATTTGTTGCTGCACGCGGTGACGTGAACAAGATTCGTATTGGCGCTCGCAGCAATATACAAGACGGCAGTGTATTGCACGTTACCCGCAAATCAGAGAAAAACCCTGATGGGTTTCCACTTATTATTGGTGACGACGTTACCGTTGGGCACAAATGTATGCTGCATGGCTGCCAATTAGGTAATCGTATCCTGGTAGGTATGGGCGCAATTGTAATGGATGGTGTTATAGTTGAAGACGATGTGTTCATTGGTGCTGGTACATTAGTACCACCAAACAAGAGATTAGAGAGCGGATTTCTTTATGTAGGAAACCCTATGCAAAAGAAAAGACCGCTCAACGACGCTGAAATGGCATTTTTAAAACAGTCTGCTGTTAACTACGTTGTGCTTAAAGATGAGTATCTAGAAGAAGCGAACTAGTTTCGCTTCTCACCTTGTTTAACGATATCTCGAACCTGTTTCACAATGTCAGAGGTATCAGGCCGCTTCTGCGTCCATATATAAAATGCTTCGGCAGCTTGTTCTACCAACATCCCTAACCCATCTATCTGTGTACTTACACCCAGATCAGCCGCATCTCTCATGAAGCGCGTAGGTGAGTTTTTATATACCATGTCGTAAACCACTTCACAGTGTTGTAAAACACCATCAGTCAAACTACACGGCAAATCATTACTTAAACTAGCGGCTGTTGAATTGATAACAATATGAGGTGCGACAGATGCGATATCTTCAAGTGCTACCACCTGTACTTTAGGGTTTGACGCGGCATTTGCCACTTCATCTGCTTTTGCTTTGGTTCTATTTGCAATGGTTAAGGAAGCAGCTCCGGCTTTTAATAACGGAGAAATGACGCCACGGGCTGCGCCACCGGCACCAATAAGCAATACACGTTTGCCCTTAATTTTCACTCCATTATTGAGTAAATCATTTACCAGCCCAACACCATCTGTGTTGTATCCAAGCACATCACCATTGCCACTATTCATTAGTGTATTAACAGCTTGTGCATCTTTAGCCGCTTGGTCATCTACCTTTGCCAGGTTGAATGCGTCTAGCTTAAAAGGCATGGTGACATTGCAGCCTACAGCACGTTTCTGCGCTAAGAACGCTTTGGCAGCTTCAATAAAACCATCTTCAGGCGCAAGTATCTTTTCATAAGAAATATTTTCTCCAACCTGATCTGCAAACATTTGATGAATAGTTGGTGATAAACTCTGTGCAATAGGATTTCCGAATACAGCGAATTTTTTCATGGGAATACGAGATTTATTTAATATAAAGAAGAAAAGCGATAATCGTGCCTCGCAGAGTACACCATATGCGCGTATAGGTGGAGAGGAGAAAGTACGGGAATTAGCAAATACGTTTTACGACATTATGGAGACCGACCCACTTGCGAGTGAACTACTTGCTATTCATCCTCAGCCATTAGACAGAATTCGCCATGTATTCTTTTTGTATTTAAGCTTGTGGCTTGGTGGTCCTGATGATTATCAGCAGCAGTTTGGCCACCCGCGCCTGCGTGCACGCCACCTTCCCTATACAGTAACACCAGAATTAAAAGCGCAGTGGATGTATTGCATGCGCAAAGCCATGTTTAAAACGGTAGAAGATATCGCTTTAGCGCAACAGTTAATAGACGCACTCGATCAACTTGCCACTCACATGGTGAATACAAAATAAAAAAGCGCGTTGAAAAGATTAACCTTTTAACGCGCAAGTCCCCTGTTACTGTCTACGCTCTTGTTGGCGCATAAAGTAGTGCAATTATGAAAGCTTGAATTGTTAGGTTTAGGCCTTAGAAGGTGTAACCTACCGATATCGTGTATACCCAAGGGTCTATTTCAATATCACTAACCTTTCCAGCCGCCTCGCCCACTTTGAAAGTTGCTTCTGTATCAATATCAATAAATCGAACCGATGCATTGACGTGCCATTTGGTATCTATTTGGTAATCCATTCCCACCTGTGCTGATAAGCCAAATGAATTATCAAGCGATAGGTCGCTTAAACCCGCAGTTTCATTTGCGCCCGTAAACTCCTCATCAAAGATAAAGGTATAGTTGATACCTGCACCAATGTAAGGCTGAAATGCAGAGCTGGCGTCGTTAAAGTAATAGTTCGCTGTTAATGTAGGAGGAAGGTGCGTTACTTCACCAAGCTGGTTCCCTGTACCTAACGGGTCTGCAACAGAAAAGTTCACGTCGTGCTTGAAGGGCGTTGCTGCAAGCAATTCGATATTAATATTATCGGTAATAAAGTACGCAACGTTCAAACCTAGCTGGGTATCGTTATCAATATTAAGGGCTACACCAAGGTCAGTACCACCAGCGACAATATTAGAAGTCGACTCGTCTGGAGCAACGGTAGTCAGACCGCCTCGGACAATCCAATCGCCTTGCTGATGAGCGCTAGCTAAAGGTGAAAGTGCAGCAAGTGTAAGGCAAAGTGCAGATGCAGATAAAAAGTGTTTGCGCATGATGTGTCTCTTTTGTGTTTAACTAAGATGGCGCTACTTTACGCCTGTGGTTAAGAGAAACATTGATCCAGCGCAAGTTTGATAACTCACTGAAACACAGATGATATTCCACCTTGATGTAGATCAAAAAAACGCCGCATTAACGTTAATACGGCGTTTTTTAGTCATTAAAGATGAAAGCTGCTGTCGGCGGTCCGCGTAAGGATTTAAGCGCTGCCTTATTTAATAATTAATCACCAATCAGTAGGTTTTAACCAGTCTGTCAGCTTGGCCTCGGCGCTACCTGGTGCAGGCGTATAGCAATACTCCCAACGCGCTAACGGCGGCATCGACATTAAAATAGACTCTGTCCGCCCACCAGTTTGTAATCCAAACAGGGTGCCGCGGTCGAACACTAGATTAAATTCGACGTAACGACCTCGACGATATAGCTGAAAGTCTCGCTCTCTTTCACCAAAGTCGGTTTGCTTACGGCGTTCAACAATAGGAACATAAGCATCAATAAAGCCGTTACCTACTGCCTGCATAAACGCAAATGACTGTTCAAAGCCCCACTCATTAAGGTCGTCGAAGAATAACCCACCCACGCCGCGAGTTTCATTGCGATGTTTTAAATAAAAGTAGTTGTCACACCACTTTTTATACTTAGGGTACACATCATCGCCAAAGGGCTTACATAATTTCTTTGCGGTATCATGCCAATGTACAACGTCATCTTTGAACGGATAGAACGGCGTTAGGTCAAAACCACCGCCAAACCACCAAATAGGTGCTTCACCTTCTTTTTCCGCAATAAAAAAGCGAACATTCGCGTGTGACGTCGGGATATACGGGTTATGTGGATGAATGACAAGTGATACGCCCATTGCTTGAAAGTTTCTTCCCGCAAGCTCAGGGCGATTAGCTGTTGCTGAAGCAGGCATTTGACTGCCAAACACATGAGAAAAATTAACGCCGCCTTGCTCAATCACCGCACCGTTTTTTAAGACTCGAGAGCGACCACCGCCGCCTTCTTCACGCTGCCAACTATCCTCGACAAACTGACCTTTTCCGTCGGCGAGTTCGAGGGTTTGGCAAATTGTGTCCTGAAGCCCTAGTAGATAGCTTTTTACTTGTTCTATTACTTCAGCGGCATTTTTACCGTCCAGTAATTCTGCTGATGTCATGCTCTTATTACCTCTGCTGTGTCACCATCGCGAATGGTACTGGGTTTAGTTGCACCACCTACTGCACCGTCAACGTAGAAGACGGAGTCAGCGAATACGGCTTTTGCTTCTTCAGTGGTGATGGCTGGCGGTTGACCTGTTAGGTTAGCGCTTGTAGAAACTAACGGTTTACCTAACTTGTTGCACAGCTCTACTACTACTGGATGATTAGTTACGCGCACTGCTATTTTACTATGCTTACCGGTTAACCAAACGGGCGCCGATGACGACTTAGGTAATAGCCAAGTGTTAGGGCCAGGCCAGCTTGAAAAAATATCGGTGCGACGATGAGGTTGGATGGCATTGTCGCTAACATAGGGCAATAGCTGACTATAATTAGCAGCTATTAAAATAACGCCCTTTTCCACCGGTCGCTGTTTTATCTCTAACAGCGCATTTACCGCTGCTTCATTGTCTGGGTCACATCCAATGCCCATCACCGCTTCGGTTGGATAAACGATTAAACGTCCCGCTTCAAAAGCGGCAACAACAGGGTCTACTTCAGATGCATTAGCCTCAACGGGGTTAAACGTATTTACGTTCCCATTTTGGGTATCAGACATGGTTTTAATCTCTACGTATAGTTCTTCTTTAGTTCTTCGTTTAGTTGTTCGTATAACTACTTTTTAAAGCCACAACTAGGCTGAGGGCACTGTAACTGCCCTTTTTTATCTATCAAGACTCCCCAACCGCAGTCTGGGCAGCTTTCATTTATCGGCGTGAAATTTAGCACATATCGACAATGTGGATAATGGTTACACGCAAAAAACTGTTTACCGTATTTGTTAGTACGCGAGATCAGGTGCCCTTTCTTACATTTTGGGCAATCTACCAAGGTGTCTTCTTTTTCCTTAATAGGCTCTATGTGATGGCACGTAGGAAAATTTGTACAGCCAATAAACATACCAAACCGCCCCTTTTTTATAGCAAGGTCAGAAGCACATTCGGGGCAAGCTATACCATCTAAGGTTTTAAGAATAGTGGTTTGTTTATCGTGAAGCGGCTTACTGAAGTTACATTCAGGGTAGCCCGTACACCCAATGAAAGGGCCTGATTTACTGTTCTTTATATGAAGGGGCTTGCCGCACTCGGGGCAGTCTCCGAAGTTGTCATCTAGAGCATGCTCGTGCGCTGAAAAAAGTGAGTGGTCTATTTTAGACATGTATTAGACGTTAAGGCCTTAACGCGCTGTGATTTCACAGCGCATTTTGTAAGTAAAGATTTAAGTATCAGTGGCTACGACTGCACTAATGCAGCACGCCATCTGGCTCTTCGAACAAAAGATCTTCCATTTGCGCGTAGGCTTTCTCTTTGCCAGGTACGTTGAATAGTACCATTAGCACAACCCACTTCAGGTCTTCTAAACAGAATTCATTGGAATCGATTTCCATAACCCGGTCTATCACCATTTCACGCGTAGACGCATCTAGTACATTGACCTGTTCTAAGAACATAAGAAAACCGCGACATTCCACATCTAAACGCATCTGTTCTTCGTGGGTGTAAATGCGGCTTAAGCTGGTGCTAATCCCTTTACAAAAATACGGTTTTATATCCGTTTCCTGCAGAGCCGCTAGCTTTTCTAACCATGCGAGGGCTTTATAAATCTCATCGTGATGGAAACCTGCGCGCACAAGCTCTTCCGTTAACTCGTCTTGATCAACACGAATTTCCGTTTCACTGTGAATGAAGTTTTCAAACAGATACATGAGGATATCGAACATATTATTTTCCCCTCAACTTAACGTAACCACCAGGGACAGCGGCTACTAAACCACGCAACTCATATTCTAATAATGATGCCATTGCTTGCGATACTGATAAGGCATTGCGCTGGGCTATAACATCAATAGCGGTGATGTCATAATCCACACTAGCTAATAATTTATCGGTTGCCAAGCTATTCGCTGCACTTTTTTCGTTTTGCTCGTTTACATCCAAGCCCAGTTGCTCAGGCTGAAAACCAATTTCATCAAGAATATCGTTAATATTAATTACTAATTTGGCGCCCTGTTGGATTAACCAATGGCAGCCTTCAGAGTACGCGTGAAAGATACTACCAGGCACAGCGAATACTTCTCGCCCCATATCTGCGGCCAAATTCGCAGTTATCAAGGTGCCACTCTTAATTTTTGCCTCTACCACCAAGGTTCCAAGTGATAATGCTGCGATAATTCGGTTTCTTCTAGGAAAGTGCCAAGGCTTAGGCCCCTGCCCCGGAAAGAACTCTGTGACGGTAACGCCTTTGTCATTATTTATTTCCTCGTAGAGCTTGTGATTTTTCGCGGGGTAGACCTTTTCAGGCCCTGTCCCCATTACTGCGATTGTCCCTGCGTTACCACACAAAGCGCCTTGATGCGCTGCACTATCAATGCCCATAGCAAGGCCGCTTGTTACTGCAACCCCATTACTAGACAACCCTACTGCAAATTCACTGGCGATACGCTTACCCTGAATGCTAGCCCTTCTGCTACCCACAATGGCAATTTGCGGGCTCGACAACAAAGTACTATCCCCCGTTGCAAATAGCACTAGAGGTGGACTGTCCAATTGCTTTAACGATTGGGGGTAGTATGAAGACGAATAGGAAATAATGTGTCTATTATCAGCCGATTGTTGCCATGAGAAGGCAGCCTCAATAAGGGGCTCTGATATTTGATCTACGAGCTGCTTCACAGCGTCGGGAAGCGATGATGCATTACCGGCTAAATCAGCGGGAGATAGTTGATAGTGTTCAAGGGACTGTAGCCAGATTTTAGGGGAGATGCCCTGAGCCGATGCTAGTGCTATCCATGCGAATAGCTCGCTGTTTGATTGAGAAGTATGCTGTTTCATTGTCGCTCCTTTGTGAGCGACAATGAAACCTATAGCGTCTAAGGCTTAGCGACAATAAAGCCGCGCTTAATTCCTTTATTCGCTCTTGTTATTAATCCATAGCTTGCCGCATCGAATGTTTTAAAAACAATCACCTCACCTACTTTGAGTGCGGGCTGTGCTACCGTATTAATAAACCACTCACCACCGTTTTTAGCACCGGGTTCATTAACATAACGCGGGCTATCTTCATCGATAATGGCTGGGCCTTGAGCATACACCCCCAGTACTGTGCCTGGCGCTACATCCATCGCACCAAGGTCAACAATGACAACGTCATATTTGCCAAGTAAGTCGTGATCATGCAAATCACCCACGACCGCTCCTCGTTGTGAAGTAGCAGGCGTAAGCTCGAAACCTTCTGGATGAGTAAAGCCACCGGCCATCAATTTGTCACCACGTTTTGCTTCTTGATTGGCGTCATCAATAAACAGCAGCATGGTATCGTCTGCCTGGTCTTTCTCTACCAACGAAGCATTGGATATATGAGTGACCTGAATGCCCAGCGTTTCTCCATCTAGGTTTTTGATAGTAGCGTGCTTTCTAATCACTCTGTACTGATCGTCAGTACTGAATTGTTGCTGACTAAGCACAAAGTCATCTGAAGCAAACCTTACATTTCCGTCTTGGTTTCCTAGGAGTCTAGGTAAGGCTGAATAGTCGTCTTCGTCTAGAAACATATGCTGTCTAACAAAAGGAGATATAGTAGTCCAAGACAGCACGTCGACAGGTTTTGGCTTTATTCGCTTATCGGTGGACGGAGACAGGTTGTAGGCTAGCTTGTCGCGTTTTACGCTTAAGACAGGCTTACCATCAATGTAACCTACAACGATGACATCTCCAGGATAGATAAGGTGAGGGTTATCTATTTGCGTATTCGTTCGCCATAGCTCTGGCCATAACCAAGGCTCGTTTAGAAAAATACTCGCAATTTCCCATAGGGTGTCGCCACGCTTCACCGTATAGGTTTCAGGCGCAGTGTCTTTTAATTGAAGCGCGAACGCAGGCAAAGACAAAAGCACTCCAAGAATAAATATTGCTGCACGACGCGCGTATGTTAATCGCTTTTTCAAATTGACCACCTGCAAATTATTCACTGTCATTTATTGTTGATTTTTCAGACAATAGCACTATATCGGCAGAAGTACGTATTCTTATAGGGTTTAGGCAAAAAACTGCACGAAACCACCCGATATACGTTAGAATAGTAACTTAATAAGCACTGTAAAGTGTGCTGGCAATTAGATCGTATATGAATTTATACAGCGAAAAGGTGAAGTAAGCGAGAAATGGCAATTTTAGACGTATTAAGTTTTCCTGATGAACGTCTTCGCACGGTAGCTAAGCCGGTTGAAGAGGTTAACGACGAAATTAAACAGTTGGTATCGGACATGTTCGAAACCATGAAAGACGAGAACGGTATTGGCCTTGCAGCGACGCAAGTTAATCGCCACGTTCAAGTTGTTGTAATGGACGTATCGGAAGATCAAAACGAGCCTCGCGTATTTATTAACCCTGAAATCATTCGTAAAGATGGCTCCACGATTAGCGAAGAAGGCTGTTTATCAGTGCCGGGTAATTACGCCAAAGTTGAGCGCGCCGAAGCAATTACAGTAAAAGCGCTGGACCAAAATGGCGAAAGCTTTGAGTTGGATGCAGAAGGTTTGTTAGCGATTTGTATTCAACACGAGCTCGACCATTTAAAAGGGAAGCTTTTTATCGATTATCTATCGCCGCTTAAGCGCCAACGTATTCGTAAAAAGCTTGAGAAAGAAGCGCGTCTTGCCGCAAAAGCCTAGGGAATAACGTGACAACTCCATTAAAAGTGATTTTTGCCGGTACTCCGGATTTTGCAGCTAAACACCTATCGGCGTTGCTAGAGAGTGAGCACGAGGTTATTGCTGTCTACACTCAGCCTGATAGGCCCGCCGGACGAGGTAAGAAACTCACAGCAAGTCCAGTTAAGGTGCTAGCTGAAGAAAATGCCATTCCTGTGTATCAGCCTCAGTCGTTAAAAGCGCCAGAGGCACAAGAAGAGTTAGCCTTGCTAAATGCCGATTTAATGGTGGTGGTTGCTTATGGCCTAATATTGCCTACTGCTGTGCTTAATGCACCTAAACTAGGTTGTATTAATGTGCACGGTTCTATTTTGCCAAAGTGGCGCGGCGCAGCTCCAATACAGCGCGCTATATGGGCGGGTGACGCTGAGACCGGCGTAACTATAATGCAAATGGATGAAGGCTTAGACACAGGTGATATGCTGCACATTGCCACATTGCCTATCACGCCTGAAGACACCAGCGCGACCTTGTATGAAAAACTTGCAGAACTGGGACCAAAAGCGTTGGTTGAAGTCGTCGACGAATTTGATCGTTACACGCCTACCAAACAAGATGATTCTCAAGCCACCTACGCGAAAAAGCTATCTAAAGAAGAAGCGCTTATCAATTGGGCAGACGATGCCGAGCAAATAGAACGAAACATTCGCGCCTTCAACCCTTGGCCAGTAGCGTGGATGAAGGTAGAAGATCAAAATGTGAAGGTGTGGTCAGCTACCGTTGTAACACTAGATAAAGAGGTTAAGCCAGGTACGATCGTTAGTGCTAATAAAGAAGGCATAACCATAGCAACAGGGCGCGATGCACTCTGCATCACATCGCTTCAAATTCCAGGTAAAAAGGCGCTACCAGCGTCAGACGTCATCAATGCTCGCCAAACGTGGTTTGAAGTGGGTCGTTGTCTGACACAAGCGGACTAAACGTGAAACCATTACCCCTTCCCAAGCAAAAAAACCTGCGCGCAGATTGTGCGTGGGTTATTTATCAAATTTTAGAGCAAGGCAAGTCATCGCGTGAATGCTTAGAGCGCGTTCAGCGCAGACACAACGCCAAAGATAACGCATGGATTCAAGAGATGTCATTAGGGGTGATGCGTCGCCTTCCCCTTTTACAGCATTGGCTGCGCTCTTTGCTAGATAGACCTTTAAAGGGAAATAAAAAGGTTATTGAACACCTTATACTTCTTGGTTTATACCAGCTTAACTTTTCACGTGTTAGCAACCACGCTGCAGTAGGTGAAACCGTTGCCGCAGCCTCTTATCTAAATGCCGCAGCTTTAAAAGGGTTAGTAAATGCAGTGCTGCGTAATTTTCAGCGAGAGCATCTTGCCGACAAACCTGTAGACGATGCCATTATAAACAGCGGTTTACCTAAGTGGCTGTTTAAGGCAATAGAAAACGCCTATGGCGCTGATGCCGACCAAGTGCGTAGTGAAACTAACGCTATGGCTCCCATCTGGCTTCGTGTAAATAAGCTGCAAACAACATTGGCAGCATTTATCAAGGCGCTTGATAGTGCTGGCGTAGACTATACCCTTAGCGACAATCACGCAGATGCAGTAATTTTAACTAAGCGTGAAGACATTACTGCCCTACCTGGCTTTGATAAAGGGCACTTTGCAGTACAAGATGGTGCAGCGCAGTTAGCCGCACACTACTTACAGCCACAAGCAAATGAGCGTATTTTAGATTGTTGCGCCGCACCAGGCGGAAAAACAGGGCACATTGTTGAATGCGCACCGGATACTAAGTACGTGTTGGCACTTGATGCCGATGCCACCCGTTTAAAGCGCGTTGAAGAAAACATGACGCGCCTTAAGCACGACGTAGATATTAAGCAAGGTGATGCAGCTAATCCAGAAACTTGGTGGGACGGGAAGCCCTTCGATAGGATATTACTAGACGCCCCCTGCTCTGCTACTGGCGTTATACGCCGTCACCCAGATATTCGCTGGCTTCGAAAATCCAATGACATCGACAATTTAGCGCAGCTACAACGCAGAATATTAGATACGCTGTGGGGCCTATTAAAGCCAGGCGGCACCTTGCTTTATGCAACCTGCTCTATTTTACCAAAAGAGAACATGGCGCAAATACAGCAGTTTCTAGCCGACACGCCAAATGCCAAGTTATCGCCTGTAGTGAAAACAGAAACCATAGATAAACCTGGACGCCAGATAATGCCAGGGGAACAACAAATGGATGGTTTCTATTATGCGAGGCTGGTAAAGTCGGCAGACTGAGTTTAATAGTTGTACAGGTGACATAGTTATGACCTGCACAGATATGAAGGCAAAATAATAACGATGAAGATCATCATTTTAGGGGCCGGACAAGTAGGCGGAACTCTTGCTGAAAACCTAGTAGGTGAAAATAACGAAATTACCGTTATTGACTCTGACCCCACTATTCTGCGCGCACTACAAGACCGTCTTGATTTGCAAGTTGTTACGGGTGTGGGTTCACACCCAGATGTATTGCGCAAAGCCGGTGCGGAAGATGCAGATATGCTCATCGCCGTAACCAATAGTGATGAAAGCAACATGTTGGCCTGCCAGGTTGCCTACAGCCTATTCAAGACGCCCACCAAAATTGCCCGCGTACGCTCAGAACAATACATTATTTATCAAGAGCAGCTATATAAGCAGCAAGACATTCCGGTAGACCACATTATTGCCCCAGAGCAACTGGTAACCAAAGCAATTAAACGCCTTATCGATTATCCCGGTGCCCTTCAGGTTGTTGAGTTCGCAGAAGGCAAGGCAAGCTTGGTAGCCGTTAAAGCCTATTACGGCGGCTTATTGGTAGGCCACGCGTTATCTGCGCTTAAAGATCACATGCCTAATGTAGAAACCCGGGTAGCAGCCATTTACCGTCGCGGCCGCCCTATTCGTCCATTGGGAACAACGGTTATAGAAGCAGACGACGAAGTGTTCTTTATTGCCGCCACCAAGCATATTCGTGCAGTAATGAGTGAGCTTCAAAAGCTCGAGTCTAGCTACAAACGCATTATGATAGCCGGCGGTGGTTTAATTGGCGCTGGGTTAGCGAAGAAGCTTGAGCACAATCATAACGTCAAGCTTATTGAATACAGCCCAGAGCGGGCAAAGTATCTATCTGCCAACTTAGATAAAACCATCGTCTTCAGTGGTGACGCATCTGATCCTGAATTACTTAGCGAAGAAAATATCGAACAGGTCGATGCATTCATTGCAGTTACCAACGACGATGAAGCGAATATTATGTCGGCCATGCTGGCAAAGCGTATGGGCGCGCAAAAAGCCATGGTGCTTATTCAGCGAAGTGCTTACGTAGATCTCGTTCAGGGAGGCGAGATAGACATTGCGTTTTCACCACAACAAGCCACGATTTCGGCATTGCTTACGCACGTGCGCCGTGGTGACATTGTTAACGTTTACTCATTACGTCGTGGCGCCGCAGAGGCTATCGAAGCCATAGCCCATGGCGATGAAAACACATCTAAAGTGGTTGGCAGGCAAATTGGCGACATCAAGCTACCCCCTGGTACGACTATAGGTGCTATTGTTCGCGACGAACAGGTAATTATCGCCCATAGTGATACTAAGATAGAAGCGAACGATCATGTCATTTTGTTCTTGGTAGATAAGAAGTACATCAATGATGTAGAAAAGCTGTTCCAGCCCAGTGCATTCTTCTTTGGCTAGCCTATACCCCTCTTCATTAAGGCTTCGCAAAGATATCCGAGTACAGTGATTCGAATATAGACTTATAAAACAAAGGGCGATAATTATCGCCCTTTGTTTATTTAGCTTGTTTATACCAGTCCGCATAGCTAATTGGTATTAGCTTCGCCAGAACGTTGGCGAGAAGAGTACCAGTAGTGAGAAGACTTCTAGTCGACCAAACACCATACCCGTTACTAGGATCCATTTGCCTGCGTCAGTTACATCGGCATAGTTTGCCGCCACACTGCCTAGGCCCGGGCCTAAGTTATTTAGCATGGCCGCCGTTGCAGTAAAAGCACTGAGGTTATCTAAACCTGTAGCAATTAGACCTATCATTATTACCACAAATACTACGGCGTAGGCCGAGAAAAACCCCCATACAGCTTCTACCACTCTGTCCGGCATAGCACGGTCGCCAAACTTAACACTGTACACGGCTTTAGGGTGGATAAGCCTATCTACTTCACGCTTGCCTTGTAAAAACAATAAGCACACACGTACTACCTTTAAGCCACCACCTGTGGAGCTGGCGCAGCCGCCTATGAAGCTAGAAAAAATAAGCATTATGGGCAGGAACGTAGGCCATACAGAAAAGTCCGTAGTGGCGAATCCGGCCGTTGTGCTAATGGACACTGCCTGAATCATAGCCTGATCTAAGGCTTGTTCAGCGGAACTATAGTAGCCTGATAGAGTTAGTACTAGAAAGCAAATACCAATTAGCGATGCTTGGATAATAAAGAACGCTTTGAATTCTGGATCTTTAAAGTAGCCTTTCACTGAGCGTGAGCTTACCGCCGCATAGTGCAGCGAGAAATTCAGCGCAGCAATAAGCAAAAAGACTGTACAAACCACGTTTACCATAGGGCTGTTGAAGTACCCTAAGCTCGCATCATGGTTAGAAAACCCACCAATGGCTACGGTTGAGAATGCATGGCAAATAGCGTCGAATACATTCATACCTGAAAGCCAATATGCTCCCGCGCATGCAATGGTTATAGTTAGGTAGATATACCATAGATGCTTCGCCGTATCGGCAATACGCGGCGTCATCTTGTTATCTTTAACCGGGCCCGGCGTTTCTGCTCGATACAGCTGCATGCCCCCAACACCAAGAATAGGTAATATGGCAACGGCTAGTACAATGATACCCATACCGCCTAGCCACTGAAGCTGTTGACGGTAAAATTGCACTGAATGAGGAAGAAAGTCTATTCCTTCGATAACCGTAGCACCTGTGGTCGTCAGGCCAGAAAACGATTCAAAAAAAGCATCGGTTACTGTCATGCTAGGTTGCTCAAGCAAGATAAGTGGAATTGCACCCACGCTTGCCAGTACAGACCAAAATAGCGCGACTATTAAAAACCCTTCTCGCGCTCTTAAGTCATTTTTTTGCTGACGATTGGGATACCACAAGGCCATGCCGCCTATGACACAGAATATAAAAGCGAGAGTGAAAGGAAGACCGCTACCATCTTGATATATCAACGACACAATAGCTGGTGGGATCATGGTTACGCTAAAAAGCGCTATTAGTAACCCGAGTATTCGTATGATGGCACGGTAGTGCATTGTTTATTATGCCTTTATTTTTATAGCGCGCATAAGGGCTTAAGTGCCCTAGTTTTCATGTTTTTTGAACTGACTTCAAAAAAACAAACGTCGTTACCTAAAACAAAAAAGGTAAACTCAATGTGTTTCGTATAGGGTTTTGATTATAGGACTATAATCACTAAGGGGAAACCTTTGTCTCCCCACAACATTAAGCTAATTATATAGAGTGGAGCTTAACTTTTCGGTTCAGAAAAGCCAGCCCCAAGCTTTCTATTTCATGGAAAGTACAGTCTTGACCATTTTGCTAATACTCGCATTCGCTTCACTAACACTTTGGGCCAGCATATAGGCAGGTGTGGTTACCAGCTTTGCATCATTGTCCACGACAACCTCATCTACCGGGCACTCCACATGAGTGGCACCTAAGGCATTCAAGCCGCAAGCCGTGGCTTCATCGTCGCCAATAGTTAGCTTAGTCTTGTTGCTATACACTTTAGCGGCTAATGCGGGTGCAATACACGCATAAGCTGCGGGTTTTTTAGCTTTTGCAAATGCCTTACAGACCTCAAGAACCTCTTCATTAAAGGTACATTTATCACCGTCTACAGCAAAGGTGCATAGGTTTTTCGCCGCACCAAAGCCGCCGGGCAGTATAAGTGTATCAAATGCATTAACGTCACAATCAGTGACAGGCTTTATATTGCCTCTGGCTATTCGGGCTGACTCTACCAATACGTTTCTGGTTTCACCTTCCGCCACTTCACCGGTTAAGTGATTTACCACGTGAAGTTGCTCTACATCGGGCGCGAAACATTGATAAGACGCCCCCTCTTGCTCTATGGCTAAAAGCGTTAATACTGCCTCATGTAATTCTGCCCCGTCGAACACACCACTACCACTTAAAATAACGGCTACTTGTTTCATATTGTCCTCCTAGACGTTATGCCATCTACTTATTCAAAATTTGGCTATTAAACACACAAGTGTACAAAAAAAGTTCTTATAAATACGTGTATACAATGTTAACGGTTATGCTACATTACTTGACCAACTTGGTTAAACCAAAAATAAACGTACACCAAGTTATCCACACAAAATGGAATGATTAGTAGCAGGTACGCTGTTTTCACACCTTAGTCTCATTCCCTTATTTTTCTTGATTTAGAAGGTGATCTTTAACTTGACAAAGATCATCCGGATCACTGTACCCGAAACTTTAGATCACAAAGTTATCCACAGGCGAAGTGTGATCGGCTGTCACGTTTAATCTTCCTTCATGATATGGCGATCTGCCCTAGCCTGTGGCATCCTTGCGCTCATATTGTATATTGGAAAATCGCCCGCTATGCCAGATTCTAAAAAGCCTCCATTTATTCTTGTCGATGGATCGTCATATCTCTTTCGTGCCTTTCACGGTTTACCACCATTGACTAACTCAAAAGGCCAAGATACCGGTGCCATTTATGGTGTTGTGAACATGCTCAAAAGCTTGATCAAGCAATACAACCCTACGCACATGGCGGTAATTTTTGATGCCAAAGGAAAAACTTTTCGCGACGACATCTACAAAGAGTATAAAGCGAATCGTCCACCTATGCCGGATGAGCTAAGAAGCCAGATCGAACCACTACATACCATCATTAAGGCAATGGGCTTACCTGTCATCGTCGAGTCGGGCGTAGAAGCAGACGACGTTATAGGTACCTTAGCCAAACATGCTACAGAGAAAGGTATTGATACCCTTATCAGCACCGGCGACAAAGACATGGCGCAATTGGTGAATGAACATGTCACCTTGATCAACACCATGACCAATCAGGTAATGGATGTGGAAGGTGTAAATACTAAGTTTGGCATTCCACCAGAGCTTGTGATCGACTTTCTTGCACTGAAAGGCGACAAGGTAGACAACATACCCGGCGTACCTGGTGTAGGCGATAAAAGTGCTCAAGCCTTACTTAATGGTATTGGCGGTATCGACGATATCTATAAGAATTTGGATAAAATCGCCGATCTATCGTTTAGAGGTAGCAAGTCAATGGCGGCTAAGATGCAGGAGTACGAGGAGCAAGCACGACTCTCTTATACCCTAGCCACTATTAGCATCGATCTTGACCTAGACTATGATGTTGAAGCCTTGACGCCTAGCCAAGCTGATAACGAACAACTTCGCGATCTATTTGCTGAGTATGAATTTAAACGCTGGCATACAGAAGTAAGCGCGCTTATGGCGG
Organism: Pseudomonadota bacterium; assembly: GCA_034190055.1. GTDB lineage: Bacteria > Pseudomonadota > Gammaproteobacteria > Enterobacterales > Alteromonadaceae > Alteromonas. The sequence continues at coordinate 11,263 of JAXHTT010000031.1, read as the reverse complement.
GCGGTGATACCTCAAATAGTGAAACGACTAGTAGTGAAGATAACAGCAGTGCACAAGAAAGTGAGCAAAATACCTCGGTAGATATCGACAAATCGAAATACGAAACCGTTCTTGATGAAGCGAGCTTTAACGCTTGGATCGCTAAGCTTGAGAAAGCAGAGCTAATTGCCTTTGATACAGAAACAACTAGCCTTAACTACATGGATGCCGAATTAGTTGGTGTTTCGTTTTGTATAGAAGAAGGTGAAGCTGCTTACGTACCTGTGGCTCATGATTATCCCGATGCGCCAGTACAGCTATCGCGCGAGTTTGTATTAGACGCGTTGAAGCCTATTTTGGAATCCGACAAGGTTATCAAAGTAGGTCAGCATATTAAGTACGATAAAAATGTACTCGCGAATTATGACATAACCTTAAATGGTATTGGCTTTGACACCATGCTTGAAAGCTATGTACTAAACAGTACCGCTCAGCGCCATGATATGGACTCGCTTGCTCTTGCTTATCTTGGTCATAAAACCATTCACTTTGAAGAAATTGCTGGTAAAGGCGCAAAACAGCTTACCTTTAACCAAATTGACCTAGATGAAGCAGGCCCTTATGCAGCAGAAGATGCTGATATTACGCTTCGCTTACATAACGCTATTTGGACCAAGTTAAAAGATATTCCAGAACTTAAAAACTTGTTGATAGACGTTGAAGTTCCCCTTGCGTGTGTACTTTCTCGCATGGAGCAAGAAGGCGTACTGATTGACAGCCAGAGACTTAGTCAACAAAGCCAAGATCTTGCTAGTCGTATTGCCGAGCTAGAAAGTGAGGTTCATGAGGAAGCGGGCGAGCCGTTTAACTTAGGCTCAACAAAACAACTTCAGCATGTACTATTTGAAAAGATGTCGCTGCCAATCATTAAGAAAACGCCAAAAGGCGCTCCCTCTACTTCCGAGGATGTACTACAAGAACTGGCGCTTGAGTATCCGCTGCCTAAAAAGATCATGGAATATCGAGGCTTAACTAAGCTAAAGAATACCTACACCGATAAACTTCCTAAGATGATCAATCATCGTACAGGTCGGGTGCATACGTCTTATCATCAAGCGGTAACGGCAACAGGGCGTCTCTCTTCAACCGACCCTAATTTACAAAACATTCCTATTCGCAATGAAGAAGGTCGTCGCGTACGCCAGGCTTTTGTTCCAAGGGAAGGAAATAAGTTTGTCGCAGCTGACTACTCTCAAATTGAGCTGCGCATTATGGCGCACCTTTCTGGCGATAAAGGCCTACTCGATGCCTTTGCTCATGGCAAAGATATTCACAAAGCAACCGCTGCGGAAGTATTCGGCGTACCGCTTGATGAGATAACGACCGAGCAGCGACGCAGTGCGAAAGCGATTAACTTCGGCTTAATTTACGGTATGAGTGCGTTTGGACTATCTAAACAACTTAATATTCCACGCAACGAAGCCCAAAAATACATGGACCTTTACTTTGAGCGCTACCCTGGTGTGCTTGAATATATGGACTCTACTCGTGAGAGTGCAAAAGAAAAGGGTTATGTAGAAACGGTATTTGGTCGCAGGCTATACTTGCCTGATATTAAAGCCAGTAATGGCGCACGCCGCAAAGGTGCAGAGCGCGCAGCAATCAATGCGCCAATGCAAGGTACGGCGGCAGACATTATTAAAATGGCCATGATTAAAGTTGACGACTGGATCAGAAAAAATGCATCTGACGATGTAACCATGATGATGCAAGTGCATGATGAATTGGTTTTCGAAATAAAAGAAGACAAGGTTGAGACCTATGTCTCTACTATTACTGCACTTATGGAAAGCGCAGCTACGCTTAATGTACCACTGGTTGTTGAGGCTGGTGTGGGCGAAAACTGGGATGAAGCGCATTAGTTTGGTAATTAGATTACAGTTTTCACATTAAAAGGCCGTTCATTTTCATTAAATTTGGTAATTTAATTACATAACGCCCTTGCCTTTTCTGTGCTTTGTTGTAATATTACGCATGTAGGGTACAGAGGTGAGAAAGCTGTTTTCAAACCTTTGCTTTAACCCCGACAGTTTTGTCGGGGTTTTTTTATGCCTGTAGAAAATAAATAACCTTTAAATATCAAATACATAGAGATTTAATTAATTTTTCTTTCTATTTTTTCTGAACTTCTTTAATTCGTAGTACTCTATATCTATGGTTTTTATGTGTTTTCTCTCAGTTTACGCCTCGCTCTATGCGAGGCGTTCTTTTTTCTAGCAAATCTAGCTTTCCATTCAATTCAGATGCACTAACGTCAACACAAGTGAAATTCACCGTTAACGTTATTGGACTTCACCATCAGATGTATCTTCATCGACCGGTTTATCTAACCCGAACCATGAATCTAAGATACGCTCAAGTTCTGGTAAACCATGTTTATTTAATGACGAAAAGGTTTGTACCGTTACATCACCCATAAATGCCATAGCAGCTTCACGGGCCATTAACAGTTGTGCTTTACGCTTTCCGCTTTTAAGCTTATCGGCTTTAGTAAGAAGCGCGAGTACTGGGATGTCTGACGCCACAGCCCAATGAATAAGGTCTTGGTCTAAATCTTTAAAAGGATGACGAATATCCATTAGTACCACTAGACCTTTAAGCGATTTACGCTTTTGAAGGTATTCTCCTAGTGACGCTTGCCATTTCTTTTTCATTGCAACCGGCACTTTTGCAAAACCGTATCCCGGCAAATCGACAAGACGCAAATCTTCCTCTAGTTCAAATACATTGATTAATTGAGTACGACCTGGTGTTTTACTGGTTCTCGCCAAGTTTCTTTGACGAGTTAATGTGTTAAGCGCACTCGATTTACCCGCATTCGAGCGCCCCGCAAACGCAACTTCAATACCGCTATCATTTTTTAAGTGACGAATGTCAGGTGCACTCGTAAAGAATTTTGCTTTGGTGTAATACGACATCTAGACTTACCTCCACATGCGTCTCAACCTTCGGTTTACAGTTTTTTAATGAATAAACCAGCTAAAAACCATAGTTTTATCATGGAATAGGTTTTTCTGACGCGTTAAATGTGTAAAATACGCATGATATCACGTATATCACGCGAGCCGTTGGATCCATTTAAGAGATTTATTATGAAAAAACTGTGTTTGTTGGTGTGTATGTCTTTGGGTTTGAGCGCAACTGCTATGGCAGAAGGCGACGCCGAGGCAGGTAAAGCGAAATCTGCGGTATGTGCAGCCTGTCATGGCCCTGATGGCAACAGCATGATTGACATGAACCCGAAACTTGCTGGCCAGCATGAGAAGTACATTGTTAAGCAATTAACCGAATTTAAACTTGCCTCTCAAACAGGTGGCGAGGAAGGTCGTAACAATGCTGTGATGAACGGTATGGCTGCTCCACTATCAGAGCAAGACATGAAAGACCTAGCTGCTTATTTCTCAAGCCAAGAGCCTAAAGCGGGCGAAACGCCTGAGCAATATGTAGAAGCTGGACGCGCACTTTATCAAGGTGGTGACGAGTCACGTGGCGTAACGGCATGTATCGCTTGCCATGGACCGAAAGGCAACGGTATGGCACTAGCAGGCTTCCCTGACATCAGCGGGCAGCACGCAACTTACACTGCATCTCAGCTAAAAGCTTTCCGTTCTGGCCAACGTCACAACGATATGAATGGCATGATGCGCGATATTGCGATGAAATTAACCGATGAAGATATCGAAATTTTATCTAACTATATCGCAGGCTTACACTAAGCTTTACCGTTTTTACACATTGTTGTTAAAATTTTGTTACCAGAAAAGTTGTATTTTAAAATTATTCGTGTAATCTAACGGCGTAGTTTGTAGGTGCCTTTGAAAAGCTACAAACTAAATAACAAGAATAATAATAAAAATGCAGCACGGAAGACGGGATAAAGAGCCACGAGGGCCAAAAACAACAATACAGCTCTGCTAAAAATAAAAATAAGGGGAGCACAGCTAGGGAAGCCAGCTACACATAGATGTGTATAACGGGAGAGGTGTCATCTGACACTCATACAATGTAAGGTGATGGTGAAAACCATCACCTTTTTCTTTTTTAGCCCCTTTATTAATATCCGCCCTTTATGTCTTGTCCTTTATGTCAAAGCGCTAATACATCGTCTCACTACCATACTGATAAAAAGCGGGAATACCTTCATTGCAATCAATGCGACCTTGTTTATGTTTCACCTGCATTCCTGCCGTCAAAAGAAATAGAAAAACAGGAATATGACCTTCACGAAAACAGCTTCGAAGATGAAGGATATAGAAAGTTTTTAGGAAAGGTTTTAACGCCGCTTTCACCTTTTATAAAAGCGAGTAACGCGCCAGCGCTATCTGGATTAGACTTTGGCTGTGGCCCGGCGCCTGTTCTCGCAAGCATGCTATCAGATGAAGGGGTGAACATGAGTACATACGACCCCTTCTATGCCCCGACCTTAAAGGTACTTGAGAGAAGCTACGACATTGTAACTTGTACTGAGGCTATCGAACACTTTCACGCCCCTCACGTGGAATGGGCGCTGTTCAACAAACTTGTTGCCCCTGGCGGGGTTCTTGCCATCATGACAAAACGCGTGCTCGATAAAGCCCGCTTTGCAAATTGGCATTATAAAAACGACATCACACATGTAAGCTTCTTCAGCGAAAAAACCTTTCACTACCTAGCACAAAGAGACGGCTATGATGTGAGTTTTCCAGCAAATGACGTTGTCCTATTGAAGAAGCACTAAAATAGATTATCTATCACTACCTTTATGGTGTATTGATTTTTAACCGCAAACCCAAAGATCAATACGTAGACACTAATTCGCGCTATAATAGCGTTGTTTTTTCACTCTCTTTGTTATTTGGAAATTATGGCACGTTCAAAGAAATCACGTAAAGTCGGTCAAATCGGCGTTCGTAAAGACCCTGACTTTAAACCTAGCGAAAACCGTAAATCAGACTCGCCTCGCCCTAAAAAGCACAAGGGTAAGCCTGCAGGTAGTCGCCACAATGTTGAACAGAAAAAAGTAACTGGCAAAAAGAGTGCTGAGAATAAAGATCCTCGTCACGGCAGTAAGAAGCCTGTTCAGCTTGTAAAAACAGTAACGCCAACCCCTGCTCAAAAGAAAAAATACGCTACTCCAGCCCAAGAGTTGGCCGCTCTAGAAGCAGACCAACGCTTAACAGATTTACTTGATAAGCTTGATGATGACAAGCCGCTTACTCGCGAGCAACAAGCATACGTAGATGAAAAAATGGCGCGCCATCGCATCCTTTGCGATCTGCTAGGTATAGTGGAAGACGATGATGAAGACGACGATATGGATCCGTTTAACGATTTAGACGCTATTAACATCGACGACTTTAAGCATTAATAGAAACAGGAAAACGTTATGCTTTGGGCAATACTTTCAGGCATTGCGCTACTCATTATTGTTGGGCTTGGCTTTTACGCAGGCAAACTGCTGTTTATGCTGAAGCAGCAGAAAGCTCGACAAGAAGCTGCAAGGCAATCTCGCATTGCTAATATCACTGATAGCATCATAGTGATTGCTAAAGCAATGGAACAACAACAATGTGATTTATCAGAAGGTGTTATTCGCATCGTTAATTTGCTTAACGCCCTTCCTATTAATTCACCACCTGACTTTAAAGCGCAGTATCCGCAAGTTCACGCACTATTCACCGAGGTCAGTGGCTTTGCGATTTTAGAGGCAAGACAACAACTTCCCAAAAATGAGCGAAGAAAACAGGATATCGCACGAGAGCAAATTGAGTCTGAATACGAGTCTAAGGTATTGGATGAATTGCCACCGCTTAAAGCCTACTGTGAAACCTTGATAAGCGCTCAATAAGAATGTAACGCTATTACGTAAAAACAAAAGCTTTAGCGTCAGGCATATATAAAAAAGACCGAACATCACTAGGTGCTCGGTCTTTTTTGTTTTTTATGAATTAATTTCTATATTCAATGTTGTGTCCCTTACCATATCACTTTATCGCTAAGTCACAGGTACGCTGATAACAGTGACACCCTACTTCGTGATCATTAACCATTCCCACTGCCTGCATAAAAGCGTAGCAAATTGTTTCGCCTACAAAATTAAATCCGTGCTTTTTTAATTCTTTTGACATCGCTTTCGATGCGTCGGTAGAGGTGGGGGCCTGCTTAAAGTTATCCCAAGCATTTATCACAGTACGTCCGCCTGTGAATTGCCAAATAAACTCGCTAAATGGCTGTGTTTCTTCTATGGCAAGATACCCTTTAGCATTTTTAATAACAGACTCTATTTTGAGCTTGTTTCTGATTATACCGCTGTCGTGCATTAGCCTTTCGACATCAGTAGGGCCCATCGTCGCGATTTTCTCAGGATCAAACTGGTGAAATGCCCGCTCAAAATTATGCTGCTTTTTAAGGATAGTTAACCAAGACAAGCCTGCTTGCTGACCATCTAGGCATAATTTAGCAAACAGCGCTCGGCTATCTAGCTCAGGTACACCCCATTCGTTGTCATGATAAGCCAGATAAATAGGGTCATTGCTCACCCAACCGCATCGGTGTAATGGCGTGTTTTGTGCTGTTTTTAATTGATTGGTCATGGCTTAAGATTAAATCCTTGTTGTGAAGTAGCATATTGCCTGTATTCGTGACGTTTTTTCACCCTTTACACCTACATACTATGCCTCACAAATTGTATACTATCCCACCTTAATTTTAAGTCAGTTAACTAATAAGCAGCGGATGTATGCAGAAATACGATATTAAGACCTTTCAAGGGTTGATCCTTGCGCTTCAAGATTATTGGGCGCGTCAGGGCTGCGTTATTATTCAGCCTCTGGATATGGAAGTGGGTGCAGGTACTTTTCACCCTATGACATTCCTACGTTCTTTAGGTCCAGAGCCAATGAGTAGCGCCTATGTTCAACCATGCCGTAGACCCACCGATGGTCGTTACGGTGAGAACCCAAATCGCTTACAGCATTACTATCAGTTCCAAGTAATGCTTAAGCCTTCACCTGACAATATTCAGGAATTGTATTTGGGCTCTTTGAAAGAGTTAGGCTTTGATCCGCTGGTTCATGACATTCGCTTTGTAGAAGACAACTGGGAATCACCAACGCTTGGTGCGTGGGGACTAGGTTGGGAAGTATGGCTTAACGGTATGGAAGTGACTCAGTTCACCTACTTCCAACAAGTAGGCGGCCTTGAATGTAAGCCTGTTACTGGTGAGATTACTTACGGCTTAGAGCGACTGGCTATGTACGTTCAAGGTGTAGATAGTATCTATGACCTAGTTTGGACTGATGGCCCAATGGGCAAAGTCACCTATGGTGATGTATTCCATCAAAACGAAGTAGAACAATCTACTTACAACTTTGAACACGCCAACGTGGAAGCCCTGTTTAGAACTTTTGACGAGTGTGAAGCCGAAAGTAAAAAGCTAATTGAGAGCAACCTTCCTCTACCCGCTTATGAGCAGGTTATGAAGGCATCTCACGCATTTAACTTGCTTGATGCACGTCATGCTATTTCAGTAACAGAACGCCAACGCTATATTCTTCGCGTTCGTACGCTGGCTAAAGCGTGTGCAGAGAGCTATTACCAAGCACGTGAAGCACTAGGCTTCCCGCTATGTAACAAGGAGGCATAAGCGTGCGTACAGAAAATTGTTTAGTTGAATTAGGTACTGAAGAGTTACCACCAAAAGCACTTAAGGCTTTGGGCGAAGCTTTCGCCACACAATTTGAAGCAGCACTTAGCCAAGCTGACTTAAGCTTTGACTCAGTTAGCTGGTTTGCAGCCCCTCGCCGCTTAGCGGTTTACGTTTCAGGTCTTGCTGAAGGTCAGGCTGACAAAGTGGTAGAGAAGCGCGGCCCAGCAGTATCTGCGGCATTTGACGCTGATGGCAATCCCACTAAGGCAGCTCAAGGTTGGGCACGCGGTAACGGTATAGACGTTTCTGATGCGGAACGTTTGGTTACAGATAAAGGTGAGTGGCTACTTCATAAAGCACATGTGCCTGGTCAAACAATTGCTGAGTTGTTAGAAGGTTTGATTAATCAAGCCGTAAGCAAGCTACCTATTCCAAAGCCTATGCGATGGGGTAACTATAATACTCAGTTTATTCGCCCCGTTCATACTCTCTGTGTGCTTTACGGTAGTGAAGTGGTTAACGTTTCAGTGTTGGGCCTAACAAGCGACCGCGTTGTTCAAGGTCACCGATTCCACGGCGAAGGTCGATTTGAGCTTGATCATGCTGACAACTACGCCTCAGCCTTAGAGCAACAATATGTACTAGCAGATTTTGAAGCGCGTAAAGATAAAGTTCGTCAGCAACTTGAAGACGCAGCCAAAAACTTATCGCTTAAGCCAGATTACAATGAAGAGCTGCTTGAGGAAATTGCTTCTCTTGTAGAGTGGCCTGTAGTACTGCAAGCAGGATTCGATAAAGGCTTCTTAGAAGTGCCGAAAGAAGCACTAATCTACACTATGAAGGACGACCAGAAGTATGTGCCGCTGCTTGACAGAGATGGCGCACTTTCTAACACTTTCTTGTTTGTAACGAATATCGAAAGCCATGACGCATCTCAAGTTATCTCAGGTAATGAGAAGGTTATCCGCCCTCGCCTAGCAGACGCTGAGTTCTTCTTTAACAGCGATAAAAAGACAACGTTAGAAAATCGCCTTGAAAGCTTAGAAACAGTTTTGTTTCAAAAGCAACTTGGTACGCTTAAAGAAAAGTCAGAGCGCATATCTTCTCTTTCGGCATTTATTGCATCACAAATTGATGCGAATGAAGCACAGGCAGCCCGCGCAGGCCTTCTTGCTAAAACAGACTTAATGTCCAATATGGTAATGGAATTCCCAGATGTTCAGGGCGTTATGGGCAAATACTATGCGCTTAACGACGGCGAAGACGCGCCTGTAGCTGAAGCCTTATACGAGCAATACATGCCGCGTTTTGCAGGCGACGCCCTTCCTAGCTCTGGCGTAAGTGCATCGGTAGCCCTTGCTGACAAGCTCGATACGTTAGTCGGTATCTTTGGTATTGGCCAGCTGCCAAAGGGCGATAAAGACCCGTTTGCGCTTCGTCGTGCAGCTATCGGTGTTTTGCGCATTGTTACCGAGCTGTCACTGCCGCTAGATCTTGAAACGCTAGTGAGCAAAGCTGTTGATGTGTATGGCGATAAGTTAACGAATACTGAGACGCAATCCCAGGTTGTTGATTTTGTATTAGGACGCTTCAACGCCCTCCTACAAGATCAGGCTATCGCCATTGACGTTATACAAGCCGTAGCAGCTCGTCGCCCTACCAAGCCATCTGATTACCTTGCCCGTATTCATGCGGTAGATAAATTCAAAGCATTAGAAGAGGCAGAAGCGTTAGCAGCTGCTAATAAGCGCGTAGCAAACATTCTTGCTAAGCAAAAAGTAGATGTGACTAATTCGGTTAACATTGATGAGTCACTTTTAACTGAAGATGCTGAAAAAGCGCTTTATGCTGAGTTAAAAGCTGCACAAAAAGACGTGGATAGCGCGCTACCTTCGCATGACTACACACGCATTCTTTCGGCACTTGCAACCTTACGTGATGTAATCGATAACTTCTTCGATAACGTAATGGTTATGGCAGATGACGAAGCAGTGAAGAATAACCGACTTGCTTTACTATCACTTTTAAGGCAACTTTTCCTTACAACCGCGGATATTTCAATTCTTGCGAAGTCATAAGGCTAGTCAACGTTAATGCGGTTTAATACTGCAATAAATGAAAGCCCAACCTTTACGTTGGGCTTTTTTATAAAGGGAGAAACTGTGAAAAAGTTACTAACTATTGCTTCTATGTGCATAGCCCTGTCTGCGTGCTCAAGCAGTGGAAGCTTTAAGATCCCAGAAATAGCACCGGAAGTACCACGTATTCAGTTTGAAAACATGTTTCTAAGAGGCGTCTTTAACTGGTGGGAAGCCGATGCAGCTTATAAATTTAAACGCTCAGATTCAGGTTGGACAGTAGACGTAGAACTCATTGCTGATGGTCAACCTTACGATTTCAGATTATCAGATGCAAAATGGACGCCTTCACAGAGCTGTGGCGGCAAATATAAAGGTCAGCCTGTAATGTTAGGCTCTACCGTTTATTTAGTTTGTGAGCAGGGCTCAGAGAACCTACAGTTCACCCCCTCTTCCACGGGAACCTATCGCTTTACTGCAACACCAGCCAGTGCGGGGGAAGTTGCCCTGGTTGTTAGTAAGGTATAACCTGCTTAGGGTAGCACTATTGCCTCAGGTGCAATGCCTATTATTTTTTAAGGTATTACATAGTGTTACCCAGCAGTAAAGTTGCCAGTGGTTAGAGACTTAAGAGGTATCGCTTAATATATCTCTATCGCTAATTCGTCTAATACTAGCGTGTTATTGTCCTTCTTAAAGTAGAAATCATATTTAAAAGCATCCGTATACACTTCCCAATAATCATCCACGCCAAACACCTCACCTTCGAATTTATCGGCGAGTTCATCACTCACTTGATGGGCATAAATATTTCCAAGTTTCCACTTAGCGTGCGAATTTGTGTTATAAAAAAGTGTTTCTGCGATATAGATTTTTTTTAGTTTCTCATCATCAGCTATCAAAATTAAATGATTATCGTAAGCATAGATTTTCTGTTTTTCCGTCCCGTATGCTGTAAAAATTGGATAATAAGGTAAGTCAGAAATTAACGTTGGCTTTTTATTTTTTGTATTTTCACGCACCATATCGTCAATCGTATCGTAATGCCCCTGAGTATTGTCGTTGATGTAGTTCGCGTCAATCTTGACATTATCGGTGAGGTTTCCATAACGAAATTCATTCACAACTAACATAGCACCTTCTGAAAAGGTGTCTCTCACAAATTCTATCTCGAGACCTATATCATTTGAGTCTGCATTGAGTCGGAACTTCGCATCTTCGATAAATTCTCCAGCTAAGGACTCTACTACTTGTTGTTTTGTCGCAAGCCGTTCAATATGCCCGTCTATTTTCCAGCTGTTTAGATTGCGCTCATCAAAAGCAATTAAGCTCTTTAACGTACTTGATATCCAATGGTTTTTATTGGTAACGATATGTACTTTGTCATTTTTTGCAACAAGCCAAAGGTTTCTTCCAAAAGAATAGAGTACATCACTATCATTTAAAGCTACTTCCGACGTTGGCACACCAAGTATCTTAAATGCATCTATAGTTTTCATACCGACTTTAACGCCAAATA
>JAXHTT010000309.1:0-1664 GCA_034190055.1 Pseudomonadota bacterium | reverse complement strand
CGTTCTTTGCCCCCTTCTATTTGCGCTATACACTCGCCAGTACATTAATAAAAATGAATCAACACTGTTTATAACCGTGGGAACATGGTTACTTACTTTAGTTTTCAGTAGCTATCTCTATTCCCAAAATATTAATATCAGCTATCAAATTAAGTACCTCGCGGTATTTCCAGCTCTCTTCTTATCGTATCGCTATGCTGTGTTTGGTAGTGCGCTATCTTGCTCGCTTATTGGTATTACAGCGTTTGTAGTAGCGAGTCAGAGCTCTTTACCTCCTATTGAACATCAATTTTATATTTTAGCGCTATGCGTAAGCTGTCTCATCCTGGGATCTTCTATTAACCAGTCGAGTAAGTTGAATAAAGAACTGGCCCGAAACAACGAAGACCTAGAAATGGCAGTGCAAAACGCACAAGCCCTCGCTGCCAAGCTAGTGGCCGTACAAGAGGATGAAAGAAAGCGTTTATCTCGCGATCTGCACGACGATTTTGGCCATCGCATCGTCGATTTAAAACTTCAGTTATCATTGATTGACACAACTAAAGACCACGACATATTAATCGGCAAAATAGATGCATTGTACCAGGCAATGAAAAAGAGCCTAGGCGGTTTACGCCCCTCTGGCATCGACACGCTTCCCATCGAGAACGTGCTCGAACGCTCCGACATCATAACTACGCTTAAGCGCGCAAAAATAGATTTTTCACTCAATCTTAGCGGTACGCCTATTAATTTTAAACCCGAGCAAAAAATACACATCTATCGGATAGTTCAGGAGGCGGTAACTAATAGCATCAAGTACGCCAACGCAAAGACACTGTCTATTGATATTTCCTATGACTCCCAAAATGCTACCTTCACTGTGACGGATGATGGTGAAGGCATACCCGAAACCATTGAGGATTCAGGTAAATTTAAGCCCACACTCGGCCTGCTTTCCATGAAAGAGCGCGCTAAGTTGATAGATGGAACGCTTAATATAAGCCACAATTACCCAATGGGGACTGTGATACGCCTTTCTGTCCCTACCAACAATATCCAATAACATTGTCTACAGACTGCCCCAAAAAAAACAAATTGGACTTACCAATAAGTTTAATAAAGCTTAAATTTATTTAGTTTTACTGATTCTTGCCAATTCTGTCCCCCCTCTTGGAAAAACAAAAAATAACCTATCAAACTCATTGGCATAGCTTTATTGAAAGCACTAAAAACCTATACCGTTAAAAAGAAATTCATAAAACAATGACAAAAAACATACAAAACAGGTAGACCAATAAATTTTATTAACCTAATATTGGCTTTACACAATGTAATACAAAGTAAGAGTTATTGTTATGACGAAGAAAGTAGCACTGGTAACTGGAGCAACAGGCGGCATCGGATTTGAAGTTGCTAAAAGACTTGGCCAAGACGGTTTCATTGTTGTTTTAAATGGCATTGAAGACGATAAGGGCGCAGAGCGTGTAAAAGAGCTTAGCGACTTAGGTATTGAAGCAGAATACTATGGCTTTGACGTTACAAGCGATGAAGCAGTTGATAAAAACGTAAAAGCGATTGGCGATAAATACGGCAAGATCGACGCCGTCATTAATAACGCCGGCGGCCTTGGCGGACGCAGCCCAATGGAAGAAATGACAACAGAGTTTTACCGCTTTGTTATG
>JAXHTT010000308.1:0-1700 GCA_034190055.1 Pseudomonadota bacterium | reverse complement strand
CGTCATTAAGCACGCGATAGCCTTTGACAATGGTAACTTAGGTGGTGAAATCTTTGCTGAGCTTACAAAAGGTGAAACCCGCACCCTTACTGACTTTGAAATTCAGGATATGTGGCGTCAAGAGGTCCCTGAAATTCCGGGAGTGAAGTCATTTAATATTAGTTCACCGGGTGGTCCTGGCGGCGGCGCTGACTTAAGCTTTGAATTCAGCTCTAGCGATATTAAGGCATTGCGAGCTATAAGTGACGACATAAAAGAAGCCTTAGATAAATACGAAGGCGTTACCGATATCAACGATACCTTCTCAGGCGGTAGCGAAGAAATTCAGTTAGCGCTGAAACCTCAGGCCGATGCGTTGGGCATTTCACTTCGCGATTTAGGTCAGCAAGTTCGCTTTGGTTTTTACGGTGCAGAAGTGCAGCGTATTCAACGTGATGATGAAGAAATAAAAGTTATGGTGCGCTACCCGAAAGCGGAACGCAGTTCCATAGAGCATCTTGAAAACATGCGCATTCGTGCGCCGAATGGCCAAGAAATCCCTTTTGAACAAGTTGCGACATTCACTGTAGGGCAAGGGTTCGATTCAATTATTCGTGTAGATGGTAAACGATCAGTCACCGTAACGGGTGTAGTTGATAAAGCGCTACTCGACCCTTCAGAAGTTACTAATGATGTCATTAGTAACTTAATGCCAGACCTACTAGCCCGCTATCCGAGTGTTGAATTTCAGCTACAAGGGAATTCAAAGGAGCAGGCTGATGCTATGGTTAGTCTGATGCAGGGGCTCTTGTTTGCGTTATTTGCTATTTATGCCTTACTTGCGATACCGCTTAAATCTTACAGCCAACCCTTCATTATCATGTCAGTAATTCCTTTTGGTATTGTGGGCGCAATAGTTGGTCATTTGGTTTTGGGAATCGCAGTGAGCGTACTATCGGTCTGCGGCATTATCGCATTGTCAGGTGTTGTGGTGAACGACAGCTTGATTATGGTGGACTTTGTGAATCGTGCGCGTAAAGAAGGCATGTCACTTATGGATGCGGCTATTAGCGCTGGAACACAGCGTTTTAGAGCTATTATCCTCACTTCACTAACCACTTTCATGGGGCTTATGCCAATAGTGTTTGAGCGCAGCTTGCAGGCTCAAGTTGTCATACCAATGGCGGTTTCCTTGGCCTTCGGTATTTTGTTTGCCACTGTGATCACCTTGCTGCTTGTTCCTGCACTGTACTTAATTCTCAACGACCTTAAAAATGTGTTTAGAGGAAGAAGACACCAACAAGTTACGACAGAAAGCTAAATAGACAATGCCGGGTAAAACCGGCATTTTCTTTTAAGGAATGAAAAAATGAAAAAAAATCTGATTTATGCAGCTGTAGTAGTAGCGTCAGCAGGCTTAACCTTTGCTTGCACTAGTTCAAATACCGCTAATACTAATTTGGTTGAAAGTGAAGCCCAAAGCCTTGCTATGCCAAAGGTACCTAGCTATCCAGCAACCAAAACCGTTGCGCAGCAAGATAACTATCACGGCACTATGGTAAGCGATCCATATCGTTGGTTAGAAGACGAAAAGAGTGTCAACTAAGAATTGCTGTTGCTAACTGCTTTACTTCCTTTTATCTTGGGGTAGATGTAAGGAAGAAGGACTAAGATATGATATTATCCGTGCATATTTCTTAGGATGGTATCATATAGCTAGA
>JAXHTT010000307.1:0-1710 GCA_034190055.1 Pseudomonadota bacterium | reverse complement strand
AAGGAGAGATCGACAAATCTGAAGCTACTTCGGGTAGTGGTGTGGTTTAACATACTTCTAAAACAAGAAAACCCGCGTAGAGCGGGTTTTCAGAACTGGCGGCCTGTTTTAAGACAAACGGCCTTTAAAGTCTTCGTAGCTGAACTCACGAACTAGTTCGAAGTCGCCGTTAGCGCGTAAAATACCGATAGCAGGGTGCTCTACACCGTTAAAGAATGTAGTTTTTACCATGGTGTAATGCATCATATCTTCGAACTGCAAACGATCCCCTGCTTTTAACGGCGTATCGAAGGAATAGACATCTATTACGTCACCGGCAAGGCAGGAATTCCCACCAAGTTTTACGTTATGTGCTTTTTCATCTGGCATACCTGCACTTAAAACTGCAGGGCGATAGGGCATCTCTAAAACGTCAGGCATATGAGCAGTGGCTGAAATATCCAAAATAGCGATATCTCCATCGTTTTCCACCATATCAACAACTTCGCAAATTAGAGGACCTGTTTGCCACGCAACCGCAGAGCCTGGCTCTAAGATAACGTCTAGGTGTGGGTAACGTGCTTTAAAGTCTTTTAGCGTTTTAATAAGGTGCTCAACATCATAACCGTCTCGGGTCATAAGATGGCCGCCACCTAGGTTCAACCATTTTAATTGACCAAGCCATTGGCCAAAGCGTTTTTCGATAACTTCAAGGGTGCGTGCAGTAGCAAAAGAATCACACTCACAAAGATTGTGGCAGTGAAAACCTTCAATACCCGTTAGATCCACGCCCTCAAGTTCACTGGCGCGTATGCCTAGGCGTGAACCTGGCGCTGCTGGGTCGTACAGTGGCGTATCAGCCTCTTGATGCTCTGGGTTTATTCGAAGGCCTAACGACACATCCGCGAGTACTTCTTTATGCGTATTCCACTGAGACAAACTATTGAAAGACAGATGGTTAACAAGGCTCGCTAGTTCCTTAGCGTCATTAACTTTGTACGCTGGAGAATACGCATGCACTTCTTTACCCATCTCTGCCGCGAGTTTAGCTTCCCAAACCGAGCTTGCTGTTGCACCGTGTAAATACTGTTTAATAATGTCGAAGCATGACCACATTGAAAAGCCTTTCAGCGCCAGAATGATGCGGGCACCTGATTCGTCTTGAACCCGTTTCATAAGTTCAAGGTTTTTGATTAACTTTTCTTCTTCCAGCACATAGCAAGGAGAAGGAATATCAGTGCGTTGAGTTAAATCGGTCAATGGGGTAAAGCTCCAAAAAATTAAACTGCTATCAACATTAATTAAACGCCCAATGTATTACATTACAAGTCGTAGCTCAAAACTAAGCTGTATCACTTATTATTGTAATCTGGAAAAGATTCAAACAGTGGCGTTAATCAAAAAGGGCGCTTGAATTAAGCGCCCTGATACATCGATTATTTAGTGAAAGGGCTGCTTTCACATTCAAGAACGTGCCATGGTAGGCCATGCTCATTAAGCATATCCATGAATGGGTCTGGGTCGAATTGTTCCATGTTCCAAACGCCCGACTCTTTCCACGTACCGTTAAGCATAAGCGCCGCGCCAATCATCGCCGGAACACCTGTGGTATACGATACGGCTTGCGCGCCTACTTCTTCGTTACATTTCGCGTGGTCACAGTTGTTGTAGATAAAGATGGTCTTTTCTTTGCCATCTTTAATACCTGTAATGTAAGTACCAATGCACGTC
>JAXHTT010000306.1:0-1715 GCA_034190055.1 Pseudomonadota bacterium | reverse complement strand
GCACTGGAAAAGCATGCGTACTCATTGAAAAGAAGGTGTAATTACACAAGCTCTAAAGGGGGCATTGGCACCGTCAACCGCTATGTAGATAGCTAGTATTAAATATCAAAGGAATTATAGTTCTTACACATGCAATTTTCCCTGTTCGACACGGCTGAAGACAAGCGCACGTCTTATAAGCTCCCGTTAGTTGAAGGTGATGTCACTTATTTTCCTAACGCGCTATCTCAGGCTACTGCTGATACCTTCTTTACAAAACTACAAGCAGAGTTACCCTGGCGTCAGGATACGATTAGGCTATTTGGCAAACCGGTAAAAATTCCTCGGCTTCAAAGCTGGCACGGCGATCCCGAATGTACTTACACCTATTCAAATTTAACCATGTCGCCGAACCCTTGGACTGAAAGCCTTGCAGATATCAAAGCGCGCTGTGAGCAACTGTGTGAAAAATTGAGCGCTTCACAGTACGAAGCAAGGTTCAACAGCGTGCTAGCCAACTGGTACCGCGATGGGCAAGACAGTATGAGCTTTCATTCCGATGATGAACCCGAGCTAGGAATCAACCCCGTGATTGCATCAGTTACATTAGGCGAGGCAAGACCCTTTGTTTTTAAGCATAAAGAAACAAAGGAAAAGCATACGCAGGTACTTGAACACGGTAGCGTATTGATTATGGCAGGCGCGACGCAAAGCCATTATGTGCACGGTATTGCAAAGACGGCTAAGCCTATCGGTGGTAGAATTAATCTTACATTTCGACATCTTATTCAAAGAGCAAGGTAAGCCAAATGCAAGTAAAAGCGTTTCTAGAAACTACGATCGAGTCTGCACTTAGTCCACGTTATCTTGAGGTTGTAGATGAAAGCTTCATGCACAATGTGCCAGACGGCGCGCAAAGTCACTTTAAAGTTACCGTTGTGAGCGACGCCTTTGAAGGTAAGCGTTTAATAGCAAGGCACAGAGAAATTAACGGGCTTGCGGCAGAAGCGCTACAAGGGCCTGTTCACGCTTTGGCGCTTCACACGTATACACCAGCAGAGTGGGAAGCGCGAGGTGGAGAGTCGCTAGCATCACCCAACTGTCTAGGCGGCAGCAAGCACGATAAGTAGCACCCTCAATCGCACTAAATGGAAGTAGAAACATGACAAGCAGTGAAAAGACAAAAAATGGCGCCATCGCCGATTATCTAAGCATGATAAAAACACCCGCTATTCAAGTTTTACTACTTGGAACAGGCTTTTTGTTAATGATGCTGTTTGTTTACATGGGCGTTTTAACTTCATTTGATAATGCAGTGTTTAACACAATTAGCGAGCTAGGCAATGTGTCGGGGTGGAAGCGTGACGTGCTTAGAGATGCCACAGCGCTAGGTAGCAATACGGTGCTAATTTTTGTTGTGGCAGCCGTTGCTGGTGCTTTGGGTATGGCGGGAGAGAAGAAAAAGGCTGTTACCTTTATCATTGCCGTTGCGGCTGGCATTGCTATGACGTTTCTTCTTAAAGCGGGCATCGACAGACCGCGCCCATCGCTGAGCATGCAAGATGTCGATGTGTATACTCAAAGTTTTCCTTCGGCTCACGCCACGCTATCAACCTTGGTTTATTTTTATGTAGCTCATTTGCTCAGACATTTAACGCAAAGTGCGAAGGTACGAGTGTGGATATACCTTGCGACTACTCTGCTGGTATTTTGCATTGGCCTTAGCCGTGTCCTAC
>JAXHTT010000305.1:0-1758 GCA_034190055.1 Pseudomonadota bacterium | reverse complement strand
CAATAGTACGGATGTGTATTAGTATAAAAGTTCATTGAGTTTTCTCCCTTGGTTTGGTCGCCTATTAGGATAAACTCAGTTTATGCTAATAGGGAGGAGGCTCAATGATTATCAATCCAATAAACTCACTCGCTCCGCTCGCTGGGACACAAACACGCAGGGCCGCTTCGCTATTATGCCCTACGCGTTTGTGCCCGTTATTGGGGTGTTATACACCAACCCTTTTTCAATAATTTAATTGCTTTCAGCGCCTAGCTTTTCTCAACGTCTTTCGGCGCTTCTCAGCAAAAAGCAGCGGCATCTTCATGGTCAAACAAGGTTCTCGCACCGTAACTTCGTTCAGCTACGCAGTCCTCGTTTTCCAAGTTCTTTAACCATGCTGGCAATCTGCTTTTGGTTTGCGTATAACAATCAAATTAAGTCGTGCGCCAGGGCGCACTGGGACAATAATACGCAGGCTCAACTCACTTCGTTCGCAGTGTAGCCTACGCATCATTGCCCCTTATTTGGGTGTTAACTGCCAAGGAAAGACATGAAGCAGAATCCGAAATATTCAAAACATCAGGAAACGCTAATTGCGTTAGTCACTCACTTGGCTTTGACTGATTGGTCTGCTCGTACTCCAACCAACCTTGCTAAAGCTCTATCAATGGAAAAGTCAGAGATTCTAGATGTATTGGAATCATTCAAAGGGCTATTTAGGAAAGCCAAGAAAACCAGCAAAAAGACTGGCGACCATTTTTATTCGCTTCAAATTCGCCATGCTAGGCAGTGGTTGAATGAGCTTGAAGAAGAAGATGAAGATACAAAAAAGCCCCCTCTGGAAAGTGAGTATCTTACTAAACTCATAGATTTCATTATCTTAAAAGCAGCCGAAGAGAGAAAAAATAAAATTACAGCTATCGGCCCTTGGGTAACAACAGCAGGTTCTTTGATCGTTGCATCGTTAGCAATCATGTTTAAAGGCAGTTAACAATCAAATTAAGGCACTCGCTGCGCTCGCTGGGACGTAAACATGGCGGCTGCGTCACTTCGTTCCTATTATAGCCGCCATGTTTACGCCCCTTATTTGGGCGTTAGGTACTCTTGAGTAAAAATTAGCCCAACTGACATTTTAACGCTATAATGTTTTAATGTTACTTAAATGGAGGCTTATTCATGAGTACTTTATCAAAACGATCAACCGTCTACTTCGAACCAGCAATTCATAATGCTTTGAAACTGCGGGCAGCATCATCAGATACCTCAATATCAGAACTGATTGATGAAGCAGTAAGACTCCTTATGAAAGAAGATCAAGAAGATTTGGCTGCGGTAAGACAAAGGGCCAAAGAGCCCGAAATCTCCTACGAGGACTTGCTAAACACTTTGGAAGCTGATGGAAAAATATAGCGTCACTTTCAAGAAGTCAGTAGCAAAAGATTTTAGGGCAATTCCCAAGTCGGACGTTAAAAAGATCCTCGCCAAAATTGACTTATTAGCTGAAAACCCGCGAAGGGATGGAGCAATTAAACTTAGTGGACTCGACTTGTATCGTATCCGGCAAGGTCTTTATAGAATAATTTATGAAATCCGAGAAAACGAGCTTGTAGTACAGGTGATAAAAGTCGGGCATCGCTCCGATGTTTATAAACGTACCTAACACATATGAGCCTCCGGGCTGTCAATGAAAAAAGATAACCCTTTGACCACTATTTCAAGATCAATACCGTTGCCTTTTTAGAACTCGTTTACTTCGTCTGTCATGGTCGATGTTAA
>JAXHTT010000304.1:0-1770 GCA_034190055.1 Pseudomonadota bacterium | reverse complement strand
AATGTACGATATTTACCTAATTTGCCACACTTATAAGTAGTAACCCACCTCCGCAGCCATTTATTGGTGTGGTCTACAGAGGATTATGTCTTTTTAGAGGGGAAAATCCCTAGAACCCCATTAATCTTCCATTTTCAACCCAAAAGCGAATCTTAATAGGCACTTTTGTGCTCGCATATTTACCTTCAAATGAGCTTAAAATCTTTTCGCTTAACGTTATAGGTTTTGCAGAAAAGTCAGGAATATCTATAGAAAGACCGTACATGTTTTTTAGAACTGCAATCAAAACATCGTTGAAGTTATAGTTCAATGCATTACTTAGCACAGTTACGTTTAGACCATCTTCTGTATTGTAGCCCGCTGCGGAAACAAATCCGTCAATGCCACCAAAATGCCCGTAAAACTTCTTCTCGCCAAACGGGGCCGCTGTCATACCTAGGCCATAACCATCTTCAAGCTTCATCATGGCACGCAAAGAATCGCTTGATATCAGTCTACCGTCAAACAACGCAGTAAAAAACTGATTGGTATCTTTCGCAGTAGAAACAATTGCTCCTGCTCCGTGAGGCACGCTCATATGCGTTTCTGGCTGCTTGATCCAGTGTCCGCTATGTCGATAAGACGAGGCTTCATTTTCTTCAATTTCAATGCTATTACCGTAATAAGTGCTGTTTAAATCTAATGGTTGAGTAATTTTCTCAATAATTATTTCGTTAAGCGGCTTGTCGTATAGCGATTCAATAATGAAGCCTAAGAGCGCATAATTAGAGTTAGAATACTTGTGTTTACTACCCGGGCTAAACTCAGGCCGATACCCTTGAATCCTTAAAAGAAGCTTTTCTTTTGTCTGCGGGGTCGTCATAAAACTCGTGTAGTCAGGGTCATTGGTATAGTTGAATATCCCTGAACGATGACTCAATAAATGCTTAATGTTGATGTGTTCTGCATTAGGAATGGCAGGGTAGAATTGGTTTAGCTTTGTATCCAAACTCAGCTTTCTATTTTCGATAAGCTGCATTACGAGTACCGCTGTGAATGTCTTTGTCACTGAGCCAATTCGAAAACGTGTTTGGGCAGAGATTGGACTATTATCTTCGACTGAAGCAAGACCAGCATAGTGCTCATAACGTGGAACACCATTCTCAGTCACATACACCGCAGTCATAATCTTATTATTGTCACTAAGGGCCTTTAAATAGGTATCTAGATCAGCTTGATGTTGGCTCAAACTTTGTGCAGCAGTAGGAAGAGTGAATAGTATAGCCGCGAACTTTGCCCAAAATACTATTAACCTAATCGTCGTCATCCTTTCCATTTCATTTCCCTTAATTTGTAAACTGAGTGAATTCGTTCGTCCTGTTTTATACTACTAGTCCTATTAGCAAAATGCGACCTGAAAACATAAAGCTGATGTGCTGCTACGTAGCCGCTTTTTTTCGGTGACAAAGATTTTCAACTTGAGCCTAGCAAAGGTCCGCTTTACGTACTTTTGAGTCGTTCAGTATGATACATTTTTGTACGTTAATTCGAGCCTAGTCATCAGATTCGATTCAAGAGTATGATTGATTTAGGCTTCAGCGGATTGGTCTTATGCCCGAAAGCAAAGGGTAATTCATTGCCAAAGAGTGATAGTTTTTTGTGAATCAACATCAAATGCACGATTAACGCTGGCATACGTGCACTATTCAAATGCAGACATTGATAGTCCTAATGATGGCCTCGATTTTTTCGGTTTAACTTGGAGTAATACCTTCTAATTGGGAGTTACGT
>JAXHTT010000303.1:0-1787 GCA_034190055.1 Pseudomonadota bacterium | reverse complement strand
TAGATGCGCAGTGGTTAGCTACTGATGAACTTACGTTTACAGCGGGTTACAGCTATAACCACACTGAAATCAAAGATGATTCATTGACTGTTTCTCCGTGTGGTACAAGCGCTGCTGATGGTTTTACCGGTAACTGTACTGTAACTGACCCTCGTCCGGACGGGTTTGTTGCTTCTATCGACGGCAACCCATTCCCACAGGCGCCAGAGTCTATCTTCAACTTCACAGCACGCTACACCATCCCTATGGGTGATGACGGTGAATTCTTTGTATTTACTGATTGGGCGTTCCAGGGTGAAACCAACATCTTTCTTTACGAAGCAGTTGAGTTCACTACTGACGACAACTTTGAAGGCGGTCTACGCATCGGTTACGAAAACTTCGCGCACAACTACACTGTAGCGTTATTTGGTCGTAACATTACTGACGAAGACAATGTTAAAGGTGCCATCGACTTCAACAACCTTACAGGTATCGTGAATGAGCCGCGCGTTTGGGGTGTTGAGTTCAAGTACACTTACTATTAATCAAGGATAAGTAGCTACTTTCATTGATTGTAGCTATTTAGATTATCAAAGCGGTGACGTTGAAAAACGGCACCGCTTTTTTATTTCTTTTAGGCCGCCATGTGAACGTCTGAGGTTGGCACTTGCACCAGCTGCTGTAACTTTCTGCACACCTGCACCCAGCGCGCGACTTTTTGATAGTAGACCTGCTCTATTAGCTGCCCTCTTTCATCAAACAGAAAGCTCGCTAACTTTCCTTTATTACCCGGCATATAAAAATGGTGCACGGTAAATTGCTTTGATAAAGGGGCGTGCGCCACTTTTTGATACATACAAAAAGGCAGTGCGTTTGCGCGCTCATCGCCACCGGTGAGACGAGTGCGGCGTTGAAACGTATCTGCACCTAAATCAGCCATAATGCCGTGTTTTGAAATAAGTTGATCAACCGCTTTAATGCCTGTTTGCATAAATTTCTCCTAAAAGCTGTGCAAAGTAGCCCAACCACATGAGACTCAAAATAAACCATACTGATATTTATACAGTATATGGTCATTTGTTTAAAATGCAAACAAAAAAGCCGCTTTTTATAGCGGCTTGTTTTTATTAAGGACAATGGAAAGCTAATTAAGCGCGGACTCTAAAAAGGCCCACTGGTCTGCATACCCCTCAATTCGCATCCACGTAGGTGTGCCTGCACCGTGACCTGCACGGGTTTCCACACGAAGAAGAACTGGGTTGTCGCATCCCTGATCTGCCTGTAGTTGCGCAGCGAACTTATAGCTATGCCACGGCACTACTCGGTCATCGTGATCACCTGTTGTTACCAATGTAGCTGGATAACAAGTGCCAGGTTTAGTGTTATGAAGTGGCGAATAAGCATAAAGTGCATCAAACTCTTCTTTGTTTTCACTTAAACCATAATCGGAAGACCAAGCACGGGCATTCGCACTTGGCGTGTGGTAGCGAAGCATGTCTAACACACCCACTGCGGGAAGTGCTGCAGAGAAGAGATCAGGTCGCTGGGTAAGTGTTGCGCCCACAAGTAAGCCACCATTTGAGCCACCTTGAATACCCATTTTGTCTGGGTTGGTATAGCCACTTTCTACTAAATACTCACCTGCCGCAATAAAGTCATCAAAAACGTTTTGCTTGTTGAGCTTAGTGCCAGCCTCATGCCACTGCTGCCCATATTCGCCACCACCTCGTAAGTTTGCGATAGCCAGAACGTTGCCCTGCTCTACCCATACCATGCGCGACACTGAATATCGTGGAAGTAGCGAG
>JAXHTT010000302.1:0-1827 GCA_034190055.1 Pseudomonadota bacterium | reverse complement strand
TTGAAATTACCAGCGCAACCATGGGATATACCAATACCACGTAAGCCGCTTTATCTGCACCCATTTGTTGAAGTAATTTCATATAAGCACCAAAGGCAAAAACAGAGCCAAACAAAGCTAGATAAAGCAGCGATAAATAAAACTCTGTACTGGTGGGAATAATGAGCTTACCCGGCAACAATAACGACGTTATAAATAGCAAAATCATGGCGTAAGACATGGCATAAAAGTTCATCTGAATCACCGGAGTGCCAGAAGTTAAAATCCGCTCAGAAATAACGTTGCCCACTGAAGCACAAAAAAAGCTGACAAAGGCAATGCTTAATCCTAAAGCCAGCGCTGCGTCCATGGAAACTTTCGAGAACTCGGGTACGAACAAACACACAATACCGCTTAGTCCAAACGTCGCCCCAATCACTACCTCTTTGCGAATAGGCTCTTTTAACCACCAGCGACGTAGCACCACGTTGATATAAATAATACAGGAGCTCATCAACGCTAAAAGCGCACTGATAATATGCGCCTGTGCCATGTAAAGCAGAGTGTAATTTAAGCTATAGAGAAATAAGCCCACCGCAGCCATCTTCACGTGTATGTGCAAGGGAAGGGCAAACGGCAGCCTTTTTACTAAACAATAAATTCCCAAGCATACGGCGGCGAGTAAGTAGCGCAGCGCTATAGCAAATGTCTCAGATGTATGGCCAATTTGATAGGTAATCGCAATCCAAGTTGAGCCCCAAATTAGACAGCACAATGAGAATAAGGTTGGGTTGTTCATTCGCCCATTAATCCTCAGTTATCATTGCGCTAAAAATTGCGTTAAGTGGTTAACCGCTGAATCGAGCAAGGTTTGTCGCGCGCGTTTCCCCACCCATGCATTGTGTGGTGTTATTAACAAGTTGGGTAAATTGGCCTGCATTAAAATATGATCAGAGGGTGGAGGTTCAACAGACAATACATCGAGCCCGGCGCCACCAATTTGTTTATTTTTAAGTGCTCCAAGCAAGGCGGGTTCATCAACCAGTCCACCTCGCGCGGTATTGATTAAAAAACAATTTGGCTTCATTAACGATAGGGTTTCTGCGTTTATCAACTTGTCTGTCTCTTGCGTCAACGGACAATGAAGGCTCACCACATCAGCACTAGGTAATAGCGATGAAAGCGACGGGCGCGGATCGTCGGCTCTTCCTGGGCGCCCAGCGATAGTCACCTGCATGCCCATAGCTTTAAATAAACCTTCTACCCGCTTGCCAAGCTCGCCATGACCTACAATGACAGCGTGCATTCCCTCTAATTCAACAACAGGGTGAGACAGTAAACAAAAATGGGAAGATTCAGACCAAGCCCCCGCTTTTACATCATGCTGATAGTGCACAAAGTGGGTGGCCAAATTAAGCAGTAGCGTTAACGCATGCTGCGCCACACTGCTGGTCCCGTATGCCTGAACATTTTGCACTTTAATATTATTTGTTTTGCAATACTCTAGGTCGATATTATTCATGCCGGTAGCTGTAACACCAATGTATTTTAACTTGGGCGCTTGGCGCAGCGCTTCTGCGCTTAGTACAACTTTGTTCACCAATACAGCAGTGGCACTTTCAATTCGCGTAACAACATCGTTTGGAAGGGTATTTTGATGCAACGTAAGGCATGCATCTACATCACTGAGTTGTTGAGTATCCAGCGACTCTAAATCTAATGTCTCTGCATCAAGAAACACCACATTAGGTAAACTCATACGGCATCGCTTATCGACTCAAGGGCCGCTTTTATCTTTACAGGAATAGGAATAGATTTATCTGAAGCCCTATCGACAAACACATGCAC
>JAXHTT010000301.1:0-1827 GCA_034190055.1 Pseudomonadota bacterium | reverse complement strand
TACTTCACTTACCAGCACTGAAGAGCGTTTAAAATGGTTAACCGCAAGCCGCGCCGATTTTGAAAACAGCAGCGACCCATTCATTAAACTTGCCGTTGCGTTATTTGATACCGAAATGGCCATTGAAGATAAGAGCAAAACACTTAGCGGTAAAGCTGCTGCACTTCGCCCTAAATACATGAGTGCGATTATCGAATGGCAAAAATCTTTGGGTAGCCTTGCTTACCCAGATGCGAACAGTACGCTTCGTGTGACCTACGGTAACGTGATGGGCGGTTCGCCAAAAGATGGCCTCATTTACGAACCCTTTACCCGTCTTGAAGGCATTACGGAAAAAGATACCGGCGAAACCCCGTTTGACTCACCTAAAAAGCAGCTTGAGCTTATTGAAGATAAGAAGTACGGTCCGTACAAACTTGAAGACATCAATAGCGTACCGGTTAACTTCCTAACGGACTTAGATTCTACAGGCGGTAACTCAGGCTCTGCAACGCTTAACGCAAAAGCAGAGCTTATTGGTTTGTTATTTGACGGTACGTTTGAAAGCGTTAACTCAGATTGGGACTTTGATCCGAAAACAACTCGTACTATCCATGTAGACACGCGCTACATGCTATGGGTAATGCAATACGTTGACGGTGCAACAAACCTTATCGAAGAAATGACCATCGTTAAATAGTCCCAAATAATGGGGTCACAGTCTTTACTTTGACCCTAATACTTTTCAGTGACAAGGAGGACGTTATGAAGTTTCTAATAAGGCTTGTGAGTCTAGCCGTGGCTGCATACGCATGCTACGCGGGCACTACAACAGGTGAGTGGAAAGCATCTATAGCTATTATTGCTCTGTGTACATTGGTGCTCTTAGTGTCGTTTGCCACAAAGACTGGCGGCAGTAAATCCGGTTCCCACGGAGATAGTAGCGCAGCCATTTACACGCCAACCAGCAGCTCAAGCTCGTCTTGTGGCAGTGATGCCGGCGGCGGCGACTGCTAAAGTTAATGGGGCCAGAGTACTCTTCTATTTGTAAAAGTACTCTGGCCTAATTATTTTATTTGAGGTTGCAGAGGCCTTGGGTGAGGAGTCGGTCTAGCGCATTGGCAAAGTTTTGTTTGTCACGCTGGGAGAACGCCTTTGGACCGCCAGTGTGTTCGCCGCTTGAGCGCATGGTGTCCATAAAGTCCCGCATACCCAGTATCTGCTTGATAGACGACTTGTCGTATTCTTCACCGCGGTTATTCAATGCAAGCGCATTTTTTTCCAGTACGTCAGCGGCCAATGGAATATCGTTAGTAATAACCAGATCACCCGCTACGCACTTCTCTACTATATAGTCGTCAGCAGCATCGAAGCCTGACGGCACTTGCGTTAAGGTTATATGTTTGTCTGGTGGAACAGACATAAAATGGTTAGCCACCAAAGACAAAGGCAGCTTAGTACGTCTGGCTGCCTTAAAAAGAATGTCTTTGATCACTGCAGGGCACGCATCGGCGTCAACCCATATATGCATGGTCGTATCTCGTAATTGAAGCTAATTACGCTAGCATACCACCATCTACCACTACTGTCGTGCCTGTGGTGTAGCTTGAGGCATCTGACACTAAATACAATACTGTCCCTGCCATTTCATCTGGATCTGCTACGCGGCCCAGCGGAATCACTTTCAGTGCGTGTTTCAAGATTTGCTCGTTAGTCGTTAACGCAGAGGCAAATTTAGTGTCAGTCAAACCTGGCAATAATGCGTTTACGCGAATGTTTAAGCTACCGCACTCTTTTGCGAACGACTTAGTCATGCTGATAACTGCCGCTTTAGTGATAGAGTAGATA
>JAXHTT010000300.1:0-1864 GCA_034190055.1 Pseudomonadota bacterium | reverse complement strand
CCAGAGATTGATGGCAAAACACAATAACGGCCTGCTGCTGATGTACTTTAAACGGGCAATAGAGTACCGATGTGACTGGAGTTTCAAATAATGGCAGGTGCTGTTGCCAAGTCGTTTGTTGTTGAACATTAAACAATGCTACGGGTTCGCTTTTGACTGCGCGAGAAAGAGTGTCGTCTATTTTCCAAACAGTGTTGAGTAAAGCGTCATGCGTGCTGTTGATACATTTCATTCTGCCTGCGCTTTCATTCTGTAGCACAAAGCATACTTCGTAGTTGTAAAGCCCCTTAAAAACGCTAAACATCTTCTTGTAAAGGTCTGTTTCATCCTCAGCGGTAAGCAGCACCCGCGTGCCTTCTAGCAAGGCATCGCTTTCTTTTTTATGAGCCTCAGCTTGTTGTTTCAAGCGGTAAACAAGGGCCAAATCTTCTAAAACGTTTTCGTAATCTTTATTCATTGAGAAAACACTACCGCTGATATCATAAGGTTACCGTGCCTGTTCTTGCCGTCTAAAAACCGCCCTTGTTCGCCAAACGTAAATGGGCCACAAATAGGTAACGAAGGAAACGTTTTCTGTAATGAGTTCAACATAGCATTTATCTCATCGCCAACCATTAACCGGCATCCGGCGCAATAAATCATCAATACGCCAACGGGCATTTTGTTTTCCGGAAGCAGCATGATTGCATTATTGATAACACGCTCTGCACGAGAGGTGAGGCTTGTAATATTTCCTTCCATTAAAACCAGCTGTTCGCCTTCAGTTACTTCGGAAAAAACATTGAGGGTACCATCCTCATCAACGGAGTCAGGGTGACAAAGAAGATAGTTTATTGCGCCATTTTCAAGCTCGACAGGCTTGCCTAAGGGGGCCGATGAAGTTAGGCCTAATATTTGACCGCCGTTCACTTGATGTGAAATCAGGCCGTTAGTCGCTCTATTATAAATAGTGCTGGCTCTGCCATTATCCAATTGTTGGAGTTGTCGTCCCTGAGCTCTAGTGGCTTTGAGTACCGTCTCAGTAGGTTTATAACCAGAGCTATAGCTTAACCCAAAAGGCGTTGAGGGATATAAAACAGCTACAGCAATGGTTTGAGAGCCCCATGAAGTTTTAGTAACGGTGCACCAATTGCCTGAAACAGTGTTGTCTGCCATCGACCCCCCAAAGATGGGGACTTTTGTACCAACAACGCTAGCAAAACCTTCAAGTATACTTTCTTCATCACCGGGGGGCAAAGCACACCAAATAAGTGCTGGGCTTTCATACGGCCTTGCGGCGTTTATTAATGCTTCTTCCAGTGCGGATGCACCGGCTTTGAATGGACCGCTTTTGGATAGGTCTGCGCTACCGACACCATAGGCGCCACTATCATCGTCTATACAAAACAGCGCTAGATCACAATTAGCCTTAGCAACACTTTCGTTGCAAAGCAAAGCGCCTAAACAAGAACTAGAGATGAAAACAGGTAGCTCTGCGTCACTTATCATTGCTGCCAATGTCTCTAACGATGCATCCACATTACCATAACCAATAAGTAATGAAGGTTTAGTATCGGTCAATATATTATTTAGTTCCGAAGCTATGCTCGCAGTATCATCGCACCCTAATGCAATTGTCTGAATATTCATTTGGCTCTACCACTTACTTCACAAGTTAATAATAGATTGGATTTAGAAAATTCTTATTAACTATTAGTTTAATAAATCAAATAAGTGAAGTGAGTTAAGAAGACAAAGGTTCTAGTTGTCGAGATAAAACTTATCGTGGAAGGTATACACCCACGTCGGTTGATAGATGACAAGAAGTGTGATGGCCATTCCGTTAAGAAGCGCTTCTGGAAACACCAATAACGGGATGAGTAAA
>JAXHTT010000030.1:0-29360 GCA_034190055.1 Pseudomonadota bacterium | reverse complement strand
GTTCGCTAATTCAGCGACTTTTAACTTGAATTCCCTAGTGTATTTAGACATAAAAAGACCCCCAGTAATTGGAATGTCCAACTATTGGGGGTCACTTCATAGTTGCGGGCTTTTTCTTAATATCGGTTCTCTGTTACCTAACCTTTCTCTGCAGAGTATCTATCAGAAGGGCTCTAAATCTTCCCAAATTGCTAGAACAACGCCAGCGCTGCAGGCCAGAACACCATTAATACATGTAAACAGCCACAGGCCATTGCCCCAGCGAGAATATCATCCAGCATAATGCCTGTACCGCCGTGTAAGCGCTTGTCGATAATACCTATTGGCCAAGGCTTTAAAATGTCGAAAAGTCTGAACAGAACAAAGCCCACGAGTAAAGATGACGCTGAGATAGGTACGAATAAGAAGGTGATGAACATGCCCGCTATTTCATCCCACACAATAGAGCCGTGATCGTGTACCTGCATATCGTCTGCAGTCTTGCCACAAAGATAAATACCTACCACTGAAAATATCAGCGTAAGCGCGATGAAAGAAACCACTGAGATCTGGCTACATGCTACAAGTAGCGGTAGTGCAGCAAGCGAGCCAAATGTACCTGGCATAAAAGGAACAAGCCCACTACCAAAACCGAGTGCGAGAAAATGAACAGGATTTTTCATACTCACTCTAGCGCGATATTCCGCCTGCATGACTCTTCCTTTATTTACTATTGTAAGATGTGATTTGCCTAAAAGGCGTGCTCGTAGCCAGATGCATTAGCTGGCGTATACTTTTCGTTATCTTTTAGCAACGAAAGTGTACCGCTATGCCCGGTTAATTGGCCAATACACGTGGCTTTTACATTCGTACTTGCCAACGAAGTTTCAAGGCTGCCGCGCAGCTCTTCACTTACAGTGAAAATAAGTTCGTAGTCATCGCCAGCGGATAGTGCATATTCAATAGCTTGTTCAGGTGTGACTGCACTCGTTAGTGCTCGTGATAGCGGTAAACGATCTACATGAACATTCGCACCGCAGTTAGACGCTTTCAAAATATGCTTTATATCTGAAAGTAAGCCATCAGAGATATCAATGCATGACGTTGCAATACGACGTATTGCCGTACCTACCGCAACACGAGGGGTTGGGAAGTAATGGCGATTAACCAAAACGTCTTTCGCTTCACCACTTACGCTGAGATTTTTTTGCAAAATATCTAAGCCCGCTCCTGCATCACCTAGTGTTCCGGTAACATAAAGCCAATCACCCGGCTTTGCGCCACTGCGCGTTAGTTCCGAACCCGGTGGTATAAAACCTTGTGCAGTAATAGTAAACGCCATAGGGCCTTTTACTGTATCGCCACCGATAAGCTGGACAGAATAGTACTGAGTAAGCTCGTATAACCCGGATACAAAGTCATCTAACCAGGCTTCATCTATTTCAGGCAGTGACAAAGACAAGCTGATCCATGCGGGCTCAGCCCCCATAGCCGCAAGGTCACTTAAGTTAACAGCAACGGTTTTGTATGCTACAGACTTAGCCGGTGCATCTTTTAAAAAGTGCACTCCTGCAACAAGGGTATCTGTAGTAACGGCAAGTTGTTGGTTTTCAGGAACCGTTGTTACAGCACAGTCATCACCAATACCAATAACAACGTCTTTACGTTTGTGGCCGCTGTTTGAAAAATAGCGGCCGATAAGATCAAATTCTTTCACGGTAATTTTTAAACCCTTTTAGCGGCAATCCATGCCGCCACGGTAAGGTTAGTCGCGCTCGCCTTTACGCAACGTGCGCACTGCTTTATCCAGTGCACCATTAATGAATTTATGGCTTTCTTCAGCACCAAATGCCTTAGCTAGCTCAATCGCTTCATTAATAATTACGCGGTAAGGTACGTCGATGCGCTCAGTGAGTTCCAGCGTCGCAATGCGCAAGATGGCTTTTTCGATAGCGTCTAACTCTTCTGGCAAACGGCCAAGGTAAGGTTTAATGGTTGCATCAAGGTTGCTTGCGTTGTGTGCAACACCGCGAAGCAAGGCTTGGAAATACGCCATGTCTACCTTTTGCATGTCGTTACTGGTGGCTAGCGCCAGTTCAACCTGCTGAATATCGTTGTGACTCATTTGCCATGAATACACACCTTGAAGGGCGAGTTCACGGGCTTTACGACGAGCTGAAACTTTCACTTAATGTTTACCTTAAAGCTTTTCAACAGCATCGATAACGTTAACCATTTCTAGCGCGCCGAGTGCAGCTTCTGCACCCTTGTTGCCCGCTTTGGTTCCCGAACGCTCGATAGCTTGTTCAATTGAATCTGTTGTGATTACGCCAAATGATACAGGTACGCCGTATTCAAGTGATACTTGCGCAAGACCTTTATTGCTCTCGCCTGCTACAAAATCAAAGTGTGGCGTGCCGCCACGAATAACTGCACCAAGAGCGATGATGGCGTCAAATGACTTCTTCTCAGCTAATTTCTTAGCAATTACAGGTAACTCGTAAGCACCAGGTACACGTACTACCGTGATATCGTCATCGCTTACTTCACCGTGACGCTCTAGCGTGTCTAATGCGCCTTCCAGTAAGCTTTCAACAACAAAGCTATTAAAGCGTGATACAACGATAGCAAACTTCTTACCGGTTGCTCTGATATTACCTTCAATTACCTGCATGGATTCATTCCTCGAGAAAAAACGGCGCGAAGTATACCACAACTGCGCCCAAACTAAATCGATTGTTTCTTTAACTTCAACTATTCGTAAACGGCCACTTTATGCCTAAAAAAATGTGGTGAGGGAATGCTCGTCGCAAACCCTCCACCGCATGGATGCGGTGGCGGAGCGTACAGGGATGTATTCACCGCGTGTTTGCGACGAGCATTCCCTCTCCACTTTCACTGTGGCCTACACCCCAGCGCTAGTCGTGCACGTACTCTACAACTTCAAGGCCATAGCCTGAAAGTGCATGATATTTAATTGGCTTACTAAGAAGACGCATTTTGTGAACGCCCATAGAGGCAAGAATTTGGCTACCCACACCAATAGTGCGTGACGAACCCTGCCAGTCAGCGCCAGCTGGGCGTTCGCCTCTGTCTTCTGCTGCAAAGCGGCGTACTTGGCTCTCAATATGCTCTTCTTTGCCTAATAGCACTAGCACACCACCTTCTTGTGAAATTTTGCGCATGCCATCTGCTAGTGTCATTGAGCGATGAATACCGCGCGTGGAGCCAAGAAGATCACTAAAAGTATTGTGAAGGTGAACACGGACAAGTGTCGGATCATCTTCTTTAATGTCGCCTTTTT
Organism: Pseudomonadota bacterium; assembly: GCA_034190055.1. Lineage (GTDB taxonomy): Bacteria > Pseudomonadota > Gammaproteobacteria > Enterobacterales > Alteromonadaceae > Alteromonas. Next base: position 26,077 of record JAXHTT010000030.1, on the reverse strand, counting down.
TAAGCGCAAAGTGCAGCTGGTTATCTATGCTGTCTTTGAACGTGTGCAACTCAAAGTCGCCATATTCTGTCGGCATATTGCACTGAGCAACTTTTTGAATGGTCGTTTCGTTTAAGTTGCGATATTCAATTAAATCAGCAATGGTGCCAATTTTTAGGTTGTGCTTGGCCGCGAACTTCTCTAGTTCTGGGCGGCGAGCCATAGTGCCGTCTTCATTAAGAATTTCTACAATAACGCCTGCAGGCTCTAAGCCGGCCAAACGTGGCAAGTCTACACCTGCTTCGGTGTGGCCTGCGCGATTTAACACACCGCCCTCTTTAGCAATTAATGGAAAAATATGGCCGGGCTGAACAATGTCTGTCGCTTTGGCATCTGTAGCCACAGCCGCTTTAATCGTTGTTGCGCGATCTGCTGCTGAGATACCAGTTGTTACGCCAGTTGCGGCTTCAATAGAAACGGTGAAGTTGGTAGAAAACTGCGCTTCGTTTTTATCAACCATTAAAGGAAGATTTAGCGTGCGGCAGCGCTCTTGCGTCATAGGTAAGCACACCAAGCCGCGAGCGTGAGTAACCATAAAGTTAATGGCTTCAGGCGTCACATGCTCTGCCGCCATGATTAAATCGCCTTCGTTTTCCCTATCTTCATCATCCATCAAGATAACCATTTTACCTTGGCGAATGTCTTCAATTATTTCTTGTGTAGTGTTAAATGCCATGTTGTGTGCTTCTTGTAGGGTTATTTTCTTAAAAATCCGTTCTCGGCAAGAAATGCCATGTCGATGCCTTTGCTTGTAGGCTCGGCGGCTTTATCGCCTAGCATTAGTCGCTCTAAATAGCGCGCAATAACATCAACCTCTAGGTTTACCGCTGTGCCCACTTTATAGCTTCCCATAATTGTTTCTTGCAGCGTATGAGGAATGATCCAAAGCATGAATTCTGCGCCATTGACTTCGTTTACTGTCAAACTGATACCGTCAACAGTGATGCTACCTTTATGGGCAATATATTTCGCCAAGGCTTCTGGCGCTTTTACCCAAAACTCGACGTAGTCTGAGTGCTTGATAATCTGCGTAACCTCGCCTACGCCGTCCACATGACCTGACACGATATGGCCACCTAGGCGGTCGCTAGGACGCATAGCTTTTTCAAGGTTAACGGTTGAGCCTGCACTATAATGTGCAAACCCGGTCAATTTGATGGTTTCGGCCGATACATCAGCACAGTAATAATCGGGGCCCATATCAGTCACTGTTAAGCAAACACCATTGGTCGCGATACTGTCGCCCAGTGCGACATCAGACATATCAAGCGTAGGTGACGCAACGGTTAGGCGAATATCGTTGCCACGGTTATCAAGCTTTTTAATAGTACCGAGCGCTTGAATAATTCCAGTAAACATAAAGTTCCTCTTTAATCGCGTTAACCACGAGTGTTGCTAACATTAGGGCGAAAGATAAGCTTAATATCGTTCCCCACCTGACGATTTTCAATAAGCGAAAGCGAAATACATTCATTTAATGACGTAAACGCTGGCAAATTAACCATACTTATTCCCTTATCACCTAAGAGCTTGGGCGCTTGGTAGCAAATTAGCTCATCCACCAGGCCCTCTTGCAACAATGCGCCGGCAAGGCCTGGACCCGCTTCCACCCATACTTCATTAAATTGCTTATCGCCTAATGCTGACATTAGTGCATGTAAGTTGAGCTTACCGTCTTTTTCGTCTATCGAAAGATAGTGCTGTGTTGCTGTATCTGGATGGGACTGCGAAGTAGCCGTAAAAGTCGTATTGCCGTCGTTAAATAAAGTGTAGTCTCGGCTGAGCTTGCTTTTGCCATCGACAACAACCCGGGCTGGCTGGCGAATATTCTCTAGGGGATAATCTGTGAACTGTGCTTCTTGCTTTCTAACCAATAAACTAGGGTTATCAGCTTTTACCGTACCCGAGCCTGTGAGTACCACGCAACTTTGTGCGCGATAGCGCTGTACATCGCGTCTTGCCTCGGGTCCAGTGATCCATTGACTTACACCATTTTGAAGGGCTATTTTTCCGTCCAAGCTGATGCCTAATTTCACGCGAACGAAAGGCTTGCCAGTAAGCATGCGCTTGATGAACCCGGGGTTTAATGCTGCAGCTTCTGCAGCCATCACATCGCTAACCACTTCAATACCAGCCTCTTGTAAGATGCTGATACCGTTACCGCATACGTTTGGGTTAGGGTCGGTCATGGCGATAACCACCCGCGCCACTTTTGCTTCAACCAAAGCCACCGCACAAGGCGGCGTGCGGCCAAAATGACTACATGGTTCAAGTGTAACGTAAGCCGTCGCGCCTTTTGCTCCGTCTTCTCGCGTTTTAACTGCTTGCCTTAATGCATGTACTTCAGCATGAGGAGTGCCGGCTTGGATATGATATCCCTGACCTATTAGCTGGTTGTTTTCATCAACAATTACGCAGCCAACGCGAGGGTTAGGGGAAGTGGTGTAGCGCCCTTTTTGAGCAAGTTGAATGGCTTTTGCCATCCAATGATAATCGTTTTTAACCGTTTCGTGGTTCACTTGGATTCCTGTTGTAGCCCTAAGTGTCTGAGGTTTTGGGTGTGCCCGACCTAGTCCCCTAATCGCGCAATTTCTTCTCCAAATTCACGAATGTCTTCGAAGGAACGATAGACAGAAGCGAACCTGACATAGGCAACTTTGTCGAGTTCTTTTAGGGCTTTCATTATTAGGTTGCCGAGCAGTTCGCTACTCACCTCACGCTCACCTGTTGCACGCAACTGTGACTTCAGTGAAAGGACACACTGTTCAACTTTTTCAGTGCTAACAGGACGCTTTTCAAGTGCGCGTTGCAAGCCTGCACGAAGTTTATCTTCATTAAACGGTTCACGTGAACCGTCGCGCTTTATCACGCGGGGCATAACGAGCTCAGCACTTTCAAAGGTCGTGAAGCGCTCGTGACACACCATACATTCACGGCGTCTACGCACTTGCTGCCCTTCTGCAACCAAACGAGAATCAATAACTTTTGTTTCTTGTTCTGAACAAAACGGGCAAAACATGAATATTCCTTAAATATTGCGTACTTAGGCTTGTTGATCAAACCTAGACTAGTTAGTCCAGCATTAGTACCAAAGTACGCAATAAAACACAATCCTATTTACTTATAAACAGGGAATTGTGCGCAAAGAGCAACCACTTCATCTTGAACACGCTTAATAACTGACTCATCGCCCATGTTATCTAGAATGTCGCAAATCCAAGTAGCAACTTGCTTAGCTTGTTCTTCTTTAAAACCACGGCGAGTGATCGCTGGGCTACCGATACGAAGACCACTGGTTACAAACGGTGAACGTGGGTCATTTGGAACCGAGTTTTTATTAACGGTGATGTTTGCTGCGCCTAAGGCTGCGTCTGCATCTTTACCCGTAATATCCTTGTCGATGAGATCAAGAAGGAACAAGTGGTTGTCGGTACCGCCAGAAACAATATTAAAGCCACGCTCTTGCATTACAGAAACCATAGCTTTCGCATTCGCAACAACCTGCTGCTGATACACTTTAAATTCTGGCTGTAGTGCTTCTTTGAAAGCCACCGCTTTAGCTGCAATAACATGGCATAGAGGGCCACCTTGGTTACCTGGGAATACCGAGCTGTTAAGCTTTTTGTAAATTGCTTCGTCGCCACATGCTGACAAGATTAGACCACTACGCGGGCCTGCAAGGGTTTTGTGCGTTGTCGTTGTTACCACATGTGCATGAGGAAGTGGGTTAGGATATACGCCAGCTGCCACAAGACCTGCCACGTGGGCCATATCTACAAGCAAGTATGCGCCGACGCTATCTGCGATTTCGCGGAATTTAGCCCAATCAACAACACCTGAATACGCAGAGAAACCACCGATAATCATTTTAGGCTTGTGCTCTTTGGCCAGCGCTTCTACTTGAGCGTAATCGATTTCACCGGTTTCTTTGTTCAAACCGTATTGTACAGCGTTATAAGTTTTACCAGAGAAGTTTACATGCGAACCGTGAGTCAGGTGACCACCTTCAGAAAGGCTCATACCCAATACCGTATCGCCCGCGTCAAGTAATGCCATGAAAACAGCTGAGTTTGCTTGTGAACCAGCGTGTGGCTGAACGTTTGCGTAGTCTGCACCAAATAGCGCTTTTGCACGGTCGATAGCTAGTTGCTCAACAACGTCTACGTGCTCACAACCACCGTAGTAACGCTTGCCTGGGTAGCCTTCAGCGTATTTGTTAGTAAGCTGCGAACCCTGTGCTTCCATTACACGTGGACTACAGTAGTTCTCAGAGGCAATTAGCTCAATGTGATGTTCTTGACGCTCAACCTCTTTAGACATTGCATCGGCTAATTCAGGATCGAAGTCGGCTATATTCATTTCGCGAGAAAACATGGGGGCTCCTTAACTGCGGTTTTTATATGGCGTTACGCACTGATTGCTCAAATTCGAGCCATATTCTAGTCATTTTCGGTTACTTGTATACCGCTTTATGACCAAATTAATATAAATGGCGCGGGTTTAACGTAATACCTGCGCCAGCGCGAGATCAGACCTGTTTCTCAAGGGCTTTAACACGGTCAAATAAACTGCCAATTTTAGCAAGGCGGACTGTGTTTTTACGCCAATCACGGTTGGTTTGTGCTGGCTGACCAGAAGAATAAACGCCGGGCTCAGTGATATCTTGCACAATCATGGTATAGCCGGTCACCTGGACGTTATCACAAATGCTAATGTGACCGTTGATGCCAACTCCTCCGCCAATAATTACGTGTTTGCCAATATGGCAACTGCCGGCGATACCGGTAGCGCCGCAAATGCAGGAATGATCACCAATAATACAGTTATGACCAATTTGTACTTGATTGTCGATAATAACGTTAGTGCCTAACACCGTATCTTCCATAGCACCGCGGTCGATGCTGCTGCTCGCACCAATTTGACTGTCGTCACCAATACGTACTGAGCCGGTTTGCGGAATAGGGATCCACACGCCTTTATCATTTGCATAGCCAAAGCCCGCTGCACCAATTACCGTTTGACTATGAATAGTCACGCGCTTGCCAATAACCACGTCGTGATAAATGGTCACATTTGGATGGATAGTACAGCCTTCACCAATGTGAGTGCCTCTTCGGATAACGGTATTAGCGCCAACCGTAACTCTATCGCCCAGCACCACATTATCTTCAATAATAACGTTGTGTCCTAGCGACACATCACTGCCAATACGCGCAGACGGCGCAATAACCGCTGACTCAGAAATGCCTGTAGCAACCGCTGGTGTAGTATCGAATAGTTGAGCGATAAGCGCAAAGGCTGCATGAGGGTTTGCCACAACGAGTGCAGGAACTGGGCTGTCACTTTTTAGGCTCTCGTGCAGAATAACCGCACCGGCATTTGTATCTTTCAACTGTGGTTTATATTTAGGGTTGGTCAGAAACGAAATTTGATGCGATGCTGCACCAGAAAGTGTGCCAACCGCGGAAATAGTGATATTGCCATCGCCCTGCACTTCCCCACCTACATGCTTGGCGAGCTCATCCAGACTATATATGCGTTTATTCATAGCGGTCATCTTAATTGCCTGTTCAGAAATATGAATAGTATTGAGTCTATCGCTTTGGGTTCTTTATTGCTTTTTACTAGATCAGTAGCTCACCCTAAAGCCCATGTTTACTCATGCTTATAAAAAGCAAGTTTACCTTAAATCAACTCGCCAACCGATGCATAAATCAAACTTTTTGGCATGAGTGATTAAAATATCGCCAAGCACTAATACACTAAGCGTAAGTAACTGGCACAAACTACCCTGTTACGAGTAGAATAGACCACAATCACTTTTTTATTTTTCACCGCTTATTCAGCGAGGATAGAGCATGGCGCAATACGTTTACAGTATGCATCGCGTGGGCAAAATCGTCCCACCTAATAGACACATTCTAAAAAATATCTCACTTAGCTTTTTCCCAGGCGCCAAAATTGGTGTGCTAGGTCTAAACGGTGCAGGTAAATCTACCTTACTTCGCATTATGGCCGGCGTTGATACAGACATCGAAGGTGAAGCGCGCCCTCAACCAGGTCTGAAGGTGGGCTACCTTCCACAGGAACCTCAGCTTGATGAAACCAAAGATGTTCGTGGCAATATCGAAGAAGCCGTAGCTGATGTTAAGCATGCACTGACTCGTCTTGATGAAGTGTATGCCGCTTATGCAGAAGCAGACGCTGATTTCGACGCACTTGCTAAAGAGCAAGGTGAGCTAGAAGCTATCATTCAAGCGAAAGATGGCCACAATTTAGAAAATGCCTTAGAGCGTGCAGCAGATGCCCTTCGCCTACCAGCGTGGGATGCGGACGTAAGCAAACTATCTGGTGGTGAGCGTCGCCGTGTTGCGCTTTGCCGCCTACTTTTAGAAAAACCTGAAATGTTGCTTCTTGACGAACCCACCAACCACTTGGACGCGGAATCAGTGGCATGGCTAGAGCGCTTCCTTCACGATTATGAAGGTACAGTGGTAGCTATTACCCACGATAGATATTTCCTTGATAACGTTGCAGGCTGGATTTTAGAACTTGACCGAGGTGAAGGTATTCCATGGGAAGGTAACTACTCTTCTTGGTTGGAGCAAAAAGAGAACCGACTAGAGCAAGAAGAGCGTACCGAAACGGCGCGTATGAAGAGCATGAAACAGGAACTTGAGTGGGTACGCTCAAATCCAAAAGGTCGTCATGCTAAAAGTAAAGCCCGTATGGCCCGTTTCGAAGAGCTATCGACTAGCGATTACCAAAAGCGTAACGAAACTAACGAACTATTCATCCCACCAGGTGAGCGCTTAGGTGACAAGGTTATTGAAGTTAGCAACCTTAAAAAGTCCTATGGCGATCGTGTATTAATTGATGATTTAACGTTTAAAGTACCGAAAGGTGCAATCGTAGGTATTGTTGGCCCTAACGGTGCGGGTAAATCAACCTTATTCAGAATGCTTACTGGCGCTGAGCAACCTGATTCAGGCAATATAGATTTAGGTGATACTGTTCAGATTGCTGCGGTAGAGCAGTTCCGCGACCACATGAACGAAGAAAACACTGTGTGGAAAGAAATTTCTGACGAGCAAGATATCATTCGCATTGGCAACTTTGAAATTAACAGCCGAGCATACTGCAGCCGTTTTAACTTCAAAGGCACCGACCAGCAGAAGTTTATTAAAGACTTGTCAGGTGGTGAGCGAAACCGTGTACATCTTGCGAAGCTGCTTAAAGCTGGCGGCAACGTATTGCTACTGGATGAGCCAACCAACGACCTGGACGTTGAAACCCTTCGCGCACTAGAGAATGCGTTGCTGGAATTCCCTGGCTGCGCCATGGTTATATCGCACGATCGTTGGTTCCTAGACCGCGTGGCGACGCACATCATGGATTACCGCGATGAAGGTAACATTAACTTCTTCGAAGGTAACTACTCAGATTACGAAAGCTGGTTGAAGCAGGAGTTTGGGCAGGATGTGGTTGAACCACACCGCCTTAAATATAAGCGCATGTCTAAATAAAGGGAATTTAGGATAAAGATTTCCTTACCTTAAAAGCCAAGAGCCGCTGTCATCGATAGCGGCTTTTTTATTTGTTTGCTTTTCGTTGCGAACACGAGAAATTTAGCCAATACTGAGGTCGTTAATGACAACTAGGTATGTGAGTAATGACAGATAAGCGTCAATTCCAACGAGTTTTACTGAATGTAAACGGCACACTGGCACATAACGACATCAGCATTGATGTGGTGGTTAGCGACGTGTCTCTGCAGGGCATAAAACTTCAGGCAACGGAACTTGCATTATCAAACCTACCTTTCGACAGCCATGAACCTTATGTTGCTACCTTCCAAGCCAACGAAGACAGCCCCGTAATTACTCTTTCAATCTCGCAGTTATATCGCCACGCGGACAGCAGGCAAGAGCTTGTTTCATTAGGATGCAAAGTAGAGCGCATGGATGTGGACAGCATAAGCGCCCTGCGCCGTTTGATTACTTTAAACAGCGATGACGCCAGTATTGAAGAGAAGGATCTAAACGCATTGGTTAATGCGGTTTATCAAGCGCCAAAGTAGAAAGTAAAGTTAGTTTAAGGCTTTGCAATGCTTCAGAAAACCCTGTTCCCATAAAACTGCGCAAGATGACATACTTGGTAAGCCACCTTACGCGTTCTAGACTGCTTTGAAATTCTTGTCTTTCGCCTTACTCTAGGGCATCTAATGCTTCAGAAAGACGAGCAACCGGCACAACTTTCATGCCATCAATAGCTTGTTTGGGCGCATTGGCCTTGGGCACAATAGCGCGTTTAAAGCCATGTTTTGCAGCTTCAATAATGCGCTCTGTTCCATTGGGAACCGGACGAATTTCACCCGCGAGCCCTACTTCACCGAATACGATTAAGTCTCGCGGTAACGAGCGGTTTCTGAAGCTGGAAATCATCGCCAACAATAACGCCAAGTCAGCACTGGTTTCAGAGACTCGTACACCGCCAACCACGTTTACAAACACGTCTTGGTCGTTCATTTGCACGTTACCGTGTCGATGAAGTACCGCTAAAAGCATAGACAAACGGTTTTGATCTAAGCCCACCGCTATACGCCTTGGGTTAGACATCTGCGAATAATCCACCAGCGCCTGTATTTCCACTAGCAGCGGGCGAGTGCCTTCCCATATAACCATTACACTGGACCCTGGCGTTTCGTTATCGCCCCGACTTAAGAAAATAGCTGAAGGATTACTTACCTCTTTCAAACCTTTTTCCGTCATGGCAAATACACCAAGCTCGTTGACTGCACCAAAGCGGTTTTTGTGGCTTCGCAGAGTACGATAGCGACCGTCACTTTCCCCTTCCAGCATCATTGAGCTATCGATACAGTGCTCAAGTACTTTCGGGCCGGCTAAGTTACCGTCTTTCGTTACGTGACCAACTATAAACATGGCAATATGGTTTTGTTTAGCAAAGCGTGTTAGGTAGGCTGCGCTTTCTCTTACTTGGGATACGCTGCCTGGTGCCGACTGTACATCTGACACATGCATAACCTGAATAGAGTCGATAACCATAATTTTGGGTTTTTTGGTCAGCGCCAGATCACAGATGGTTTCCACATTAGTTTCGGCAAGCATCATCAGCTTATCGTCGGGAAGGTTTAAACGTTTTGCCCGCATCGCCACCTGCTGAAGAGACTCTTCCCCTGTTACATAAAGGGCAGTTTCGCTTTTCGCCATCTGACACATGACCTGCAGCAAAAGCGTACTTTTTCCGGCGCCAGGTGAACCACCAATTAACATTGCGGCGCCCGGCACTATCCCTCCGCCAAGCACTCTATCTAGCTCCTTAAACGTTGAGGAAAACCGCGGTAATGATTCTAAATCTATTGCGTTTAGCGTTTCGATTTTGGCAGCAGTTTGCCCTGCATATCCTGAGGTAGTTTGTCGAGCCACACTTTTGGCACTCGCTACCACAAACTCACTTATCGTGTTCCACGCTTTACACTCAGAGCATTGTCCTTGCCAACGGGGGAACTCTGCCCCGCAGTCAGAACACACATAAGCAGTTTTACGTTTTGCCATATTCCAGTTTTATCCATTGCTTAAAAAGAGTATTCTAACACTTAATAACGGTGAATTAAGCACAAACCCACGGTCAGTTTTCTTTCAGAGATACACCCCAAAAGTATAAATATTAACGGGTTAATGAGTTTTACTGATTTGCCGATAACAACCAAAATAATGATACTTAACAATAAAGTTGCGCATTCATGAGTCAAGATTTAAAGCAATATGCTGATATTATTGAACAGCTTAAGCCTATAGTTAATGAGCCTGAATTTAACCAGGTATTGCTTCAAACTGCTTCTGATGTACCTAAAGAAAAACGCTTCCTTATTAAAATGGAAGTGAAGCGCTTGGCCAAACCTTGCATGCGCACTATTGATTTGCGCGGTCATGTAGATGGCAAATGCAAAAAGTACGTACACGAAGGGCGTAGTCACTACATGGACGACTTGGCTGTTGATAAGTTCGAAGAACAACTACGCGTGTTCGGCCGATACACCTACGGTGTATACGAAGCTGTTCAAAACACTGAAAACAACTTTCGCCTAATGCGCGAAAAAGAACTCGCACAAGAAAGAGCTGATAAAGAAAACCCCGAAACTAAAAAACGTTCAGCCGTTTTAGAACAGTTCAAAGTTCCTACAGTAAACCTTCTCGATTACAGGCAGCGCAATACAGAGCGCATGAACTTCGCGGTTGCTGTAGAAATATTTAACGCTGAAAATCGCTCTATGCGAGGATTGAGCGTTGATATATCCCTTGAAGGCCTGCAAGTAAAGCTGTCTAAAGACTCGTTTTTTGAAAAAGGTGAAACGCTCTTTATTTACTTCAGAGGGCTTGAAAACGAGTTTGCCATGGATAAGAAAAATGGCATTGCTTACAAGTTAGTAAAAATCATTACGAAAAATGACGTTAACTACTTAGCCTTACAGCGCGATAAGACTCATCCTAGCCCAGCATTCGACAAGTTCTTGGAGAGCTTTATACACGGTAACAAACGCCGTTATAAAGTGAATATGACCAACACCATTGAGGCGATAACTAGTAAAACCTGCGAACAATACTTTTCACCTCGTAGCCCCACGCTTCCCGTTTTTATCGACGTCGTCAACGAAACTTTAGTGCCACGCTATGCAATGGTAAATGAAGTAAACCGTGAAACGGTAGAATATTGGCAAGACGAAGAAGAAAACTGTCGTTTGAATTTCTTGTTAACGCAAGAAAGACTGACTCGGCTACTTAATAAATCGGATGAAGTTCGTGAAATTTTTGTTTTCAGCTTCACGCATTTGCACACAGATAAAGTTTATTTTTATTCAGCTGCTTATGAAGAGCTTCTTCAAAAAGAGGTGTTGTCACGTGTATTTTTGGGTTTTGGCTCAAGAAAAGCGAGTTGGCGAGTATTTAAAATAACTCTGACAGACATGGTGCCAGAACAAGCGCATATTCCGCTTTCTATCCCAGACTCTGTTGGCAATAAAGTCAAAAAGCTTAATACACCGCCCTCTGCTCGCTTGATGTCAAAGCTTAAAAACCTGCGTTATCTGGCTCATGTGACAGACGTGACCTCAGTAACAGGACAAGAGACATATAACGAACTTAAGTTTAATCGCGACAACCTTGCGCATTTAAGGATTTTCGGCCACCCAAGGAATCGTGCAGCATCTGACATTCATATTGTACGCTTTAAGTACGAAGAGCAGCGCATTGAAAGCCGTTACCAGCTAAGAACGCAAATTGAAGCAAGGTTTAATGGCGAATCGACGGTTCATCGAGGGATCAGCGAAGACATCTCAGTTCACGGATTAGGTCTTCGAGTTGAGCTGGCAAAAGATTATAAAGGTAGTTTGGAAGGAAGAGTAGAAGTTGGGTTTCCTCGGCTTCAGGAAATAGCTAACAACTTTGACGTAATGCACCTTCAATACGACATTATTTATCATAATGTAGAAAAAAACATCCTTCACTTGAAAACAGCCACAGGTGATGAGGGCAAAAGTGCTCGCAACTTTTTTGAAGAATTAATTAAAAAGAACAAGGCCAACCTTAAAGTAGATAGTGATGAAGAAGAAGTAGAAGGCATGGGGCAAGCGCTCCGCTGTATAAATGCAAGGAACGCCACCTCGTTATCTTTTCTTATGAGTAAAGAAGGTGTTCGCTATACACCCCAGGCATGTATTGTTGGAAAACAAGACGAGCGCATCACTACCCTTACTACGCAATACGCAGAACGTGGAAAAGTGAACTTGGAGTTTTTATTCAGAGATAGAAAGCAAGATTCTCCTTTCGTACAAAGTGGTATTAAAGCGGTTAAGCTCGAGAATATGCCCTTACGGCAAGAGCTATTCATATCATTCGATGCGTCTCAAAAAGAGCCGCGTATGGCGATTATCCCTCGTTATTCACACAAATTTGAAAACAATGAGCAACGCCGTGCGTTCATAAGAGAAGCCATGGTGCGCGGTCAATTTGTCGCTATACATGTTATGTTGACCACAACTGGCAAGCCTGACTTAAGTATGCTGCAAACAGAAATTAACTACGTGACCATGTACGCCATGCACAGAGCTCGCGAGTTGGAGAAGAAAATGTGGAGTATTGCGGCCTGCTCTCACCTTGTCGACGTAACGGACGAGGTACTTATAAGATACGGCTTTGCTATGGAAGACATTACCGCAAATAAAACGCTAAAAAGTGCAGCTCAACCTGAAGCTATTGCGCGCAACACATAGTGAAATCGCAAAGCCTACCAATTTTAATTAGCCCGTAGGTTAAAACTCACCACCGAAAGCTGTGAATCACAAAATTTTGGAAGCTTGTGGCTAGTGAAAGGTAATTTATAAAGTGAGAAGCGCTAGTTTTATTTCCTTAAAACTAGCGCTTGTATTAGTATTGCAGATTCTCACTAACTACTTGTCTAGAAAATACAGAAGGCTATGCAAATTGCCGATACGGATTGCCACATCCGCCTTTTCATTAACCAGAGGCTTACCGTGGCACGCAACGCCTAAGGCTGATTCAGCCATCATGACCAAGTCGTTCGCACCATCGCCCATTGCAATGGTCTGACTCGATGGTATTTGCCACTTTTCAGACAGCGCTTTTACCGTGCGAGCTTTTACATCAGCATTGATAATTTCGCCTTCCACTTTCCCTGTTAAATGCCCGTCTTTCACCGCAAGCGTGTTCGATATCGCGTAGTCTAAGCCCAGCCTCGCTTTTAAATGATCGGCAAAAAAAGTGAAGCCGCCCGATGCAATAGCGAGTTTCCAATTATGTGCTTTTAAATGACTAAGCAGTGTCTGAATACCAGGCATAATAGGAATGCTGTCGCGTATTTGATTTAGGTGGTCAATGGGTACTCCCTCTAAACATGCCACCCTATGGGTCAAGCTATCGTTAAAGGCTATTTCTCCGCGCATTGCTCTTGCGGTCACTTCGGCAACTTGCTCACCAACACCAGCCAGCTTTGCTATTTCATCAATACATTCTATGGCAATAACGGTGCTATCCATATCCATGACCAGCAGTCCAGCTTTAGACAAAGACGGTCGAGAGGCTTGCAGTCCAACATCAAGGTTATAAGCATCACTGACATCACCAAGTAAAGACTTTATATGCTCTGGCTTAGCACTAATTACCCCCCCTCTTATCTCGATAGCGTCGTCTCCCATTTGCTGATGCAAATGATGAAACGCAGCACTCACTGGCGAGAATACGTTTTTGAGCTTATCTAATACGCCTTTTAATAAATAAGGGGTTATAGCTTGTCCGATTACAGTAAGCGTATGCGAATACGCTTTTGTATTATGCTCTTTGCTGACAATGTTCGCTAGATGTGAAGCTAGATGAGTATCATCATTATTAATTTCGATGGTGAATGTGTCTTTCATAACGCACACAGAAACTGTGGTGATTGGCAAATGATGCGCTAATGCTAACCAATTAGACTAACTAATAAAATATCCTCTTTAAAATTATTTAGATTTAACCTACTGTTAGGCAACTCATAGCATTTATGGAAATACGCATTGTTAAACGTGCTGAGCAAAGCCCCTTCCCAATCAAAAAGCACTTCTCACTCGCTGTACACGGCATTGAAAAGACTTTTTCATACACTGATTGTAAGTACGGTGTTTGCGCTTGTGATTGTATTGATACTATTGCTGCAGCAATATCAAAGTGACTGGCTAACGGTTCAAACACGTTTTTCTGGTGAAAGCATCGCTAGACAGTATGCTAAACTCCTTCGCCCTGCATTCAATGCTCAGCAAGTTGCCAATCGAGAGAGTGAAGCAGATTCAGGATCTACGCGTTCGAGCACTCACGCCCAACGAAACTACATTGAAAGTGTGGCCGCTGTCTTGATTAAAGAACCACATATTCTCGCTCTATCGGTATTCGATAAAGACGGAAGATACATTGCGCCTTTACCTCAAATTGATAGCGTAGTAACGATGAGCCAAGCACAAAGTGTGACGCCGCTTACCTATGTTGGGGTGATCACCGACAATGATGATAATGTCTTAGGCTATGTGAACATTCATATGGATACGCAAACAATACTAGAAAGCCCACTTGCTCTGCGTTATCAACTCACCTTTATTGCGTGTATTTTAGTGTTTTTGACATTAATATTAGGCATTTACCTGACTCGAGCGTTTTATAAATCTCGCCCTTGGTTTATTCAAGCTATCGAATCAATGAGAAAGAAAGGCAATTCGTAAGCGGGTATCTGGGCTTTTCACACAAGGACGTTCTATGCTGCATTAAACAAGCGTAAATAGTTTTCTGTTGTGATGGATGTTGTTTGATCAGGCGACACAGCGAATAACTCATGTATAACATCAACAACATCAGTGAGATACTGTGGTTCATTAGGCGCACCCTGCCTTCCGTACATAGGCATATCTGGGGCATCAGTCTCTAGCAGTATCTTATCGAAATGGTTTTCTAGCAGATACTTAAGGGTGTCTCGCGTCTTTCTTGCTCTTTCATAGGTTATGGTACCACCTATTCCTAAGTAAAAGCCTCGCTCGATATAGGCTTTGGCTGCCTCTACACTACCCGAGAAAGCATGCACTACTCCAACACCTTGATACTTGGCTTGTTTAAGAGCTTCTAATAGCAAGTGGTGGCTTTTTCGATGGTGCAAAATAACAGGGAACGATATTGCGTCGGCAAGTTTTAAATGGGCATGTAGCACTCTCTTTTGAAGCGTTAATGGCACATTAATATGTCCATCAATACCTGTTTCTCCCACCGCTTTTACCGACAAGTGCAGATTAGCGGCAGCGGCTTCAAGCCGTTCTAGGCTTTCAGAAATTCCTTGCTCATGTGCATCTGTGGCCGAAGTTTGACTACCCTGATTACTATCGGTCAAAAAATAGGGATGGAGACCTAGCGCGGTGTCGATGGGCAGAATACTGCAGTATTGCTCACTAAGCGCTTGGAGCGCTTCCCAAGATGAAGGGTTAATACTTGGCGCCATGATGCGAGTAACCCCAGCAGCTTTAGCACTTTCCAGAGATATATGAAGGTCTACTTTTGACGCAAGTAAGTCGAGGTGGCAATGGCTGTCAATCATGGCGTTGCTCCCTTCTCGCTATACAGTCAATTAAGCGCTGAGTATTTGGCTAGTCCTCTTGCAAGACTAGACTCCCTTCACGATCAGAATGTTCACGGCATTAAGCGCTGTGTTGACCACACGCCATCTTCGGTTTTGTTATACTCGAAACGGTCGTGAAGCCTATCTTCTCCGCCCTGCCAAAATTCAATTTGATGAGGCACAATACGAAAGCCACCCCAAAAGTCTGGTACGGGTAGTTCTTTGTTCGCAAACTTATCTTTTAGCTGCTTAAATTGGGTAAGCAAAAGCTCTCTGCTGCCAATTGGCTTGCTTTGTTTAGACGCATAGGCCGCCAACTGACTGTCTTTAGGGCGAGAGAAGAAATAGGCTGCATTTTCAGAAACAGAAAGCTTTTCAACGCTGCCACATACGCGAACCTGACGCTCCATAAAGAACCATGGAAAGTGACAGGATACTTTGGGGTTTATCGAAAGTTCTTGTGCCTTTCGACTGCCAAGGTTTGTGAAAAATACAAAGCCTTTTTCACTGACATCTTTTAACAAAACAATACGTTGAGAAGGTTGCCCATTAGCATCAACGGTGGCAACCGTCATAGCGGTAGGGTCAGGTATACCAGCATCAATGGCATCTTTCAGCCATTTATCGAACAAATCAAACGGACTTGAAGTAATGTCTGACTCACCCAAACTGCCCTTTGAGTACTGCCTGCGCATATCTGAAATTGCCATATACCGCTCCTGAAAAGAGGTTATTATACGTGCCAGTGCTTATTGTAGGTGCTTGTGCACACCTTTACGCGAACGCTTCAGGCCTCATGTTCACCAAAAGCACTTTAGAATGAAGCGCTAGTTAGCATTAGAACAAGGCCCAACGTACTTATGCTAACAACGATATAGGCTAAAAGTTGCTTTCGTCGCCGTAGCCTAGTGAACGCAATGCACGCTCGTCGTCTGCCCAGCCTTGTTTTACTTTAACCCAAAGCTCTAAAAACACCTTATTGTCGAACAAGTTTTCCATATCTTTACGGGCTTGCTCGCCAATGGTTTTCAAATGCTTACCACCTTTACCGATGATCATGCGTTTTTGCGTTTCACGCTCAACCAAAATTAGGCCGCTAATACGGTAAACACCATTGTCTGCCATTTTGAACTGCTCAATTTCTACCGTAGTAGAGTAAGGCAACTCATCGCCAGTGAAGCGCATCAGTTTTTCACGGATGATTTCGGCAGCCATAAAGCGACTTGAACGGTCAGTGATATAGTCTTCTGGGAAGAAAAATTCACTTTTAGGAAGCGACTTAGCGACTAAGTCTCTAATGTCGTCTACCATCTTGCCCTGTTTAGCGCTAATAGGGATCATGTGCTCGAACGGGTGTTTTTCGCCAAGGTTTTGAAGGTGAACCATAAAGTTTTCTTTATCTTCCACCTTATCCATTTTGTTTACGATAAGGTAGCAAGGAAGGTTTGCCTGTTTAACTTTACTTAACACCATTTCATCTTCAGCATTGAAGCGATCGCCTTCCACAACAAACAGCACAAGGCCAACTTCAGCTAAGGAGCTAGACGCGGCGCGATTCATGTAGCGATTAATCGCGCGTTTTTCATCTTGGTGAAGCCCTGGTGTATCAACGTAAATCGCTTGATAGTCGCCGTCTGTATCTATACCTAGAATACGGTGACGCGTGGTCTGAGGCTTACGTGATGTAATACTTACCTTTTGCCCCAGTAAACGGTTGAGAAGTGTTGACTTGCCCACGTTAGGGCGCCCAACTATGGCAACTAGGCCACAGCGAGTTTGAATATCTGGCATCTCTGGCAAATTCGACTCATCATGCGTTGTCATCAAGCTTCTCCAATGTTAAACGAGCAGCTTCTTGTTCTGCTTTACGACGGCTATTGCCAGACGCCACTACTGCCTTTGAAAGGCTTTCTACCTTGCAGCTCACTTCGAATGTTTGGGCATGGTCTTTACCGGTAATAGACAGCACCTCGTACGTTGGCAGTGCCTGCTTGCGACCTTGAAGAAATTCCTGAAGACGTGTTTTACTATCTTTAGGGTGGGCATTAGGATCGAGCTTGTTTATGCGAGTTTCCCACAAACGGTCGATAACGCCACGAACTTCGTCCATACCTGAGTCAAGATAGATAGCACCTAAGATAGCTTCAACAGCGTCAGCCAAAATCGAGCTTCTGCGATGACCGCCACTTTTAAGCTCACCCGGCCCCAAGTTGAGTAATTCACCCACACTTGCTTCTTTAGCGAGTTCAGCCAACGTCTCACCTTTAACTAAGGTTGAGCGCATGCGGGTAAGCTTGCCTTCAGGTACTGTTGGAAAACGCTTAAACAGCGTTTCGCCCACAATCATGCCTAAAATAGCGTCGCCCAGAAATTCTAAGCGTTCGTTGTGCTGTTTGGCGGCACTGCGATGCGTGAGCGCTTGTTCCAATAACGCCTCATTGGTAAATGTGTAGCCTATCGCTTTATAAAGGCGACGATATTTATCAATTCCCTGCATTAATGAATGCCACCTGCACGCTCAAATCGAATACCTGTTGGAACCCATGTAGGAAGAAAGTCTGAAGGGCTACGTTCAAACTCAAAAGAAATCCAAATTGCTACGGCTTTACCAACCAAGTTTGCATCTGGAACAAAACCCCAGAAACGACTATCTCGACTATTATCGCGGTTATCGCCCAATACGAAATACTGACCTTCTGGCACTATCCACTCGTTACTTCGCGTACCCGGTTGAGTGTAGAAGTTAACCGGTGAAATTTCGCGAACAGGGTGGCGTAGAATATCATGCTCAACTGTGCCGAGATCTTCGGTATAGCGCATAAGTTGCGCCATGTCTTGCACAAACTCACCGCGCTCTTGGAACGTTAATGGCACTGCTTTTAATTTTGGACAATTACTACCAGATTCACACTTAGGTTTGATGTAAACCTGCTTATTCTGATAAACCACGGTATCGCCCGGTAAACCAATTACGCGCTTGATGTAATCTATTGACGGTTCTTCAGGGTATTTGAAAACCACCACATCGCCGCGTTCTGGCACGCCCGTTTCAATTAACTTACTTCTGAAAACAGGGTCTTTTACGCCGTACGCAAACTTCTCAACTAAAATGAAGTCGCCTACCAATAACGTAGGCATCATTGAACCTGATGGAATCTGGAACGGCTCATATAAAAACGAGCGCAATACCAAAACGAAAGCAATAACAGGAAATATCTGTTGTGAGGTGTCAACCAAGTACGGCAGCTGAGGGTCTTCTCCATAGCCCGCCCCTTCAGCAGTCGCTGCAGCCTGTAAACGCGCTTTTCGCTTCGGAGCAAACACCAGGCTATCCACTAGCCAGACTAGTCCTGTTATTAAGGTGAGTGCCACCAAAATTAAGGAGAAATAATTTGCCATTATTTGCCCACCTTAAGTACTGCAAGGAACGCATCTTGTGGCAATTCAACATTACCCACTTGCTTCATTCGCTTTTTACCTTCTTTTTGCTTTTGAAGTAGCTTCTTCTTACGGCTCACGTCACCGCCGTAACATTTTGCGATTACGTTTTTGCGCAGCTGTTTCACCGTACTTCTTGCAACAATATGGTTACCGATAGCCGCCTGAATAGCGATATCGAACATTTGGCGTGGAATAAGTTCGCGAAGCTTCTCTACCAGTTCACGACCGCGACCTTGTGAATTATCTCTATGAGTGATGACTGCAAGTGCATCCACACGCTCGCCATTAATCAGAATATCTACGCGTACCATATCTGAGCTTTGGAAACGCTTAAAGTTGTAATCAAGGGACGCAAATCCACGGCTGGTAGATTTCAAACGATCGAAGAAATCAAGCACTACTTCGGCCATCGGCAGCTCGTAAGTTACTGCTACTTGCTTGCCGTGGTATGTCATGTTGGTTTGCATACCACGCTTTTCAACGCAAAGCGTAATTACGTTACCTAAGTATTCTTGAGGAACAAGAATGTTAGCTTCGACCATAGGCTCACGAATTTCAGCGATATCGTTCACTGGCGGCAGTTTAGATGGGCTATCAACGGTAAGCGTCTCGCCCTTCGTCGTTTCTACTTCGTAAATTACCGTAGGTGCTGTAGTAATAAGGCCTAGATCATATTCACGCTCTAAACGCTCTTGGACAATTTCCATGTGCAGCATGCCAAGAAAACCAATTCTAAAACCAAAGCCAAGCGCTGCTGAACTTTCTGGCTCATAGAATAGTGAAGCATCGTTCAGACTTAGTTTAGCGAGGGCATCGCGGAAGTCTTCGTAGTCATCTGAGCTTATTGGGAAGATACCGGCATAAACCTGAGGTTTAACCTTTTTAAAGCCTGGCAGCATAGCTTCAGCAGGCTCACGAGCCAAGGTGATGGTATCACCTACTGGTGCACCTTGAATGTCTTTAATACCAGCAATGATAAAACCTACCTCACCGGCTCTTAATGTACCTGTGTCTAAAGGTTTAGGCGTGAACACACCAATTTTATCCACTTGGTGAGTTTGTCCGTTAGACATTATCTGAATTTTGTCTTTCTTGTTGAGCTGCCCTTCAACAATTCGTACCAATGAAACAACACCTTGGTAATTGTCGAACCACGAATCTATGATCAATGCTTTAAGTGGCGCTTCACGGTCACCTTCTGGAGGTGGGATTTTATTTACGATGACTTCAAGTACATCTTCAATACCAATACCTGTTTTCGCTGAGCAGCGCACAGCGTCAAGTGCATCAATACCGACAATATCTTCAATTTCTTCTGCAACACGGTCTGGTTCAGCCTGCGGCAAGTCGATTTTGTTTAACACCGGCACCACTTCCATGTCCATCTCAATAGCGGTATAGCAGTTTGCTAGCGTCTGTGCTTCAACGCCCTGACCGGCATCAACAACAAGTAGTGCACCTTCACAGGCTGCCAATGAACGAGACACCTCGTAAGTGAAGTCTACGTGTCCTGGCGTATCGATGAAGTTTAGCTGATAGGTCTCACCGTCGCGCGCTTCATAGTTCAGTGTCACGCTTTGCGCTTTAATGGTAATACCGCGCTCTTTTTCCAGATCCATTGAGTCGAGAACCTGCTCGGCCATTTCGCGATCGGTTAGCCCTCCACAGTGCTGGATTAGACGGTCTGATAGCGTAGACTTACCGTGGTCAATGTGGGCGATAATACTGAAGTTACGAATGTGCGATTGTTGCATAATGCTGGAAATTACCTGCAGAAAAATTCATTAAACAAAATATGCTGCTTGCCTAGCTTCAAGGCTTATACGCAGCGCGAGCGGATTTTACCCATTTCTGGCACGAAAAGCGAATTGGCATGACGGAAATTTTAATACCCATAGCAAGCAAAGCGTATAAAAGTGGAAACTTGGCGTGACTTTTCTCTCTTGCCCAGAACTTTGAAGCACGTAAAGGTTTTTTAGATTATAAAGGGCTAAGCCTACTCTTCAGTAGGTACTTCACTCAATTCAGGCCTTGCTGGCCTAATAAAACAGGTTGATATTTCGTTCGCTCAACTCGATGTAACTTATATGCAATGAGCTTATATGTTATGAAAGTAACCAAAGCACTCGGTCCTAGCGCCCACAATTCATGACTAAAACCTGTTGAGCTAAGCAGTGATGTAAAAACTGAATACGCGCCAATAAAAGCAATAAGCGGTAGCAAATATAAGAAAGCCGAAGCGCTTAAAATACCCGCTTCGGGTATACCCACAGTCACCTGCTGACCGACCCGTACAGGCATAGGCGTGCGTAATGTCAACTGCTGTGTTTTAGGTGCAATTGCACGGGAGATGACACCGGTGCCACAATCACTTTGGGCCTGGCATGCATTACAGGTGGATTTAATGGCCGCTTCAACTGTTACCGTATCACCATCTACGGCAACTACAGTGGCGGTTTCTTTAATCATACTTGTCTTTTTACCGTGTTTTAGTGCTGCTTAACCTTAGCTCCCTATTGCCCTTTATTAGCAACAGGTCGTAAAGACGTAGCAATAGCATTAGCAGTCTGCAGTGGAATTTCCCCCACTACCGTCACTTGAGCCTTCCCGTCGGTTAGCGTTAAAAAGGTGCTAACTTCGTTTCGTAACGCAAGGGTTTCGCCGAGCGCTTCTTCGGCTGGCTGAACATAAACAGATACGTCCACAAGGCCGTCTGAAAACAGTTTATATTCTACGACCTGCCCTGTTAATGCTAAACGTCTTGTATCTTGCTTTATTTCTCGCATGCCCGCTGGCAAATATGTGACATCCCACTTATGTGCTCGACTTGGGGTATTACTCAAAGCCATAGGCGCTGGTAAAGATGCTGAGTTTATTCGCGAAAAGTATTCCGCAGGTTCAGGCGATATGGCAAAAGCGGTGACTTGAATTTGCTCTAACAACGCCCCTTGCAAATCAAGCATATTTAGCTTGAGCAACATGCCAGAGGACTCATCGAGCCACAGTTGATAGCCGAACCGTGTGTTATCTCGGCTAACTATACGAATTTGCTGTGCCGAACGTCCTGCTACTCGCGCTCGACCCACGGCGACAAACTCATAGGCTGAACTGAGTTGTTCTGGGTGGTAAAGCAGTGCACTAGGAATTGGACCATTTATATGCTTTGACCGTAGGCTGTAAGGTTGAACGTCTGGTTCAAATACGCTCACTACATCATTAACGCGAATAAGCTCGCGACCGGGCCCATTTTGAAGGTTTAATTGCTCTAGTTCAGAACCATCCTCCATTATCCCATGACGCCACAGGTAAGGAACCGTTTCCTTTCCTGCGACAGTTTGCACAAAAGACACTTGAAAATTGGCGTTGGTAATAATGTTTTGTAATTCGGCCAGCCACTGATTCGCTGACTGAAGCTGTGGCGTACGTGAGGTAGACGTGTTTTCCTCATTACGACTTTCTTCAGCTTGTATTTGAAAGCCATCTCCCTTTCCAGCACCTTCCTCTTTTGGAGCGTTTGTGCCATTACCAGCGTTATCTTCTGATTTAGCATCAATATCGCTATTCGCTTGAACTCTTGCGCCAGAAGAAATCGACACTTCGCTGGGTGCCGTTGCATGAGAAAACGTGGGATTGATAGCCCCGCCCGAAATGAAAAAAAGTGCAAGGATAGAACTACAGCGCATTATTCCCGCCTTAAAACAAACATACCAGCAGTATATGCTGGTATGGTTAAAATATGAAATGCATCTTGACCGCACTTAAGTGCGAAGACACATTTCAACTCATTTTTAATAGCTCAACGATAATCTATGGGCGCTCTGGTCCGCTTGTCTCGCTTTCACTTTCTTCTTGCGCTTGCTTGAGTTTTATTTGCTGTTCGTGGTCAGCAATCAGCGCATTTATTTTGCGCTTTTTCTCAAGCATTTCATTCATATCGTTACGCGGTAAAGTTCGGGTCTGCTCCAAACTCACTGGAGACAATCCACCTTGAGGCGCAATTGTTGGCGCTGTCATAAATGGCTCGGTTGGCGCTTCTTGATTGGTGTATTGAACACCAAAAATAACTGCCACCGCCACAGACGCTGCCACTGCAAACTGGCCTGACT
The DNA here is from genome assembly GCA_034190055.1 of Pseudomonadota bacterium. Taxonomy (GTDB): domain Bacteria; phylum Pseudomonadota; class Gammaproteobacteria; order Enterobacterales; family Alteromonadaceae; genus Alteromonas. The sequence continues at coordinate 3,326 of JAXHTT010000030.1, read as the reverse complement.
GCTTCGCAAAAGGAACAACATTGCCAATTAATGGAATTGACTGCCAACGCGAGCGTTTAGGTGCGACTATCGCCGGCTCATTTTCAAGCGCAGCTGCTACGCTTGCTGTGATATCCAACTGAGGGGCTACGCTTGCCTCTTTTCGCATTGCACCGCGATACACGTGGTAACGTTGCCATTTGGCTTGAAGCGCTTCATCTTGCTTAATAGCGTCGATGATTTCATTGCCTTCTATCTCACCATCCATGAATGCGGACAATTTTTCTTGCTGTTGCGTCATATATTCATTTCCAGATCAAAGTGATCATTAACTACCCTAACACAGCTGTTAGTCATCGTGGAAAAAAGAAAGTTCATCTTTTTTTGATTTTATTTCTTTTTAATTTTCTAACAACGGTTGAATAACTTTATCAATCGCCTCACGAGCCCTAAAAATACGGGATCTCACTGTGCCCACAGGACACGACATTACATTCGCGATTTCTTCATAGCTCAACCCCTCAATTTCACGTAGCGTAATCGCCATGCGTAAATCGTCTGGCAGTTTCTCAACCACCTTGAAGAGGGTTTCTTCGATTTCTTCAGATAGCAGGCTTCGCTCAGGGGTGGATTGCTCTTTTAGCGCATCACTTCCTTCGTAAAAATCTGCTTCATCGGCATCTACATCGCTTGCAGGCGGTTTGCGGCCTTGAGATACAAGATAGTTTTTGGCACTGTTTACCGCAATGCGATAAAGCCAAGTATAAAATGCACTGTCGCCACGAAAATTAGGTAAAGCACGGTATGCTTTAATAAACGCTTCTTGCGTTACATCAGCAACGTCACCAGTATTTTTCACATAGCGCGAAACAAGATGCATCACTTTGTGCTGATAACGAGTTACCAACAAGTTGAACGCATTTTTATCGCCACGCTGTACTTTTTCGACCAGTTGTTGGTCGGTTATCTGCTCGCTCATTCGAGCCATTACTCCCTACTTCAAATACACAATAGCTCTAACAAGCATGTGTGTAGACGCGCTCTTTTTACAAAAGTTCTATAAAAGCATTAAATTTTTTAAAAAATGCTTAGGTCAGCGGGCAAGAATGATTGTGTTTTGCTACTCATCCTTTAGACTTGCCGAACCTTTGCTCGTTTGAATTGATATAAAAATACATGAAATCTGTATCGTCTTCACTAACTTCCACTTCAAATGCAATAGAACACCGTTGCGATGTGTTGATTATCGGGAGTGGCGCGGCTGGATTAAGCTTGGCGCTAAAGCTTGCCGACCATTGTCAGGTTATTGTTCTTAGCAAAAGTGACCGTAACGAAGGCTCTACCCGCTATGCACAAGGCGGTATTGCTGCCGTATTCGACGAACAAGACTCCATAGACGCTCACGTAACAGACACGTTAGCAGCTGGCGCAGGGCTTTGTGAAGAGTCAGCAGTAAGGTTTACTGCAGAACGAGCAAAAGCATCCCTTGAATGGCTTATCGGCTATGGTGTTCCCTTTGATACAGAAAAAAGCGAATCCGGAGAGGAGCGTTTTCACCTTACCCGTGAAGGTGGCCACAGCCACCGCCGTATTCTTCATGCTGCCGACGCCACAGGTGAAGCGCTTCAAATCACATTGAATGACGCGGTATCAACGCATCCGAATATTCATGTATTTGAGCGCTATAATGCGATTGATCTTATCCCTTCAAAAGAAGAGAAAAACAGCGTTGTAGGCGCCTATGTTTGGAATAGGCAACAAGAGCACGTTGAAGTAATTCGCGCGCCTTTCGTAGCCTTGGCTACCGGCGGCGGCAGCAAGGTATACCAATATACTTCGAACCCTGACGTGTCGAGCGGTGATGGCATTGCTATGGCATGGCGTGCAGGCTGTCGCGTTGCCAATATGGAATTCAATCAATTTCATCCAACCTGCTTATTCCACCCGCAGGCACGCAATTTTTTAATCACCGAGGCGCTACGCGGTGAAGGCGCAAACCTCTGCCACGCTGACGGCACCCGCTTTATGCACAAGTTTGATGAGCGCGGCGACTTAGCGCCCCGTGATGTAGTCGCTCGGGCCATTGACTATGAAATGAAGCGATTAGGCGCTGACTGTATGTATTTAGATATCAGTCACAAGCCTGCTGATTTTATTGTTAAGCACTTCCCTAATATTTACAGAAAATGCCGTTCTCTCGGTATAGATATTACCCGCGAGCCTATTCCAGTTGTACCGGCCGCGCATTACAGCTGTGGCGGGGTGATGACCGACTTTAATGCTAAAACCGACTTAAACAATGTATACGCAATTGGTGAAGTCGCCTATACAGGCCTACACGGCGCTAACCGTATGGCTTCAAACTCTCTACTTGAATGTGTAGTGTTCGCCAGCGCAGCTGCAGACGATATAATTAAAAATCTTGACAGGGCAGAATGTGAAGAGACTATTGCGCCGTGGGATGAAAGCCAGGTATCAAATTCGGATGAAGAAGTTATCATTCAGCATAACTGGCACGAACTTAGACTATTTATGTGGGACTACGTGGGTATTGTACGCACTGATAAGCGTCTTGAACGGGCAATGCGTCGCATTAAGTTGCTAGAGCAAGAGATTACTGAATATTACTCACACTTCAGAGTAAGTAATAACCTGCTAGAACTTCGAAACCTCGTTACGGTTGCAGAACTCATTGTTCGGTGCGCGATGGAACGAAAAGAAAGCAGAGGCTTACATTTCAATTTGGACCACCCTGAACAGTTAGGCAATCCGGCTCCAACAATTCTCACTCCAAGAAAACAACTGTCAGGGTCTGATGTAGGTTTACTAATCACCCAAGACAGCTTTGCTGGCGCCGACTAGTACATATTGATACGTGCTGTTAATGTAAAACTGGCGTGCAAGTTAAAAACGCGGGCTAAAGCGAACACATGCTGTTTTAACGCAGCACTTGCAAAAAACAGTGGAGACAAAAAAGCGCAAAAAAGAGAGCATACTTGTATGCTCTCTCAATCACTCTTTCAGATGCCTTTTATTAACCCTGTATTCAATATTCAGGGCTATCTTCTTTTAATAATTAAATACCACACTGATTAAACGCCACGCTCGCTGATAAATGTACAAGGCTATCGTCACTATCGGTTACGTCTAACAGCGCACTAGTATCCGTTTTACAGTGTTGTTGAATATGAATGTTATTAGGCAAGAAAACTGGCTTTTTAAAGCGACAATTTACTTCTTTCCCCATCATTTGAAAGGTTAGTTGGAGACCTTGCTGGTGCCTTCTCAAGAAGAATTAATATTCAACATAGGTTGGTTTACCAAGTTTATGAAGAAGAGAAAGTAGT
>JAXHTT010000003.1:0-71578 GCA_034190055.1 Pseudomonadota bacterium | reverse complement strand
TCCGCTTAGGAAGAAAACCCGCTTTATGCTGCTCACCTTTGTTATTGCTATATGAGACAGAGCAAAAGGTTTGGTCCATCGGGCTTGCTACAGGAAGCTTTAATTCTCGCCCTCTATATTATAGCGCGCAGGCCCAGCCTGCGCTTTAGACTTTTACTGTTTAAACATTTACCGCTTTCGTACAACCAGTGAACCAATCGAGTAGCCCGCTCCGAAAGAGCAAAGCACACCGATATCGCCAGAGACTAAGTCTTCATGGTTTAAACCAAAAGCAATAACAGAGCCAGCAGAAGCTGTGTTAGCGAATTCATCGAGTACGATAGGTGCTTCTATTCTATCCGCATCGCGCCCTAACAACCGCTTACAAATCAAAGCGTTCATGTTGATATTGGCCTGATGCAACCACCAACGCTTCACATCTTGAGGCGTAATGTCATGACTTGCTAGGTGCGCCTCAATATGCGCCGCTGCCATTGGGCAAACTTCTTTAAACACTTTGCGCCCAGCTTGATGGAAGAGTTTGTCAGGGCCGTAGGGATCAACATCCTCAGCTCGTGTCATATAACCAAAGTTCGAGCGAATGTTATTTGAAAACTTCGTCAGTGCTTTAGTGCTAAGCACATCGTAAACGTGCTCGCTTTTTGCCATTTCAGCGAGTTCCAACACAGTCGCTGTAGCTACGTCGCCAAAGATGAAGTGGCTGTCGCGGTCCGCGTAATTAATTTGAGGAGAAACCAGCTCAGGGTTTATAACGAGTACACGGCTTGCATTCTTAGCACTTAGCATTTCATAAGCGCGATGCATGCCGAACGTGGCCGCAGAACAAGCAACCAACATATCAAAGCCGAAACCCTCAATATTCAATGCTTCTTGAACTTCTATAGCAATAGCGGGATAGGCGCGCTGCGTATAAGCACACGATACAATAACGGCATCTATTTCACCCGCGCTCACGTTGGCTGAAGCCAAAGCTAGCTTAGCTGCTTCAACGGCAATTTCAGCTTGGTGAGAAAGTTCATCGTCTGCTCGCGGCGCAATTTTAGGTTTCATTCGAGTGATGTCTAACGCACCCTCTTTTTGATAAATGTAGCGACTTTTAATTCCAGACGCCTTTTCAATGAATTCGGCGCTTGAGTAAGGCACAGCGGTAACATCACCCGCTTCTATTTCTTTCCTATTTTCTGTGTTGAACGCATCGGCGTATGCGTTATAACTCTCTACTAACTCTTCATTGGTAATACTGTCTTCCGGATGCCAAACACCCACACCGCTAATCACTATCTGTTGAGACATAAGCATTCTCTATTATCTGTTAACACTTCTGGCTTTAAAAAACATCGCGTTACTTCGTGTCCTTCACGCAACGGCGCCAGTGCAATTAAGCCTAATCGTACCTTTTATTTGCAATACGACTGCGTTTTATGAGCTATAGCTTACCTTAATCCGTGGTCACTGTAACTATGGTGGAAGCCACCGGTCCCTCACAAACGCCTAAATTGCTGCGGAAAGGGAATTGACTTGACCAATAAAACAACACGCATTGAGCCACACTTAAAAGAATTGTTTATTTAAAGAAACAAAATCAACGTCTTTCTTTTTCACATCCACACCTTAAGCAAGAGAGCAAAAACGTCGCCATATCGGCAAGTTACAAATTTAAAAAGATTACAAATCAAAATAAATAGCAAATAGACGCACTTACACCTCTACAATTCATTTACAAAATAATGACCTCAAATTCGATATTGGTTGACAAATTGGCAAGATAGAAATAGGGTTTAAATATCAAATTGGTAACAACAATAGTCTCTTGATTATTAAGTCCCGTCTTTTCGGCAATAATCTGTTTAAGGCTAGGTGATACCAAAGGTGACGAGGTTGTATCTAACCTTCGAAATTTTACTTATGAGGAAAAGATAATGTCTAAACCATCAATTGGTTTCATCGGACTTGGTCTAATGGGCGGCAACATGGTTGAAAACCTTTTAAACAAAGGTTTTCCAACCACAGTTATGGACTTAAACCCTGACGCAGTTGCTAAGTGCACAGAACGCGGCGCAAAGGTTGCAAAAACAGGTAAGGAATTAGCTGAAAGTTCAGATATCGTTATGCTTTGCTTAACAACATCGAATATTGTCGAGTCAGTTATGTACGCTGAAGACGGCATTATGGCGGGGCTAAAAGAAGGTGCCGTGGTTATTGATTTTGGAACCTCTATTCCTTCTTCAACACGAAAAATTGGCGCAGACTTAGCAGCCAAAGGCGTAGGAATGGTTGATGCGCCACTAGGTCGCACGCCAGCGCACGCCAAAGATGGTCTATTAAACATCATGGCATCTGGCGACAAAGAAGTATTTGAAAAAGTGAAACCAGTTCTTGATGAACAAGGTGAGAATGTCTTCTATCTTGGTCAGCTTGGTGCAGGTCACACTACAAAACTGATTAATAACTTCATGGGTATGACCACCGTTTGTGCAATGTCACAAGCTTTTGCTGTAGCAGAGCGCGCCGGTGTTGATCGCCAACAGCTTTTCGACATCATGTCAGCAGGTCCATCTAACTCACCATTTATGCAATTCTGCAAAAACTATGCAGTAGATAACAATAGTGATTTAGGTTTTTCTATCGCTAACGCCAACAAAGATTTAGGCTATTTCTTGAAGATGGTCGAAGACTTAGGTACTGAATCAAAAATTGCTGAAGGTTCATCAGCTAATTTACAAGCAGCCTTAGACGCTGGCTTGGGTGACGGCAACGTACCTGAAATCTACGACTATTTTGTCAAATTAGATAAGTAGTAAACGAACGCTCTGGCGAAACTATACACAACCTAAAAGAGAAGTGATGCCGTGAAAATTCAAGGTCTACGTTGGTGGGTAATTACACTTATTGCTCTCGCAACAATTATAAATTACATCGATAGACAAGCTTTAAGCGTATTATGGCCTGCTATTGTAGAAGACTTGTTTCCCGATAAATCAGCGTTAGAGAGGAAACAAATATACGCTAATATCTCCATCGTGTTTGTTTTTTCATACGCGTTTGGCCAAGCAATTTTCGGTAAAATTTTCGACTGGATTGGAACGCGAATTGGCTTCGTTCTCTCTATTGGTGTGTGGTCCCTCGCCACTATCGCCCATGCTTTTGCACAAGGCATGCTGAGTTTCAGTATCTTTAGGTCAATTTTAGGTATTGCAGAAGCAGGCAACTGGCCTGGTGCGACCAAAGGTAACGCTGAATGGTTTCCCACCAAAGAGCGTGCGCTTGCCCAAGGTATTTTCAACTCTGGTGCAGCTATTGGCGGTATCATAGCCTTCCCTATTATTGGCTTTTTAACCCTGCATTTTAGCTGGCAAGCGGTATTTATTATCGTAGGCGCCATCGGTCTTTTATGGTTATTGCCTTGGGTTATTATCGTAAAAGCTCCTCCAGCAATGCACGCATGGATTACCGAAGAAGAGAAACACTATATTCTTTCTGGTCAGCGCACCATGAGCGAAGATAAAGATGAAAATGGTAATGCCAAGGAAATGGAGGAATACAGCCCTTCAACAGGTGAACTGCTTTCTCGCAAAGAAAGCTGGGGCGTAATTATCGCATCGGCGGCAATCGACCCTATTTGGTGGCTATTTGTATTCTGGATCCCAATCTATCTTAACGAAGTGTACGGCATGAACGTTACTGAGATAGGCATATACGGCTGGGTACCTTATGTAGGTGCAATGCTTGGCGCATGGTTTGGTGGTTTGTTGGCACAAAATCGCATAGCGGCTGGCTGGACGCCGAATAAGACGAGGAAGCTCGTTATCACCCTGGGTTGTCTAATAATGCTTCCAGCTCTTATCGCAATGTCAGACCCTGGCGCACCAACAGTAGCGGTGCTTATTATGGCGGTTATCCTGTTCGGTTTCCAAACAGCAATAGGTAACGTTCAAACCCTTCCGAGTGATTTGTTTGGTAAAAAAGCCGTGGGCACGCTATCTGGTTTTTCAGGTATGGCGGCGAAGCTGGGTGCGGTGGGCTTAACATCTTTGGTTCCATGGCTTACTGCAGATGGTAATTATACGCCTGCCTTCGTCATCGGAGCGTCGTTAGCTATCATTGCAATTGCAGCCATTTGGCTTCTTATCCCAAAAATAGAAATGCTTAAGCCTAAGCGTTAGTAAAATAATGCGCTATCAGAATTATTAGGTGTCTGGTAGCGCATTTTGTACCAATAACTTAAACGTAACTAACTGGTGCCTGTAACCTGCCCCCTAACCTAAAGCTCATCTGGTTGTCACAGTGAAAAGTGCACTGACTTCGGGCCTAAAAAGTGCTCTGACCCCAGACCTATCTGACCAATTCCGCTAATCCCTCTTATCGAGCTCGTTTTAAACGTCTTAATTTTTAAGAAATTTAGTAAATTTGCTAGCAAATGTTAATAAATTGTGTTTTTATTAGCCTTATTACCAATTTGGTAAAAACAAATACACATATTGGTAACACCAAAACACAATAAAAACTTTACCACCCTATAATTAAACTTGGAGCACGATGCCATCATGAAGATTAAAGCATTTGCACTTTGCGCCATAGCCGCAGCCATTACGGGATGTGATGTAGATTCTGATAACAACCCTAATACCCTAGGTAGTATCTCGCTATCTGGTACGCCAACTTCTGGCGAAACGCTAACCGCCTCTGTCAGCGACCCAGACGGTATTTCATCAGAAGTAAACTACTTTTGGTACGCTGACAATCAACTTATTGCTGACGCAAGCGGTGCAAGTTTTACTCTTACTGACGAACAAATTGGTTCGGCTATAACGGTGCAAGGCTCTTACACTGACGATGGTGGTATTAACGAATCTCACGTAAGTGAACCAACAAGTGATGTAATGGCCATAGCGTTTGAGTCGAGTATCGCCATCTCTGGCGACGTTGTAGTGGGCGGCGTGCTTACTGCCGCAGTTTCAGATGAAAACGGTGTAGAACCAGAAAGTATTGTTTATACGTGGTTTGCAGATGATGTTGCTATTGAAAATGAAGTTACATCTACAATCACGCTTACAGAAAGTGAGTTTGGTAAAGTTATTTCCGTATCAGCAGCTTTTACTGATAACCGCGGTTTCGATGAAGCGCCTATGTCTGAACCAACAGACCCTGTAGGTCGCGTAAATTCAGAGGGTGCAATCACTATTGTAGGCACGCCTACTGTTGGCAACACCCTTACTACAGAAATTAGTGATGAAGATGGTGCTACCGGTGAAGTGGCATACCAATGGTATGGCGATGACGCTGCGATCTCAGGCGCTACTCAAAGCAGTTACGTCGTTGACGCAAGTCTTGTTGGCCAAGTGATCACTGTCGAAGCATCTTATACCGATGATAACGGTTTTGAAGAAGTTATTACTTCAGAGCCAACTATCCCGGTTAATGAAGACGCCGTTGACGAAGCTGGGTCGATAGAAATAACAGGCACTGCACCTTATTTGGTAGACGGTGTTTTAACGGCAACACTGACAGACAACAATGGGTTTGACGAAGCGAACGTTGAATATACATGGTTTGCTGATGGCGTAGCCATTGCTGATAGCAACAGCAGCACTTTCACACCAAGTGCTAACGCTGGCGCAATCATTTCTGTAGAAGCCTCGTATACGGACAATGATGGTTTTGAAGGTTCAGCATCAGATGCGGTAGATACCATTGTTTACACTACCGTAGTTAACGATAAAGCCGGTCTTGAAAGTGCCCTTAATAGCGGTCTTGCCGACGGCGATGTCTTAGGTCTAAACACCAACGTTTATGCTGACTTAGCACCAATTTTGTTAACCAGTGCTGTAACCTTGGCTGCAGTGGAAGGTGAAACGCCGGTCATATCTGGCGAAGCATGTATAAATGTTGCCAGTACTGTAGACGGTGCAGCAATAAAGGGCATGCGTTTTGAAAACATTGATACAGCATTAGATTCTTACTGTGAAAGCGAAGCTGCCGCAGTTATTTATTCAGAAGGCGATAACTTCACTTTTGCTGAAAACACAATGGACGGCGACCAGACCACATTGAATGAAGAGACTTATCATTGGCTTGTTGTAAATGGTGAAGGTGCTATGGTTGAGCGTAATACCTTCCGCAATAGAAACAACGCGGTTAAAGGTTCGGTGATCAAGCTCTCTTCTTCGGGTTTAAACCATACAATTCAGTACAACCTGTTTGAGAACGCTGATAACCCGAACTTCAACCAATCAAGCCTACTACTGCTTAACGTTGGGAGTACCACGGGCTCAGATGCGGCAGAAGACGCTAACTTTGTTGTTCAATACAATCGTATCGATAACTTCACTTCAGGCCGTCGCCTGATGCGCGTTCAAACGTCTGGCGCTACTATTCAAGGCAACACGATTATTGACGCGAAAGGCGGTATTTCTTTAGAAGACGGTGGGTTTAACACCGTTGCTGACAATATCATTATTCGGACCACTGATATTTCTGGTTCAGACGAACGCCCAAGTGGTGTGTTGATGACACCGCTCGGTCATACAGTAACCAATAACTACATTGCAGGTATCCGTTCAGGCAATAAAGAAGCTGGCGGCTTAGTATTTACGGCTAACCCTTTCTCACAAGCTGACGGCGGTGTACCTAACGCAGGTAACCAAGCTGTGCTTGACGGCAGCGGTGACCTAACACTGACTGTTACTAACAATACCGTTCTAAACTCACTTCAACCCATCGTGTTCAGCACAGAAATTGGCAGTAGAGCACCAGTGGGTGATTGCGATGAGTTAACAGCGGATAACGCGCCAATTCTTTATGGACTTACTAAAAACTTCTTTGTAATCGACTTCGATGCTAATGCAATTGCAAATGGCTTTAACGAAGCAGGTAAAGAAAGCACGCTAGGACTCGCATTTGATTCTGAAGCGATTAGTAGTGATCATGCTTTCGAGTACGACTGTGACCTTATCAATCACGAAGAATCACTTCTTTCTAATAACTTCGGCTTTACTGACAGCTACGCATCAGGTGATGTTGAAGATGAGTCTTGGGTAGATATTCGAAATCTTAACGGCAACGGCGAATTTGATACCGATGGCGCTATCGACCAAAACCCAGCAGACAATGGTAAGGAAGTACCAGAGTTTGTTACCGCTACCAACGGTCTGATTGAAACCGACCCGAACGGTGCACAAGCAGTCGCTGGAGCTAAAGGGCTTTACTACATTCAGTCTACTGATGTAGGTGCTGGCTCTACATGGACAGCAGATAATTAATACATAAAACACAAATACCCTACACATTAAGTCACTGCGCCCCTCGGGGCGATAGTGCATCGATAACACAACGGAGAAATTGTAATGTCGTTGAAAAGAAGCACACCCTTTACCCTAAACCCAACTGCGCGTTGGGTAAGAGCCGCATTCATAGCTGGTGTAGCAAGCACCTCTGCTTTCTCACTACAAGCACAAGAAGCGCAGGAACAGACTTCAGCTGAAGACGTAGAAGTTATCGACGTTGTTGGTACACGTCGTACTATACAAGATCAGATTTCAATTAAACGCGAATCTACTACTGTTGTTGACGGCTTATCGGCCGAAGACATTGGTGACTTACCAGCACTTTCCATTGGTGAAGCGCTAGAATCAATCACGGGTGCTGCTTCGCACCGTGAAAATGGTGGTGCTACCGAAATTACTATTCGTGGTCTTGGCCCGTTCTTAAGTGCTACGCACATCAACGGTCGTGAAGCGACTAACGGTAGTGGTGACCGCTCGGTAAACTTCTCACAATTCCCAAGTGAGCTGGTTAAAAAAGTCGCCATATATAAAACGCAGGACGCCTCAATGATTGAGGGTGGTGTGGCTGGTGTTATTACACTGGAAACCGTAGCCCCTCTTGATTATGGAAAACAGCGTATTCAGGGTGAAATAAAAGGCAACTATAACCCTGACGAAGGCAATGTAGATAACTCACTTCATAGTGACTTAGGCTATCGTGGAACGATTAGCTATGTTGATCAGTTTGAATTCAATAACGGCTCTGCGTTAGGTATCTCTATCGGGGCTCAGCGCCAAGATATAACTCAACCTGAAGCCGAGTACAGAAGCTCTAGCCCAACGGGTTCTTCACTATGGGCGTGTTTGAACGATCCTACCAACACTAATGAAGGTTTTTTCCGCAGCAGCGCTGGCGACTGTGAAGACCAGGTTAGCGGTAGCTCTAACCAAGGCTACAACACAGAAATTGACCCAGAAACTGGTGAGGCAATCAGTGCAGGTTCACCTTATGCGTGGACAGGTAGCTCTCGTAGCTATCGTCAAAACGAAACATCTGATGAGCGAGATGCTTTCTTCTTAGCACTGCAGTTTCAGCCTAATGACGCCTGGGATATTAACACTGACTTCCAGTACTCGAACCGCTTACAGCAAGAAGCAAGACATGACTTAATCTTCCTACAAAAGCGTGCGATTCCAGGGTTAACTGGACCTACACTAGTAACCAATGATGTAGGTGGCATTTTACATTGGGAAGGTCAAGACCGTATTGAAACATCGGGCGAGCAATTCTCACGTGACGAGACTTACCATGGCTTCGGCATTAATGTTGAGCACTTTGCTACCGACGCATTAACGCTAAGCTTCGACCTAGCTTACTCGAAAACAGAACGTGAAGAGCTTCAAATCTCAAACCGTGCCCGCACTGAAGACAGACAATTCTTCTCATTGGATATGGGTGATAACATTCCTCACTTCACGGTACAGAACTTTGACGTGACCGACATCACTAACTTCTACGATAGCCTTCGTACACGCGCAGATAGGGAAAATGCGAGAGAAAACGAAATAAAATCAGCAAAAGTTGATTTTAGTTACATTCTTGATCATGACGTGTTCGTAAGTGTTGAAGGTGGCCTTCGTGCTTCTGAGATGACTTTTGTACAGTTTGGTGGTACTAACGGTAACGGTTCACGTAACCAGTGGACATTTTCAGCTACTGAAGGCGCCACTGATGAAGAAGCCATCGCTCAAGCTATCGCGGTTATGGAAAGCTGCCAGATTGACTTCCCAGAAAGTGGCTTTTTGTCTACCGTTTCTGATGGCGATATCATCACTCATGTAGACAGCGATGGTAACACTATAGACAGCGGCACTGGCTCTTCATGGGCAACTTATGATAATAACTGCTTTGCTCAAGCAGTTGCTGCATCAAATGGCGATAACTTTGCTTACCCTGAGTTAGAGTATGAAAATGCCGGTACGATAGACGTTACAGAGCGCACTTACGCTGGTTATTTGATGGCGAACTATGACACAGAAATGTGGGGCAAGTTTATTCGCGGTAACTTTGGTGTGCGTGTTGTAAATACCGAAGTGACTTCTGTTGGCTTCAGAAACTCGTTTGAAGTTATCGAAGGTGAATTAGGCACACTGACGCTTGTTGAAGATGATTCAGTGGTTGAACGCATCGAAGGCGGTGGTAGCTACACCGAGGTACTTCCAAGTGCTAACTTCGTAATGGATTATAGCGATGACATCTTATTACGCGCTGGTATCTATCGCGGAATGTCTCGCGCCGACCCATCAGACTTAGGCTTTAGCCGCACATTCCAAACTGATGATGAGGTTGCCCCAACCACTATTTCAGACCTAATTGTAGGTGTTAATGGTTCAGGTAACCCAAGCACAACGCCTCTAATGTCTTGGAACTATGACGTGGCCATTGAATGGTACCCGAACGAAGACTCAATCTTTGCTTTTGGTGTTTACTACAAACAGTTCAATGGTGGTTTCCAGCAGCAAACGGTGCTAGAAACTTTTGAGATTGAAGGTGATGATTATGACCTTCCTATCACAAACTCTGTTACAACGGATGATAGTAGTACGTTAGTGGGTATCGAAACCTCTATCGCATATCGATGGGACAGCGGTATTGGCGTAAAATTTGGTTATAACTATGCCGACACTGATTACGAGTTTGAGGACAGTAATTACGGTGATACATTTATTACCGACCTTGATGGTAATACCACACAGTTAACCGAAGGAATCATTCCTCCTGGCGCTGTACCAGGGTTTTCTGAGCACGTGTTTAGCGGTCAAGTTTATTACCAAATTGGCGACCTAGATACAGCACTTATCTACAAGTACAGAAGTGAATATTTCCAACCGTACACTAGTAACGGTACGCGTCTGCGTTACGTAGACGAGGTAGGTGTTTGGGAAGCCCGTGCGTCGTACAAAGTGAATGAGCATGTGCGCGTTAAGGTTGAAGCAATTAACCTATTCAGTGCACCTAAGTCCCAAGACTACTACGTTCAAGGTAACCTTGGCGAAGTTAATGACTATGGCCCGCGCTTATTTGCAGGTGTAACTGTTAAATACTAAGCACTTGTATGAGTGACAAATAATGCCTTGGCACAAACAAGGCGTCGCGTGACGCTAAAAGGCCCGAGTTTAAACTCGGGCCTTTTTTATTGGCATTGAGCTGCCCTAAATTAGGTAAAAATAAAAAACCCGCTTAGTTAAGCGGGTTTTTATTAACTGTTGTAAATTAAATTACAGCTGGTTGATTTGCCATACCGTTACTGTACCGCTCACTTCGTTACCCACTAAAAGCAGAGGGACGCCACTCGGGCTGTCTTCAGCACTTACAAATACTAAGCTTTCTGGTGCAAGGTCACCAATCACATCATCGCTTGTTAAACCTTCGGTAAGATCTCGGTTAATCACATACTCGGCAAATTGAACATCATAAGGGTTCGTTACATCGTAAACGAAAATACCCCCCATGCGCTCAGTACCGATGAAAGCGTAAGTACGGTCGCCAACTTGACCTACAGTTAATGCTTCTGGCTCAGGTCCTTTGTTTTCAGAACGTGAATCGCTAGCATTTTCGTCATCACCATTGTTGAACTGTGCACCGTGAACTGAAGCAGTAATGCGCTCAAAATCGTCGCCAGAATCATAAACCACTAAACCATTTTGATCCCAGATGGTAAATGAGCGCGCACCGTAAGCATATGCAGCATCATATTCACCGTCTCCATCAGCATCACCCATGGCCGAAGTTACGCGTAAATCGTCAGCCTCACCCGTTGCCTGGAGCATCGCCAACTCAGAGTTTGCAGCAGCTGTTAGATCTTCTACTTTCACTTCATCCGTATAGGCTAAACACCCATCGTCTTCGTCAAAGTCAACGCCACCAGCGGCAGTACAAGCAGCCTCATCAGCAGCCTCAAAGAAGTACTCACGGGCGTCGCCTTCATTCGCAGTTACGATAAAGGTTGCATCTTTCCACGTAAAGTTAGCAATGGTATCTGGCTGGTATACACCGTAGAGGCCGGTATATTGTCCAAAGCTAACCGCATCATTCTCTTGGATATCAATGTTTAGACCAGCCCAAGATTTCGTTCCTAAGCCAACAACATCAACAGTGAGTTCTTCTAAATCTAAAATCGCTAGGCCATTGTTTTCCTGCAGGCTGACATAAGCAACGTCGTTAGTCGCAGTGATATATTCAGGCTCTAAATCTTTCGCTACGGTCGAGGTAATAGCGGTTCCGTTAATTGTACGCCCTGCTGGGTTTGGGAACATCATGCCTTGTGCCATAAGCTCAGCTTCACTGCCGTTAAGTGCACTGAAGCCAACAGTAGTGCCTGTTTCTTCAGGCTCGCCACTGGCAAGAATATTGATAACCGAAATAGAACCCTCAGGGTCAACGGTATAGTCGTCAGATGGCTCGCCTTCGTTCGCTACTAATACTTTACCGCCGTCAGGGGTGAAAGTGACCATATCAGGTAGCGCGCCTACTTCAACCGAATCTAAGAAAGCGGGAGCAGAACTATCAAGCCCGTTGTAAAACAACACGAAACCGTTGTCAGTTTTAACATCTGCAGGTACAGCAACAGCCATAAGGTCACCGCTTATTGCGATACTTGTTAAGCTGCCTAACGCCACACCGTTAATATCAGCAGGCAGTGCGATTGTGGTCGATGTTAACGTGGTCGTATTAATTGGATCTGGCATTGTTGCCGTATTCACGCCAGAAGCATCAATGACTGCAATTGTATTCGTTTCACCATTAGTGGCGTAAATGGTACTGGTAGCGGAATGATACTGAACAATTTCAGCTGCCGTTTGATTGCCCAAGAAAGCGCGACCAACGATATCCATTGCAATACCGATAGAAGCATCGGTGCCGTCGCTACCATCCGAGCCTGGGTCGCCTTGTTCGCCCTGTGGTCCTTGTGCCCCTGTCTCACCTTGGGCACCATCGTCACCATCAAGGCCGCATCCTGTGAGCGCAGCTGAAACTAAAAATGCAAGTAATCCATATTTAAACTTGTTACGCACTGCCATTTGATTTCCTTTTTATTTGTTTTTTTGTACGTTGCGAGGTACGAGAAATCTGGGATTTCTGCCCCTAGTACACCAGAAAATTTATTCAACTTCTATGTATAAATTAAAATCAGTTTATGACACAAGTATTAAGAAGGCAAAGCCGTGTAATTTTTCTATAAAAAAAGCAACTATTTACGATATTAAGCACTAATGGTAAGCACATATTTTAGCGTTTTTTATCACTGAGCGAGTCTAATAAAGATTAGCGGAAGCGCCACGTAAGGCCTTTAACGCGAAGGTCTAGTTTTATTTGTTCGCGCTATCTGATACTAATACGACTAATAAGATGTATAAACTGAATGGAATATCATTTTTTGTGACAGCGTCACGAAAATGAGTGTACTCAGCAATCAAAAGGATTAACTATGAAATTGAAATTCACTGCCTCAGCGGTTATTGCTGCTGTGCTCACATTAACCGCATGTGCAACATCTCCTACCGGCAGAAATCAAGTATTACTGTATTCAGAAGCCCAGCTAGCCCAAATGGGCGACCAGGCTTTCACGGGTATGAAAGAAGAGCTAAAAATATCTAACAAAGCTGTTCAAAACTCCTATGTAGAGTGTGTTGCCAACGCCATCACATCTCAAGTTCCGACCAGTGTTTTTAGCGGTCAATGGGAGGTAGTGGTATTTGATGATGAACAAGTTAATGCTTTCGCGCTCCCTGGCGGTAAGATAGGTGTATATACAGGGTTACTAAATGTAGCGGAAAACCAGCATCAGCTAGCTGCCGTTATTGGTCACGAAGTAGGTCACGTTATCGCAGAGCACGGTAACGAGCGCATGTCTCAGTCAACGTTAATCAATGTAGGCAGTCAGGCGGTAGGCCAAGTGTTAGCGGCAAACGAAGTGCCTCAATCAGGTCCTATAATGGCGGCGATTGGTTTAGGTGTTCAAGTAGGCGTTCAGCTTCCTTTTAGCAGAACTCACGAATCAGAGGCCGACGTCATTGGGCTACAGCTAATGGCAAAATCTGGCTTTGACCCAAGGCAGTCTGTAAATTTATGGCAAAACATGGATGCAGCGAGTGGCGGAAATCGTCCGATGGAGCTGCTTTCTACCCACCCTGCTCCACAAACAAGAATAGATAATCTACAAGCAAACATGCCAGCCGCCTATGCTGACTATCAAAGTACGGCTTATCGACCCAACTGCAAATAAGAGTACAGTCTCATATGGTTAGACTTTCTATTCCATCTCATTTATTCGCTTGTTTTCAACACAAAAAAAACGCTGCATTTAGCAGCGTTTTTTGTTTTCAAGCTAACGATTACTCGCCGTCTTGCTTGTGTAAATGCACATCCATTTGCGGAAATGGAATTGAAATGCCTTCTTTATCAAAGCGAAGTTTAACTTGCTCTGTAAAATCGAACTTAACCGCCCAGAAATCTGCAGCGTTTACCCAAGGGCGTACCACAAAGTTAACGCTGCTATCAGCAAGTTCAGAAACTGCTACAGTCGGAGCAGGCTCAGCTAGAATACGCTCATCTGCTTCAACCATCTCTTGCAGTACTTGCTTAGCTTTAAGCAAGTCAGCGTCATAGCCGATGCCAACAACCATATCAACACGACGAGTTTCTTTCGCAGAGTAATTAGTAATGTTGCCGCTGTAGATATTGCCGTTTGGAACGATAATTTCTTTGTTATCAGGCGTATTCATTGTGGTTGTGAAAATACCAATCTTCTTGATTGAACCAGCTGTGCCCGCAGCCTCAACAAAGTCACCTGCTTTGAACGGCTTAAACACTAGAAGCATTACGCCTGCTGCAAAGTTTTTAAGCGAGTCTTGCAGTGACAAACCAATAGCAAGACCAGCGGCACCCAAGATAGCAACCAGTGAAGTAGTATCAACGCCAAGTTGGTCAAGTGACGCGACAATAACGAACAACATCAAAATGGCGCTTAGTATCGCCTCTAGGAAATCAACCAACATGTCGTCGTATTTAGATTTAGCCATTAGGCGTCTAAATACAGACAAAATAAATCCAACTACGATCTTACCAACTACATAAATCGCAATCGCCATCAAAATGTTGATACCCCATGGGATGGCGTAGTCGTTTATGTACCTTTCAACATCACTCGCTGAAAAAAGCGAAAGCTTCTCTTCCATAATATGGTCCTTGTCTTGGTTAGTTGTAATTAACACAAATACGTTATCAGCTATTCGTATTATCACCAATACATAATAGGTCCAAACAGCGTAAATTCGCCCAAAAGTCTAAGCGCTTCAGGCTATTGATAAGGTTAGCATTATCCAAAAGTAGCGATACATAACGCTACTCTTAGGTACAACGTATACCAAAGTTTAAGTATTTTTTTGAATAATTGTCACACACATGTCACTCAACAAATGCACTATTTAACACCGAAGCTTGAATGCGCTTTGTTGTCTTTTTAACTTTGTCGGAAGTTACCGAGTTTTAAGACATTTTTTTTGATGATTTTTTAGCCTCAAAGTTTTAGACTAAAGTTTCAGTAGAATTAACGGTGTTTACGGATTTGAATCCTCTTTCCGTTAATTCTTATGAACGAGCTTTAGCAAACTATGTCACTTAAAGGATTAACGCATGTTGCTTCTCATAACCCTGTTTTCGGTCGTTTTGTGCTTATTTGTATATTCACTTCGCACCGATAGAGGAAAACATACTAAATATGCAAGAGCGGAATACCGCCCAAAACCAAATTCGAAGCCTTCTTCCAACGTGTTGAAAACCACTTCGAACAATTCTTCGCCCTCTGCGGCTTAGAGTAAACCTACGAGTCAGGTGATTAATAAAGATAGGTCGCATGTTGCCGTTTGTGTAAGTTTTTATCCAATTATTTACATGATGCCGTCGACAGCATTGCAACCTGCATATACAGACACGTATCATACGCATCAAAACCAAACACCTGACTATTTATGCGTATACCAAGAGTTTATTACCCCAACCCAATTCCTTTAGAACAAGAATTTGAATTAACCGAAGATGCGGGTCATCACATCGCTACTGTGCTGCGCATAAAGCCAAATCGCCCTATTGTGCTATTTAACGGCGATGGCAACGAATACAGTGCACAAGTCATAAGTGTTCAAAGAAAAAAAGTAACGGTTGAAGCAGATGCATGTCTTTCTTTAGCTAAAGAGTCCCCCCTCCTCCTTCACTTAGGTCAGGGTGTTTCTAAGGGTGATAGAATGGATATTGTGCTACAAAAAAGCGTAGAGCTTGGCGTAACAGAGATAACGCCTGTTATTACCGAACGATGCACAGTAAAACTTGACGAATCGCGCTGGGAAAAGAAAATTCAGCAATGGCATAAAATTATCATTGGTGCCTGTGAGCAAAGTGGTCGCAACGTTATTCCTGTGCTCAATGCCCCGGTAAATTTAAGTCAGTGGCTGTCCTCATCAACCAATACTACGCGGTTGGTTTTAGCACCCGGCGCAGAACAAAGCTTAGCGAGGCAACCTTATAATACTCAAGGCTTTCGACTACTTATAGGTCCAGAAGGCGGGTTATCAGACACAGAAATCCATCAAGCTAACGAAAACGGTTATCAATCGGTAAGTTTAGGCCCACGTATTTTACGTACCGAAACGGCGGCAATTAGCAGTTTGAGTATTCTCCAGGCACAACACGGCGACTTTTGAGGATATATTTTAAACCCTTTTTTACAGGCCTATGCTAGCTTGAAGTATTAGGGTGTGACCCAATATACAAAGATTATCAGCAAGGCTATATGAGCCGGCATTTTATAAACATTCAAGGTGAGAACATTATGCAATATACCGTTGGCGTAATTATGGAC
Source organism: Pseudomonadota bacterium (assembly GCA_034190055.1). Lineage (GTDB taxonomy): Bacteria > Pseudomonadota > Gammaproteobacteria > Enterobacterales > Alteromonadaceae > Alteromonas. The sequence continues at coordinate 55,398 of JAXHTT010000003.1, read as the reverse complement.
CCCATCGCAAGCGTTAAGCCACATAAAGACACAAGCTTTGCGATGATGCTTGAAGCTCAGCGCCGCGGTGCAAAAGTTGTTTATTTCGAACTAAAAGACCTGTATTTAGACAATGGTAAGCCTATGGGTTTGGGCAAAACCGTGTCGGTTAAAGACCAAGCGACAGATTTCTACGCGATTGAAGACGAAGCGCCCCTGCATTTAGGGGATATTGATGTTTTACTTATGCGTAAAGATCCGCCTTTTGACAGCGAATTTCTGTACGCTACCCAGATATTATCGCTAGCGCAAGACGCCGGAGCACTGGTTGTAAATAATCCTCAGGCCCTACGTGACTACAACGAAAAATTGTTTACGTCGTATTTCCCAGAGCATATTCCGAATACTCTCGTATCAAACAACCAAACGATTATTCGTGAGTTTCATGCCAAGCATCAAGATATTATTTGTAAGCCCTTAGACGGTATGGGTGGCGCCTCTATATTCAGAGTAAAGCCTGACGGTAATAATTTAGGCGTAATTATTGAAACTCTGACTCATTTGGGCACGCGCTATATGATAGTACAAGAGTACCTTCCAGAGATTAAAGACGGTGACAAGCGTGTATTGATTGTAGATGGTGAAGTAATGCCATACTGCTTAGCGCGACTGCCAACCAAAGGGGAAACAAGAGGGAACTTGGCCGCCGGTGGCACTGGCCGCCCTCAGCCAATTTCTGATTCAGACCGCGCATTGGCTGAAGCCATAGCTCCTACGCTTAAAGAAAATAATATTTTGTTTGTAGGGCTTGATGTAATTGGCAATAAAATTACAGAAATAAACATTACCAGCCCAACGTGCGTAAGAGAAATAGAAGCCGCGTACGACGTAGACATTATGGGCGCACTGTTTGACGCAATTGAAAAGCGCTTAGCCAACAGATAAAACGTGCTTTGCACTAGTCACCCGTGCGAGTAGCTCAGATAAAGCTCAGCATGGGTGAATACGGGGCCTTTTATACTTAATGTTAAATGGCCCCCTAAAGTAAAAGACGTTAGTAAAATATAGTAGTAAAAAGCAAACTATGACGGAATTAAAAAGCCTACAAAATCACTTTTTGGTCGCAATGCCTAGCTTAGACGATCCCTACTTTTCACGTTCACTCATTTATGTTTGTGAGCACAATGCTGAAGGCGCTATGGGCATTGTGGTGAATCAGCCCTCTACTATGAACGTCAAACAACTACTTGAACAAACTGATAAAGAATTGACAGTTTCTGAAGACAAGGCAGAACAAATCGTACTTGCGGGCGGACCCGTCAACCAAGAACGTGGGTTTGTGTTGCATTCGTCGCAAAAATCCTGGGCATCTAGTCTTAAGCTCGCGCCGGGGATCATGGTTACCACATCAAAGGACATTTTGACGGCTATCGCCAACGATGAGGGCCCAGAGGACGTGCTTATTGCTTTAGGTTACGCCGGGTGGACACCAGGGCAACTTGAAAAGGAAATGCAGGAAAATGCGTGGCTAACCATAGAAGCGGACGAAGAAATTCTATTTAACACTCCTATGCACAAAAAATGGCAAGCAACGGTAAATAAACTCGGTGTTGATGTATGGCAGCTAGCTCCAGGAGCCGGGCATGCCTGATATAGGAAACCGTACTGTACTTGCGTTTGACTTTGGTACCAAGAGTATTGGCGTAGCGGTAGGCCAAGAAATTACTGGCACTGCTTCACCGCTTGCAGCGCTTAAGGCACGAGACGGCATTCCAGATTGGGCATTGATAGAAAAGCTTTATGAAGAATGGCAACCCCATGTTGTTGTTGTTGGTTTACCGCTAAATATGGACGGTACAGAGCAGGAAATGACCCAACGAGCTCGCAAGTTCGCCAATCGACTCCACGGACGTTTTCGTGTTGCAGTGGAAACCTGTGACGAGCGCCTAACTACAACGGATGCAAAATCTATGTTGTTTGAGCTAGGTGGCTATAAAAAGCTTACTAAGGATAAAGTTGATAGCGTATCAGCTTGCGTGATCTTCACCAGCTGGAGCGAAAGCCAGTACGAGTAGCCGCCTTTGCGCTACTCTTTGTTGTTAATTTTAAGTTCCTGTACTTCTATTTTTCCGCGCCACACTGCCAGCATACATCGAATGCGCTGCCGTTTTCCTCACCACACGTGTCACATCGCCAGTCTTCACTGCTGTTATTCGTAGTACGTGATTTGTGAACGATGGCCTCGATAACTTTCGACGCTCGTGCATACCAGCTATCGTCGACGAGCCATACCTCCTGCTGAGAATCCTGCCAAGGTAGCTCTCCTATAGCACCACCAGCAAATTCATTTTTTACCATATAGGGAATAGACAGCGCATCAAGTTCGCTGCGAACCGCTTGCATTTCAAAAGCGTCTTGTGAGGAGAAAAGTTTTTTCAATGACTATCCTATTGCAAAAAAATAATGCATACCGCGTAGAGCTTATACGAAAAAGCAGCCCTTGGGCTGCTTTTTGAGTAATTATCCAGGTATCGCTTTTTCAAAGTGTAACTGCAGTACTGAAGAAGCAGAGCCTAGTCATCCATATCAATAGATACGTTAGACAAGGTGCCTAAGCTAGAACCGTCGCTAGTATCAAGCTTAATCATTAAGCGCAGATCGTTAGGCGAGTCAGCATGGTGAAGCGCTTGGTCCATGTCTATCTTACCTGCTTTATACAAATCATATAGGGCCATATCAAAGCTTTGCATGCCCTGCTCTTTACCCTTTTTCATGGCTTCTTTTAATGCGCCTATTTCGTTACGCTGAATAAGATCGCGCACTAACGGCGAGTTAAGCAGTATTTCTATAGCCGCAACCCTGCCCTTACCGTCTGGTGTTGGCACAAGTTGCTGCGCAACAATAGCGCGTATGTTCAGGCTTAAATCAAAGCGCAGCTTATCGTGCTGATCTTTAGGCGCCAAGTGCATAATGCGCTCTATAGCTTGGTTCGCGTTATTGGCGTGAAGCGTGGCTACACATAAATGCCCTGTATCGGCAAACGACATGGCATATTCCATGGTTTCCATTGAGCGAATTTCACCAATAAGAATTACATCAGGAGCCTGACGAAGCGAGCTTTTAAGTGCGTCGTCGAAGGACTGAGTATCAATGCCCACCTCGCGCTGCGTGATAACACAGTTTTTATGCTCATGAACAAATTCGATTGGGTCTTCAATGGTCAATATATGCCCGTGCGAGTTTTCATTTCTGTGCCCAATGAGCGCAGCCAATGACGTGGATTTACCAGTCCCCGTTCCACCAACAAATAGAACAAGACCGCGTTTAGACATAATAATTTCTTTTAGTACTCGCGGCAGACCCAAATCATCCGCTTTGGGAATTTGAGTAACGATGCGGCGAATCACCATGCCCGCTTGGTCACGCTGCCAAAATGCAGAGCAGCGGAAACGACCAATGCCATCGCGAACGATAGCGAAATTACACTCCTTCGATGTATGAAACTCGTCTCGCTGCTTTTCGGTCATCGCTTCGTGAACCAGCGCGAGCGATGCCTCTTCCGATGTGGCACTTTCTGTCACTGGTGTCAGTTTTCCGTTGATTTTGGCACTTACCGGAAACTCAGCTGTAATAAACAAATCAGAGGCGTTGGTATCGACCATTTTTTGTAATAGTGAATCTAGCATAATGGCCTCTAGAAATTACTCATTGACTGTTTATCTACTGACTTTGCCGCCGCATCTTCTTTGCTAATAACGCCCATAGCCACCAATCGCTGTAAGCATTGATCCATGGTTTGCATACCATGTGCTTGCCCAGTTTGAATAACCGAGTACATCTGCGGCACTTTATCTTCACGAATAAGGTTTCGTATAGCTGGGATACCCACCATGATCTCGTGGGCAGCAACACGGCCCCCACCTACTTTCTTAAGTAGAGTTTGCGATATAACCGCGCGTAGCGACTCCGATAACATTGAGCGCACCATGGCTTTTTCCTCAGCGGGGAAAACATCAATGATACGGTCAATAGTTTTCGGTGCTGAATTGGTGTGTAGCGTACCAAACACCAAATGGCCTGTTTCTGCAGCTGAAATCGCAAGGCGAATGGTTTCTAAGTCACGAAGTTCACCAACCAGAATAACATCTGGGTCTTCACGAAGCGCTGAGCGCAGGGCGTTATTAAACGAGTGCGTATCACGGTGCACCTCACGTTGGTTAACCAAACTAAGTTTATTGTCGTGAACAAATTCAATCGGGTCTTCAATAGTTAGAATATGTTCGCGTTTGTGCGTATTGATATGGTCGACCATGGCCGCTAGCGTGGTACTTTTACCCGAACCTGTAGCGCCAGTGACTAGCACTATACCGGTAGGCTGATTTATGATGTCTTTGAATATTTCAGGTGCACCGAGGTCATCTAAGGTCAGCACCTTGCTAGGAATAGTACGCAGCACCGCCGCAGCCCCGCGATTTTGAACAAAGGCATTCACACGAAAACGAGACAACCCGTTTACCTCGAAAGAAAAATCGGTTTCTAAGTTTTCTTCGTACTCTTTGCGCTGCATGTCATTCATAATCTCATAAACAAGACCATGTACTTGCTTGTGATCGAGGGCAGGCACGTTAAGTTTACGCATCTCGCCATCTACACGAATAATTGGTGGTAGGCCCGCTGATAAGTGTAAATCTGAAGCGTTATTCTTAACACTGAAAGCCAAAAGTTCGGTAATATCCACAACCACTTCTCCAAAACAAGGTGAATAATGCAAACAATAGCAGAAAGACTAGATTCCGCACGAAAAGGAATAGACCAAGCCGCTAATAGTGCACATCGTCCACCAAATTCCGTTAAATTGCTAGCGGTTAGCAAAACAAAACCCGTATCAGATATCATTGAAGCGTATGAAGCGGGACAACGAATGTTTGGCGAAAACTATGTGCAGGAAGGTGTTGAAAAGGTTCAGGAACTTTCCAGACTCGAAGATATTGAGTGGCATATGATTGGCCCTATTCAGTCAAATAAAACTAAAGTAGTAGCCGAACATTTCGATTGGGTACAGTCAGTTGACAGAGAGAAAATAGCCCGCCGGCTAAATGAGCAACGCCCCGCCTCAATGCCACCATTAAACGTATGTATTCAGGTGAACATTGATGATGAAGGCAGTAAGTCTGGCGTAGGGCTCAACGAATTAGCTTCTTTAATTGAGTTTGTAGTGTCACAGGAGCGCCTTTGCCTACGCGGTTTGATGGCTATTCCCAAGGCTAACCCTAGTGAAGAACAACAGCGCGCTACGCTAACTAAGCTAAAAGAATTATTTGACCACTACCATACATCACTGAGCAATTTTGATACCCTATCCGTAGGAATGAGTAGTGATATGGCAGAAGCAATTCAACATGGCTCTACCATGGTTCGAATCGGTACCGCTATTTTCGGAAAACGTACTTAGCCATACCTATAGTGCTTAGCTTTTAGTGAACGGCTTTGCTACACAGACTTAAATGCAATCAACAAATAGGATTTACATGCAACAGAAAAAATTAGCATTTATTGGCGCGGGTAACATGAGCCGCAGCATCATCAGTGGTCTTATCAAATCTGGGTATGCGAAAGAAAATATTCTTGCGGCAAACCCGTCCACGCCGAAGTTAGAAGGCCTTAAAGCCGAGTTTGGTATTCACACCACGCAATCTAACGATGAAGCTTGCCAATTCGCTGACGCCATTGTGCTTGCGGTAAAACCACAAATTATGGGTGATATGTGCGGCGAGCTGCAAAAAAATAACGACCTAACAGGTAAGTTATTTTTAAGCATTGCAGCAGGTCTTCCCGTTGCCAGATTACAAGAGATGTTGGGCGGCGAATACCCTGTTGTTCGCATTATGCCAAATACACCTAGCTTATTAGGCAAAGGCATGTCGGGTATGTATGCCGACGATACGGTTTCTGAGTCTGACAGACAGTACGTAGACGATGTTATGAACAGTGTAGGCGAAACCGTTTGGGTAGAAAAAGAAGATGGCATCAACGGTGTTATTGCCGCAGCAGGCAGCAGTCCAGCCTATTTCTTCTTGTTCCTACAAAACATGCAAGAAGAAGCCATGAATATGGGGTTTGATCAAGCCCAGTCACGCCTTATGGTGCAACAGGCTATGTTGGGTGCAGCTGAAATGGTTTGTAACAACCCAGACCTTGAATTAAGTGAGCTTCGTGCCCAAGTTACGTCAAAGGGCGGCACGACAGCCGAGGCCGTAAATACCTTCATAGATGAAGGCTTAAAAGATATTGTCAGTAAATCGATGCGGGCTGCCGTAGCGCGTGCTGAAGAAATGGCAAAACAGCTATAACGTTTTAGGAAAAACACAACATGAATGCAACGGTATTTTTGGTTGATACCTTATTTAGCCTTTATTTGATGGTGGTTATCCTGCGCCTTTGGTTACAAATGGTTCGGGCAGACTTTTATAACCCAATGAGTCAATTTGTAGTAAAAGCAACCCACCCTATAGTGGGACCGTTGCGCCGTGTTATCCCGTCAATCGGCAGATTCGACACCGCAACCTTTGTACTGGCGGTAGCGGTATGCGCGCTTAAACTCATTACTCTTGGACTCATGTTTGGCGGTAGTTTAAATCCCGTTGGCATAGCCATCTTATCGGTAATTGGCGTGGTAAAAGAAGCCCTATCGCTAATGTTTTGGGTATTGCTGTTGCGCGCTATATTGAGCTGGGTATCGCAAGGTCAGTCTCCGGTTGACTATGTTCTGTATCAGCTTACCGAGCCGTTTTTAGCGCCTATACGTAAGGTCATTCCACCATTAGGCGGCTTAGACTTATCAGTGCTTATTGCCATTATCGCATTACAGTTTTTACAGCTTCTGATCCAAGACACTTTCCCTATGTAAACAATGTTTACTACAGGTATTAAAGGTGAATCCGTAGGTCATACAGTATCGGGCAGCGGGTACGCCCGCTGTTTTGTAAAAGATAAATATGAAGGCAAAGTAAGGTCTATCATGAGTAAGATAAAACAAATTAAGAAAGGGTACGTAGCCCTTCTTGTAACAGCTATGGCTTGCTTAAGCTTTTCTGCATTTGCCGAGCAGAAAAAAACGCTTGGCGAATGGGATGTACATTATATGGTAGTCAGTACGCCATTCTTAACGCCTGAAGTTGCTGCTAATTACGGTATTGTAAGAAGCAAGTTTAACGCACTGGTTAATATCTCTGTGTTAGATAAAGCATCGGGTGAAGCGCAGCGTGTAGACATGACAGGAACAGCAAAAAACCTGCTCGGCAACTCGCGAAAGCTAACCTTTAAGAAAGTGGAAGAGGGCGGTGCTATTTATTATCTCGCCGTGCTGCCATTTCGCGATCAAGAAACCTTCAGGTTTGAAATAGACGTACAAAAGGGTACAAGTAAACAGACGCTGAAATTCCAACAAAAAATGTATGTGGATGAATAGGCAACTGCAGATTACTTTCTAAGGGCAATATTGTTTACGCGTTAAACCATGCCAACCCTAGTAATTTGTAAGCTCTTTTTACTAAACATAATTTTAAAACTATTAAGCGAGATGGCCGATAATTGGTATCTCGCTTTTTTATTGTGTTAAAAAATTGATAACTCCCCTTTACCAATCTGATGCAGTAGTAAATAATCAAGACAACTGGTCGGGCAAGTTGGCTCGTAAAGATTAAAGCATTAGTTACTGAAGCCTGCTGAAGCGCAATTAAAAATAGTTTCTACGTACTTTAAGTATTAAACAACATGCTAGATGCCTTCATAGTAAAAAATAGAGAATAAATATGAATACGCCCTCGTCACAGTCTACACCTCAGACCGCCGCTGCCCATTCTGTAAATACGTCAGAGCAGCAGTCACCTTTTTACCCTAACCTATTAGCCCCATTAAATTTGGGCTTTACCACTCTTCGCAACCGCACCCTCATGGGGTCTATGCACTTAGGCTTGGAAGAAGAGAAAGGCGGCTTTGATAAACTGGCAGCTTTCTATGCCGAGCGCGCCAAAGGCGGTGCGGGGCTTATCGTAACGGGCGGCATTAGCCCTAACATTTCAGGTTGGGTAGCGCCCTTTGCTGGCAGAATGACCCGTTCTCGCCACGCCAAGAAGCATCGTGTTATTACCGACGCTGTACATAAAGAAGATGGTAAAATTTGCATGCAAATACTGCATTCGGGTCGCTATGGTTATCACCCGCTTGCTGTTTCCGCTTCACCAATGAAGTCGCCCATTACCCCTTTTAAACCTCGCGAACTTTCCTCGCGCGGCGTGAGAAGCACCATTAAAGATTATGTAAAATGTGCAGCCCTTGCCCAACAAGCAGGTTACGACGGTGTGGAAATAATGGGTTCAGAAGGCTACCTCATTAATCAATTCTTTTGCGAACGCACTAATCACAGAAACGATGAATGGGGCGGCAGTTTAGAAAACCGAGCCCGCTTAGCAATTGAAATAGTTAAGGGTGTGCGAGAGAAAGTAGGTACTAACTTCATTATTATCTATCGTCTGTCTATGCTGGACTTAGTTGAAGGCGGCGCTAAGTGGGATGAAGTCGTTTACTTGGCTAAAGAAATTGAAAAAGCAGGCGCTACGCTTATTAATACCGGTATCGGATGGCACGAGGCCCGCGTTCCCACGATCTCCACGTCTGTACCACGTGCAGCGTTTACCTGGATAACCGAACGCATGAAAAAAGAGGTGAATATTCCTCTTATCACCACCAACCGTATAAATACTCCAGAGGTGGCGGAATCGGTATTGGCACAAGGGCAGGCTGACATGGTATCGATGGCCCGCCCTTTCCTGGCTGACGCTCACTTTGTAGCGAAGGCCATGCGCAATGAATCTAAACTTATCAATACCTGTATTGCCTGCAACCAGGCCTGCCTTGACCATGCCTTTGAGCAAAAGCGGGCAAGCTGTTTGGTAAATCCACAAGCGTGCTATGAAACTGAACTTACCTTTACACCTACGCAAAACAAGAAAAAGCTAGCGGTTGTCGGTGCAGGTCCAGCTGGATTGGCCTTTTCAATGTATGCTGCTGAGAGAGGGCACGACGTACATTTATTTGATAAAGCCGCTGAAATTGGCGGTCAGTTCAATTATGCCAAACAAGTGCCCGGGAAAGAGGAGTTTTATGAAACCCTGCGTTATTTTGACAATCAGCTAGCGCGGGTTGGCGTATCCATTCACCTTGACACCGAAGTTAATGCAGAAAGCTTGTCAAATGAGGGGTTCGATGAAGTGGTGTTAGCAACAGGCATCAATCCACGTAAACTTTCTATTGAAGGTCACGACCACCCTAAAGTGATGAGTTATTTAGATGTATTACGCGACCACAAACCGGTGGGCAAAAAAGTGGCAATTGTTGGTGCTGGCGGTATTGGCTTTGACGTAGCAGAGTTCTTAGTTGAGCACGAACATTTAGCTAAAGATAAAGAAAAATGGCTAGCTCACTGGGGTATCGACAAAAATTACTCAGCACCAGGGGCACTTAAAGAAAAGGCGATAGAGCCTTCTGAACGCGAGGTGTATTTACTACAACGCAAGACCTCGAAGGTGGGCAAAGGTCTAGGTAAAACAACGGGCTGGATCCACAGGCAGTCATTGAAACACCACAACGTTCAAATGATAAATGGCGTTTCCTACGAGAAAGTGGATGATGAAGGACTTCACGTACTCATTAACGACACGCCTAAGGTGCTGCCTGTCGATAATGTTATTGTATGTGCAGGCCAAGAGCCCTTTAAACCTCTGCAGAAACCTCTAGAAGATGCAGGCTTTACCGTACATATTATCGGTGGTGCTGACGTCGCGGCAGAGCTTGATGCCAAGCGTGCTATTCGCCAAGGTGCAGAACTGGCAGCGCGAATTTAAAACTGATCAAACATGATAGTGTTGCCGTCAGGGTCCTTGACGATAAAGTGCCCTGGGCCGCTATCACCTTTCACAGGCACGTCCAATGCTATACCTTGCTCAACTAAACTCGCCTGAAGTGCTCTAACATCGCTGGGGTTAAAGGTCATAATATTGTCTTCAAACATTCCTTCAAATAAGCCAATCATAGTGGTGCCATTTTTCATCATTAGCCATTTGTCTTCCACTGACCCACAGGAAGGCATAGCTGTGAAGCCCAAGGCTTCATAAAACGCTTTTGACTTACTGATATCTTTTACCGCTAAACTTAATGAAAATAACCCTAAATCCACTTCATGCTCCTTAAGACATTAGAAAAGTTGTTCATTTACTACTCTAGTGAAGCGTTTCATCAATATCACTGCTATTGGTCGCAAAAATAGAAAAGCCAGTAATGACGTGCATTACTGGCTTTGTTTTATATATCAGCTTTTTGCCGTGCTTGACTTATCGCTAATCCCGCTTTCAAAAGTTCAAGCCAAGGCTTTAATCCTTAACTCTTTTGGCTAGCAATCCAGCGGTCAATTTTCTGCTCAAGAATGGTTAATGGAATACCGCCTGTATTCAGCACTTGTGCGTGGAACTCTCGAATGTCGAAATCGTCACCTAATGCTTTTTCCGCGCGAGCGCGCAGCTCTTGAATTTTAAGCGCGCCAACTTTGTAAGACAGCGCTTGCGACGGAATAGCAATATAACGCTCTACTTCTGCCACGACTTCCGTGCGAGTCATGCCTGAGTTTTCGAGCATAAAATCGATAGCTTGTTCACGGCTCCAACCTTTGGCGTGGATACCCGTATCTACTACCAAACGCATAGCGCGCAGCTGTTCATCCTGAAGCGTGCCGTAACGGTTCCATGGGTCATCAAAAAAGCCCATTTCATAGCCCAAGGTTTCTGAATATAGGGCCCATCCTTCGCCGAATGCAGGTAGGAAGCTGAAGCGCATGAATGAGGGTAGCGCTTCATTTTCTTGCGCAAGGCTGACTTGAAAATGGTGACCTGGCGCACCTTCATGAAGGTACAAAGTAACGTTACCCGTCGTTAAACGACTAGGTAGGTCGTAAGCATTAAAGTAGAAAGTACCAGGACGTGAGCCGTCCGGCGTGCCCGGCTGATAAGAACCACCTGCGCTAAATTGCTCAATAGCAGGGTCGTAAGGTTTTATCTCTAGCTCAGACTTCGGCAATAACGAGAAGTATTGATCAATTTTCTCGTCTACTTCGCGACCAATATCATAATAGTTTTGGGTTAGTGCCTCGCGACTTTCAGGCTTGAATTTAGGGTCGGTGCGCACATAATCGAAGAACTCATTTAGGGTGCCTTCAAAGTTCACTTCATCCTTAATTTCAAGCATGTCATTTTTAATGCGCTTAACTTCTTTTAAGCCTAGCGTATGCAGTTCATCAGGCGTCATTGGCAGTGTAGTCGAACCTTCCACCATCAATTGATAAAGCTTTGCGCCACCTTTCATATCACTGAGGCCAATACTGTCACGGGCCACAGGCAAGTACTTATCGCGAAGGAAATCGCGCATACGCGTAGTTGCATCGTAAATTTCTTGCGTCGCTTTTTCATACTCAGCGGTTAAACGCGCTTTTTCCTCATCAGAGAAACTTTCTGGGAACATTGTGATTGGCCCCCAAAATTGTGACTCTTTAATTGGGATAGCCAGCTGAGTATCAAACTGTTTTATCACTCGGTCGATAGTCAATTTAGTTTCAAGTACACCACTTTCCATGCCCTCGCGAAACTTGCCGATAGCACGATCTGAAATCGCGATGTAATCTTTATGGCGAGATAAATTATTTTCGTAATCTTCTACTGTTTTAAATGGCGCCGCGCCCTTTCCGCTTGCAAAGGTCGGATAGAAGGTGTGAAACCCGCTAAAGTGATTGACAGGACGTACTTCCGTAAGCGCTTCAATCTCGTCACTCGACATTTTTAGCGAGCGTTCTTCATTGTACTTAAATACATCGTAAGCAAGCTTGTCGGTGTCGCTTAGCTTACTGCGGTCAATTTGCTTAAGCTCTGACAAATTAAGTAGTGTAGCTGTTTTTCCGGCTAGTGCGTGGGCATCGGTTAAGAAGTCGCCCATTCTGTCGGCATAACGCATATCGCCACGGAAAATGGCCATAATCGGGTTAAGCTCAATATCGCGCTGGTCGGCAGCCGCGAATAGTGCAAAAAGCTTATCGTGCTCAGACTTTTCTTTTGACACTGATTCACTTTTTGGTGAGCTCTGCATATTTGCGTGATTGTGTGCATAGGCTGCCGCAGAGCTAAGGCCAAGTGCCATAGTTACAGCACTACTGACGAGTAGTGTTTTAAATGATTTCATTAGTGATTACCTTCTTGTTTTATTATCTCGCCGCTAATGTTACGCAAGCTTCTGTATCAGCCTTATCTTCTGCTTTTAGGTCAGCTTTTATATCAGCGGCGCTGTCGTTATATGTTTTTGCCCCCAACAAGGTAGCAAACTACTATTTGTTATTAGAGCCCACCCAGATTACTCAGGCAAATGCGCCATCTCTTGTCGCCATGCTCTTTCATAAGCTTCACGGCCCAATACACGTTTCGCATAAGCGGCTACATTGTCAGTTTTACCGTCTAGCGTAATATCGAGTTTACTGCCTTTCGCCCACGCCAAAATATGACCTGCTATCACATCGGCCATAGTGAACATGTCGCCGCAAACAAACTCTTTATCGCTAAGCATAGAGGAGAACACAGGCAACACTCGCTTAAATTCCCACACTGCTATATCGCGCATTTGCTCAAGTCTCTGCTCTTTTGGCAACGCAAAAGTGTGCTTTGCTAAATTCCAAATCGGCTGCTCTAACTCACTGGTAAGAAACAGCATCATTTCTTCATATTTTGCTCGCTCAAAACTTCCTGGCTCCGGGATAAATTCATGCATGCCGTGTCTTTCAGCTAAAAAGGTGACAATCGCAGCAGACTCAGTCAAGGTGCCTTCGGATGTCGCTAGGGCTGGAATTTTTGCCGCGGGGCTTATTTTTTTGTATTTCTCGGACAGGTGTTGCCCTTGTTTTAGGTCAACCAACTTGAATTCAAAAGGTAAGCCGAGCTCTTCTAATGCCCATGCCACACGAACCGAGCGGGTTTTCGGATAACCGTAAAGAGTGTACATGACAATATCCTTTAAAAACGGGTGTGGGCTAACTGTAAGTCGTATAGGGCAAAAGTGCCACCACCATATTGTTACTGAGTTTTACTGCTAACGCACACCCCTCCCTGCGAACTATTTATGAACAGAATGAAAAGGGGCCGGAATTACGTTCAGTAACATTTTCACAGGAAAGCTATAAGCCTTTCATTTAATGTAAGTGGATGGGGTTGGCAAGCTGGATACGAAATCTTCCCTAAAGGTCATCGCTATAGGGCTTGTAGAAGCTTTCAACTCGTCTCCCTCAAACTGGTTTATTTTATGCTGAGTTAATCATGATGTTTTTAGAACTGAAGCATTAAATTAGTTAAGGAGATTACTATGAGGAAGCGTTTACTTACTACTCTAGCGGGGTCTATTTCTCTAGTGCTAAGTGCTGGGAGTTTTGCCGGCCATCACGAAGAAGGAAAAGAAGTGATGATGAAAAACTTAGAAACTGGGCATTCAATCGGTACAGTTATGGTGAGTAGTCACGATGATGACGGCGTAATATTCACACCTAAGCTATCAGGGTTAACGCCGGGAGCCCATGGCTTCCACGTCCATCAAAATGGAGATTGCTCTCCTGCAATGAAAGATGGCAAAAAGGTCTTAGGTGGCGCTGCAGGCGGTCACTTTGACCCAGAAAATACCGATAAACATAGAGCTCCATGGTCTGAGCGTGGTCATGAGGGCGATCTTCCTGTGCTTTACGTGAATGAAGAAGGTGAAGCTACTCAGCCGATTTTCGCGCCAGAACTTGAACTGGAAGATATTGAAGGTCGTGCACTGATGATTCATGCCGGTGGTGACAACTATTCTGATTCACCTAAAAAGCTCGGCGGCGGTGGAAAACGTGTGGCGTGTGGTGTAATCAACAAATAAGGCATAGTTAAAACTGAAAGAGCGGCTTTTAAAAGCCGCTCTTTTTCATCTCTAATTTTAAGTAAAAAGCCCGTTTTCAAAACGGGCTACTACCACTCAATGATTAACTCTTGCTTAAACGATATTCTAAAGTGATATTGGCGTTTAGCAGTTGAGAAACAGGACAGTTATCCTTCGCTTCTTGAGCTAGTTTTTCAAATTCGTCTTCGGTGATCCCTTCAACTTCAGCGTCTAAGGTCAATGCAGACTGAGTAATCTTAAAACCGTCGTCGTTCTTATCTAGGCTGATTTTGGCTGTTGTATTTAATTCGCCGTCTTCATATCCTGCATCGGATAATGCAAAAGAAAGCGCCATTGTGAAACAACTCGCATGGGCTGCGCCAATTAATTCTTCGGGGTTGGTCCCTTTTTCATCTTCAAACCGCGTGTTAAAACCATAAGGTTGATTAGACAAAGCGCCTGTTTCCGTAGAAATGCTGCCCTTCCCTTTTTTACCTAACGGCTTGTATGCTGCACTACCTGATTTTACTATAGTCATATGACCTTCCTTATTTTCTACTGAATTGAAATTGAGCTACTCTTTTAGAGAGCTGAACAATCGACAACCGGCTAGGTAAAGTAAAGTGGTGTTTGATGATGTAGATCCCGAACCACCTCACAGAATGAAATCACAAGTTGTCGCGTAATTCGACTCACATGTAATTTCTGAGATGCAATTGCTCTGCCGACCAAGTTATTTTCCCCCAATCCCTTATTATAGAAAGGCTATAGAGCAATATTTAAAAATTAAAAGCGAGTGACTTTGCTACCAATGAACGCAGGCTACAGAGCCTGATGAAAATTTTACTCACCTTCTTTTTTACTTTTTGGGTACCAAGAGTCGTCGACTCTAGTGCAATATAGTCAATCGCTAGCGAAATTATTCCTCTTTTGAGCAAGGAAAAAGTGCTGCATCAGACCCCAGTGAAATTAATTTCAGCCTAAACCGTTCTTTATTTAATACTCGTATACGTCTATTTACATCACTTCACTTTTTGAGTTGGAGTGTTTGTCTAGGAAATTAAGGCAGAGCACATAGCAATATTGCTTAGTCAAAACACAAAAGGTACATGATGAAATCAACTATCACCGGAGTATTGTTTGGCGCAACTTTGAGTGCCGCGGTATTTACACCATCAATAAATGCCGATGAAGCTATTTTGGCTGGAGGCTGCTTTTGGTGTATGGAATCTGACTTTGAGAAATTAGAGGGCGTAACCGACGTAGTCTCTGGGTTTACTGGTGGAAGTGCGCCAAACCCTACCTACAACGGTAACCATAAAGGGCACTACGAAGCCGTAAAAATCACTTATGACGGCGAAGTGCTTTCTTATCAAGATATCCTCGATCATTTTTGGGTAAATATTGACCCTTTTGATGACAGAGGGCAGTTTTGCGACAAAGGTCCTAGCTACCTAAGCGCTATTTTTGTTGCGAACGATAAAGAACGTGCTATCGCCGAACAAACAAAAGCTGACGTAATCGCTCAGTTTCCAAATAGAGAAGTAGTAACACCAATACTTAATGCTTCTACCTTTTATCCAATTAAAGGTAATGAAATAGGTCACCAAGATTTCTATAAGAAAAGTCCTGTTCGCTACAAATTCTACCGTTGGAACTGTGGTCGCGACCAGCGTTTAAAAGAAATTTGGGGCGACAAAGCCATGGGAAACGTTAAGTGATTTAACGAGAATTATGCCCAGCATAAAAGGTTAAATATCAATTAGCTTTTCTATTCAGCCGTCGTTACATATACAGAAAATGTAAAGCGCACCAGTATATTACGCCAAAAGCGGCAACGCCCGAAAAGACAGGTAGGCCTAATGTTTTGGTTTTACGCCAAACGAGTATCGTTATGGCTGTTGCAATACACGTGGCTATCCAACTTGACATTGACGGGGCTTTGGGAACAAGAGAAGCCCCCAGCATAGCTGCTATCATTAATGGTCCAAGCACACTCAACCAGGTAGGCAAGCGCGCTTCGGTATTATTGGCCTTGTGTTTATTGAAGTGACGTTGTGTCCATAATAAAGGCACCACGCGCAATGCATAGGTACCTATAGCAGCTACGATAATTGCCACCCAAATATCAGTTTGCATGAGACGGCTTCCTTCCGACATGAGAGGTAACAACATAAAATGTAAGCGCACCAAACAGTGCAGCTAAAGGAATAGCCGCATTTTTGAAACTACTAAGTGCAATTAAAAGAGCAATAGAGATAGTAACCAACAAAGTAACAACCCATTGTTTACTGGAAAACTTTGGCGCTAACAGCACGAGAAATAAGGCTGGTAGGGCAAACGGCATAACACTATCTAAGACAGGCCATTTCTGTGTAAGCGAATCTCCAGCTAACCCACCCAAAGCTGTGCCCAGAATCCAACTAAGCCACGCCACCATTGAAACACCTTTAAACCAATCAACTTTCTTGGCGTCTTCCATAGTGGGTAAACGGGTATGGGCTAGCGCAAAAATTTGGTCGGTAAGGCCATGCATTAAATAGGGCCACGCCTTACTCTGTGGTAAATAAGGCACTAAGTTGGGCGCGTAAACCACATGGCGTATATTGACCAATAATGTCATACACACCGCCAGCCAAAGAGGGGCACCTGAAGCCACCATGGCAACTAAAAGGAATTGCGACGCGCCGGCGTAGATGAACACAGAAATTAGTGTTGCTTCCAATGTTGAAAAGCCAGCTTGAATAGCGATAACGCCGAATGAAATAGCAACGGGAATATATCCGCCTAGTAAGGGCAACCCATCGATGATCCCCTGCTTGAGCCCACTTTTTGAAGAAACTTGGCTCATTTCATTGCCTCTTTGTGATAAACGATGGTGATAAGGCAAGTCGCCCAGTCATCTTGAGTTTTGTAGACGTGAGACAAATTAGCGTTGAAAGTAATGCTTTGACCGGCTTGCAATAGTTGGGTACTTCCCATATTCCCTGCTTCTAAACTACCACTTATCACGGTAATGGTTTCTTTCGTACCAGTAGCGTGAGCTTCAGCTTCTCGCAGTGTGTTAGGCGCAACTGACATCCAGTAAGCATCGACATTGGGAACCCCCTGCCCTTGCTCAATAAGGCGCACCTCTACACCATTCTCTCCCACACTAGTACTAAGTGGGTGGACGAGTTGACCAAATGGCACATCTAATTGTTTAGCTAATCGCCAAATAGTATCTAACGTAGGATTGCCGTGACCTTGCTCTAGTCTAGAGAGGTTAGATTTGGCAATACCCGCACCTGCGGCGAGTTGGGACAGTGAGATACCTTTATCTTGCCTAAGTTTTTGCAGATGCCTACCTAAAATATTAAGGGTAGATTGATTCACACGTTATCAACTCACAATCGTTCTATTTATAGAACGCTCTATATATAGAACACCTTGAAGTCAAGAAGTTTGTTTTTTAATCCGAATATTTGTCTAAAGACAGGAACGACTATTTCTGCAAGCTTTAGAACAAATGTTAATAGTTAGCACGACTAAATTGATAAGCGTTGAAAATTTTTATGTTCATAAAACAACCACTTTAGTATTACTAGAAAAAACATGCTCGTAACTAACAACGTAAAGCCTTTCAAGCCATTAACAAATACACTACATTTAAATCGCTGAAATGGTTGAGAAATCTTATCAGTTACCGTTACTTGATATTTATTCATTGCTAAGATCTTTCACTATTAATGAATCAATCAAGCACAAGCTTTTGGCCTTTCTGAATAGCCAAAAAAAATTTTTTTAATATAGAAAACCGGCAAATCATTTGCCGGTTTTTGTATTTTCACCTTGTGCAAGTGCGCTGTGCTCACGCAGCAAGCAAGCGACTATATGGCAAGGAATAAAGGTAGTTTATGGCGAATCAAAGTGACGGTATCACTTCTACTCAAGCAGCTTCTAATCGGGCCGGTTCAGAAAAAAACTCAGAGACGGGGGAATACTCTCTGGCGACTATTACATTCTGGCTCGCTTTCGGCACGTTCGTAATAGGCTGTAGCGAATTTGCTGCTATGGGGTTACTGCCCTACTTCGCTGGAGATTTTGGTATCACTGAAAACGTTGCTGGTTATGCGATTAGTGCCTATGCCATTGGCGTTGTAGTAGGCGCACCGCTTATTACTATTTTCTTTGCTCGCCTAGCCCGCCGCACCATGCTTATTTCAATGATGGTCTTTTATGCTGCTGGAAACTTACTGACAGCATTGGCTTGGTCAGAATGGACAATGAATATCGCCCGTTTTATTGCGGGGCTGCCACATGGCGCTTATTTCGGCATTGCCATGCTCTTTGCCGCTGACATTGCTGGTAAAAACAAGCGGGCGCAAGCTGTCAGTAATGTTATTTTAGGCTTAGCTATTGCCAATATTATTGGTGTGCCGTCCATTAGCGGTATAGGTCAAATGTTCGGATGGAGAACAGGCTTCTTTATCATTTCAGCCTTTGCCTTAGTCACCGCATTAATGGTGTGGAAAACGGCACCGTATCGCGGGCCAAACCCAGATGCTAAACCGTTAACTGAGCTTAAAGCGCTAAAAAACAAAGATGTGCTGCTAGTTCTACTTATGGGCGCTATAGGCTTTGGTGGAATGTTCTCTGTGTACTCTTATTTCAGCGCCTCATACTTAAACACGACTTCAGCACCTGAATGGGGAATCTCAGCAACCCTGCTTATTTACGGCATCGGCGTAACCCTGGGCAACATTATTGCTGGGCGCTATTCTGAAGGCAGGCTTCTAACCTCAGCTATCGTCTTTCAAGTTCTACTAGGTTTATCTGCAGCGGCTTACGCCGCGTCTATGGGCCATCCGTATTTGATGGCGGCCTCACTGTTTTTCATTGGTATAGGTGGCGGCATGGTCGTCCCTCTTCAGACCCGCCTAATGGACGTAGCTGGCGAGGCACAAACCTTGGCAGGTGCAATGAACCATGCAGCATTTAATACTGCTAATGCGCTAGGTCCCTGGTTAGCAGGTATGGCACTTTCGGCGGGGTTTGGCTATACATCCACAGGCTGGGTAGGTTTAGCATTAGCCGGTGGTGGTGTGTTGGTATGGCTAGCCATTGCTATGACTGCACGCAATACCCAAGTAAAGACAGCAACCGTACCTGGTTAAATGAATGTCTAGCGCTGACAACCTTCATGGTCAGCGCCAGTCAATTACATTTCCCTAGCTATTGCTTGGTATCGTTTTCGAGTTCAGAATTATTACGAGAAGCACTTCCCCATACATCTTCGGGGATGTCTCTTTTAGACGCGGGAGTATCGTCTAATGCTGCTTGCTTCTTCTCTTGGTTTGACCATTTGACTCGAATCTTTTTACCTTCGATAACTTTGGCGTTAAGCGTTTTAATCGCTTTATCGGTTTCTTCTTGGGAACTCATTTCAACGAAGCCGAAGCCTTTAGATAAACCCGAGTTATCATCCATCACCAAGTCGCACGACGCTATAGTGCCAAACTCAAAAAACAAATCTTCAAGATTTTCTTGGGTGAATGATTTGGGTAAATTACGAACTAATATGCTCAAGTTTTTGCCTTAGTTTGTGACTAAAAAGTACTGTTCATAGTGTAGCATGCGGCAGTTAGTATGATAGCTAATCTTATCGTGGTATTAAGATTCGCTTTTCTTATAAAGGAGGGAATAGATTTGACTTCAGCTATTTTAAGCGTGCGACTAGGCCTAGATATAGAATAGCCATCGCGCAGATGCGATGGCTATATATCGCAAGCGGAGATCCTTTAGTTGCTCCACAGTGAAGCTGCTGTCTCCTTCAACCATCAGTAGCTCCTACTAAAAAAGCTGTTAACTTTCTTGATTGCGCAGAAATACTAATTCTGTTGATGAACTTTGTTCTTCGCTAAATCGATAGCCGTCTACGTCGAAGCTTTTCAAGCCTTCTACATCTTCAACACGGTTTTCAAGAATGTAGCGCGCCATTAAACCGCGGGCTTTTTTCGCAAAGAAGCTAATAATTTTGTATTGACCATTTTTACAATCTTTGAAGGTTGGCGTAATGACCATGCCGTCTAAAGACTTCTTCTTTACTGCTTTGAAGTATTCATTAGATGCAAGGTTGATTAATACATTATCCCCCTGCGCCTCCAACGCTTTGTTCAAGACGTAGGTAATACGATCATCCCAAAACGCATACAAGTCTTTACCCTCAGGGTTAGCCAGTTTAGTCCCCATTTCTAGACGATAGGCCTGCATTAAATCTAGTGGTCTTAGCAGTCCATATAGACCAGACAAAATACGAAGATGTTTTTGTGCGTATTCTACGGTGTCGCTGTCTAGCGAGTAAGCATCAAGCCCAGTATAGACATCACCGTTAAATGCATACATTGCCTGACGCGCATTCTCTGGTGTGAACGGTGTAGAAAACTCAGCAAAACGGTTAGCATTTAAGGTTGCCAGTTTATCGCTTATTTTCATTAGCGATGATAAGTCTGCCGGAGATAAAGTGCGGCACACTTCCATCAAGCGTTCAGTGTCTTCAAGCATCTCGGGCTGAGTGAATTGACTCACTGGAATTTCACTTTCAAAATCTAGGTTTTTTGCTGGGGATACTACAACTAACATTTCGACTCCTTAAATTTCACGCGACTATTGTATCATCTGATACGCATTAAAAAGCAAAATGGCATAAGAAAGACACAAATTGGCTTAACAGAGAAATCCGATTAGTGAATTTGTCATTATTCTATGTATGAATTGTCACACGGGTTTGATATAAATAGCGTTACAAACAATATTCAAACAATAACCTTGATGCACTGCTTATTAGTGCTTCTTGAAAACCAAAGCGCTTTTTTCGCCTTCGCTTAATATGCTTGTTGCAAATTAGGTAAACAAAGAGAAACGCAAGCGCAATATCCTACAAATACGCGCAAGCGAACCGTTTTATTCAACTGGCTTTCCAGCGAGTTGTCCAAATTTAATATAGATAAAGTACAGAGAGAATTATGAGCAATCAGTTAGCTTCATTACGTGATATCACTACCGTAGTTGCCGATACCGGCGACATCGATGCCATCAAAAAATATCAGCCGGTTGACGCTACTACCAATCCGTCACTACTGCTAAAAGCAGCAGGTCTTCCTCAGTATGCAAGCCTAATAGATGACGCTGTAGCGTGGGCAAAGCTTCAGTCTAACGATGCTGATCAACAGTTAACTGATGCCTCGGACAAGTTAGCCGTAGCTATTGGTAAAGAAATTTCTGCAACCATCCCAGGCCGTATTTCAACAGAAGTAGATGCTCGCCTATCGTTTGATACTGCCGCAACTATTGAAAAAGCAGAGCGCTTAGTACAGTTGTACGAAGATGCAGGTATCGATAAGTCACGCATTCTTATTAAAATTGCGTCTACGTGGGAAGGTATTCAAGCTGCTGAAGCGCTTGAGAAAAAAGGCATTCAGTGCAACCTAACCCTGCTGTTCAGCTTCGCCCAAGCGCAAGCATGTGCAGAAGCAGGCGTTTACCTTATCTCTCCATTTGTAGGCCGTATTCTAGACTGGTACAAAAAGGCGACGGGCACTGAGTCTTATGCACCACATGAAGATCCAGGCGTAGTATCAGTAACCAAGATTTACAACTACTACAAAGAGTACGGCTACAACACGGTTGTAATGGGCGCAAGCTTCCGCAACATTGGCGAAATTCAAGCACTAGCTGGCTGTGACCGTTTGACTATCAGCCCTGCACTACTTGAAGAGCTAGCCAACGAGCCAGGTGAACTAGGGGTTAAACTTAAAGACAATGGCGCGACAAAAACGCCAGGCGACCGTCTAACAGAAAGCGAATTCCGCTGGGCAATGAACGAAGATGCAATGGCAACGGAAAAGCTATCTGAAGGCATTCGCAACTTCGCAGCTGACCAAGAGAAGCTTGAAACCATGCTTCGCGAAAAACTAAGTGCATAAGGAACTGACTAGACAATGAGTGTTTTAACTTCTCTTCCCGAATGGAAAAAGTTGTCTGAACTTGCTTCAGCGGTAAAAGATGCCCACATGCGCGATTGGTTTGTGCAGGACCCAAGCCGTGCGGATAACATGCAGCTTGAAGCCTGCGGTATTTTTCTTGACTATTCGAAAAACCGTGTAAATGAAGACGCCCTTAAAGGGCTTTTTGACCTAGCTCGTGCTTGTAAATTAGAGCCCCTGCGCGACGCTATGTTTTCTGGTGAGCAAATCAACTCGACAGAAGGTCGCGCTGTGCTTCACACGGCACTTCGAAACTTTTCTGACCGCAAAGTAATGGTAGACGGCGAAGACGTCATGCCTGAAGTACACGCCACTCTAGAAAAAATTGAGGCCTTTACTTCCTCAATCCACAGTGGTGAACACAAAGGCTATACCGGCAAACCTATTAAGCACATTGTAGCGATTGGTATTGGCGGTTCGTTCCTTGGCCCTAAAATCATGACTGAGGCGTTAAAACCTCATACGGTTGATGCGGTTAAAGTCCACTTTGTTGCTAACGTTGACGGTTGCCACATTCACGATGTGCTATCTAACGTAGATTTTGAAGAAACCTTGGTGGTAATGTCATCAAAGTCTTTCTCTACTCAAGAGACGCTGCAGAACACATTAACGGCTAAAGACTGGTTCTTAAAGTCTGGCGGTACACAAGAAGATATTGCTAAACACTTTGTAGCAGTATCATCAAACGTTAAAGCAGCGACTGAATTTGGTATCAGCGCCGACAACATTTTCCCTATGTGGGATTGGGTAGGCGGTCGTTACTCACTATGGTCAGCTATCGGCCTGCCTATTTCACTTGCTCTTGGCTTTGAAAACTTTAAAGGCTTGCTTGAAGGTGCATTTGAAATGGATACCCATTTCACGACAGCACCGCTTGAAGAAAACATGCCTGTATTGCTTGCGTTGTTAGGCGTATGGTACAGAAACTTTTTCGATGCACAATCTCATGTACTGCTGCCTTATTACCACTATCTTCGCGGTTTACCTGCTTATGTACAGCAGTTAGATATGGAAAGTAATGGTAAAGAGGTCACGCAGGAAGGTGAGAACGTAGATTATCCTACTGGCCCTATTATTTGGGGTAGCGAAGGAACAAACG
The DNA here is from genome assembly GCA_034190055.1 of Pseudomonadota bacterium. GTDB lineage: Bacteria > Pseudomonadota > Gammaproteobacteria > Enterobacterales > Alteromonadaceae > Alteromonas. The sequence goes on along the minus strand of JAXHTT010000003.1, from coordinate 32,307 downwards.
GTCAGCACAGCTTCCACCAGCTTATTCACCAAGGCTCTGGCGTGATACCAGCAGACTTCATGCTGCCCCTTAACGTTCCTAATCAGGACGACACGCACCACGCTATGCTTGCGTCTAACTGCTTTGGTCAAACACAAGCGCTAATGCAAGGTAAAACCTTTGAAGAATGCTATGCAGATCTTGACGGCAAAGGCTTAGACGACGCAGAACGCAAGCGTTTGGCCGCTCATAAGACCATGCCTGGTAACAAACCTAGCAACACCTTCTTATTTGATAGCCTTACACCTAAAACACTTGGCGCGCTGGTTGCAATGTATGAGCATAAGGTATTCGTTCAGGGTGTTATCTGGAACCTTAACTCATTCGACCAATGGGGCGTAGAGTTAGGTAAAGTACTAGGAAACCAAGTACTTGCTGGCATTCAAGGCGAAGCAGACAAAGATAATTTCGACGCTTCAACACAACAATTGATTGCTAAATTCAGAGCAGCGAATGCACCAAAATAAGGAATGCGAGGTGATTTAAAATCACCCACCTGGTGCAAATAACAAACTGAACGGCTAGCTTTTTCGGAAGCTAGCCGTTTTTTGTTGCGGTATTCATCGACTATACGACAGATACTTTCGATATCCGTAGCACTGTATTATTGATTACTAATAAAACAAATAGGATCAAATACATACAGTTATTGTTTACGCTTCAAACACACTGAGCTTTCCTTACCCTTGTCATCATATCGTCACAATTTGTTAATAAAAGGTAAATTAAACTATTTTATTTTAGTGGCGGCTGTGATACAAAATTGTACAGAGGGAATTAAAAACAAAAAACTCTGTATTAGTTGTAGTGGTATAAAAAGGAGATCCCAGTGGATAAATCAGATCTATTTGCCATGTTAGACATCGAAGCAAGCCCAGCAAAAACCAAAAGCAAAAAACGTAAGTGGAGAGAAATCGAAGCGCTACAAGATCGCTACAAATTAGAAAAAGAACTTGCCGAACTCGACTGTGGTTTTGAGTACGAGCTAGAAACACTGGAAAGATAAATTAAAGGCCGCCTGTAATACAGGCGGCCTTTTTACTTTCTAGCATGGTGTAAATGCTTAGCGTAAAAGCTAACGCTATACCTGCCACGTGATCGGCGTTTTACCTTTGTCGAGCAAGTATTGATTGGTTTGGCTGAAGTGCTTACAACCAAAGAAGCCTCTATGCGCTGAAAGCGGAGACGGATGGGGTGCATGTAAGACGTGGTGTTTTTCACGGTCTATGTGCTTACCTTTCTTTTGCGCGTGACTTCCCCACAAAAGAAATACTACGTTGTGGCAGTGCTCGTTGACGACATCGATAACCTTATCGGTGAAGGTTTCCCAGCCCCATTTAGCATGGCTATGTGCTTTCCCCTGCTCAACTGTCAATACAGTATTGAGCAAGAGAACGCCTTGTTCTGCCCAAGGTGTAAGTGTGCCGTGGTTAGGCTCGCTAAAACCGTCTATATCGACTGACAATTCTTTATACATGTTCTTCAGAGATGGCGGCGTTTTAACGCCCGCTTTTACTGAAAAACATAGTCCGTGTGCTTGATTAGGTCCGTGATAAGGATCTTGCCCCAAGATCACGACTTTAACCTTATCAAGCGGTGTGTATTTGAGTGCATTAAACACGTCGGACTGGGGCGGGTAGATAACACTACCCGCTTCACGAGCGTTTTTCACCCGCTCAAGCAATTCAACAAAATAGTCTTTTTGTTTTTCATCACCTAGCGTGCTTTGCCATGTTGATACAGATGATGTCATTACTTCAGCAAATCCATCATGTGCTGTTTAAGCGCATCGTAAGACGCAGGTAAGTCTACCGCTAGGCTGTCTTCACCCGCTACGTCAGCTAACGCTTTAGGTAGGCTAATAGGATTACCTAACACGTTTTCTACTGTCTCTCTGAACTTAGCTGGGTGGGCCGTTCCTAAAAACAGGCCTATTTCACCCTCTTCTAAGTCGTGACTTACTGCGCGATAGGCAATAGCGGCATGTGGCTCGCTGGTATAGCCTTGTTGCGCTAATTGACGCATAGCAAGCTGGGTATACTCTTCGTCAACCATCTCACCTTTAAGACACGCTTTGTCGATGTAACCACGCTCAATAAGCGCCTCAATACGCGGCCAGTTATTTGGTTGGCTAACATCCATTGCATTAGACATAGTTGCAACGGTCGCTTTAGGGTCCCACTCGCCGGTTTTAAGGTAGCGAGGTACGGTATCGTTTAGGTTAGTTGCCGCGATAAAACGCTTAATTGGTAGACCTAGGGATTTAGCAATCATACCAGCAGTCAGGTTACCAAAGTTACCGCTAGGTACTGAAATAACAAGTTGATCGCGCTTCTCTTTAGGCAGCTGACTTACCGCTTCAAAGTAATAGCAAACTTGCGCCAATAAACGGCTGATATTGATTGAGTTTGCTGAGTTTAAGTGAAGACCTTCACGCACATCAGGGTCGTCAAACGCGGTTTTCACTAACGATTGGCACGCATCGAAGTCTGACTCTACAGCAACGGTATGAATGTTACCGCCTAGTGTAGTGAATAGCTTTTCCTGAAGCGCACTTATCTTGCCTTTAGGGAATAAGATAACCACGTTGATGTTATCAATACCGTGGAACGCGTGAGCAACAGCGGCACCTGTATCACCTGATGTTGCTGTTAGAATGGTGACTGGCTTGCCTTCGCTAATACGCGACAGGGTTTGCGCCATAAAGCGGCCGCCAAAGTCTTTAAACGCAAGCGTTGGCCCGTGGAAAAGCTCTAAGCAGTATACGTTATCGTTGACCTGCTCGACTGGTGCACCAAAAGCAAATGCGGTCTGAACAATTTCTTCTAGCTCGCCATTATTCAGCTCATCGCCGATAAGCGCGCGTAGTACTTCAATACTGCGCTCTACAAATGGCTTTTCCAACAATTCGTCAATATTATCTAGAGTGGGAATATGCTCTGGAAAATAAAGCCCTTGGTTTTTACCTAAGCCCCGCTTAACGGCTTCAGCAAAATTTGCTGTGTCCGATGAATCTTTTAAATTTACCAATTCCACTTGCTGTTACCTTTTTATGTGGGCAAGTACTCTGCCCTTTTAATCTTTTAAAAAATTATTGTGCTTTCAGGAAATCATTTGCCTTTAAGAAACCATGCACCTTAAAAAGCTATATACCTTAAGAAACAATGGTGCCTTGGCTTGGTATTTGGCACACATGGCTAAAGCCATCTTCATTTTGAATGTAGTTCGCGGTTAGATATGCTGCGACTTCTTCCGCTTGCGTCTTACTTGGACATACGGCAAACACCGTTGGTCCTGAGCCTGAAATGCCAAAAGCTAGTGCTCCGGCTTGCTCGCTAAACGCGCGAGCTTCATCAAAACCTGGCAGTAGCGATTTTCTGTAAGGCTCGGCAATAACATCTTTCATTACCGACGCCGCCAAGTCAAAGTTACCCGCGTGTAAGGCATGTACAAACACGCCAAGTTGTCGGCCAAAGGTAAGTGCCGTCGCCATATCCACCTGCTTAGGCAAGATGTCACGCGCTGCTGCCGTCGATACGCTAATGCCCGAATAGCACACTGCATAGTACCAGTCATCGTTAAGAGGTAAAGACAGTGTGACCGGCGCGTCACTACCTGTCATCAAAGTCATACCACCTAAGTAACATGGCGCAACGTTATCGTAGTGAATACTACCGCTTATTTGACCTTCTAGCTCACCCATCATAATAAGTAGCGTATCTTCATCAAATGGCGTATCGAAGTAAGCATTGAGTGCCGCAAACGCTGCCACAATAGAGCTAGCGCTTGAACCTAGACCACTACCAATAGGTAGGTTTTTATGTAGCGTTAGTGCAACAGGAGACGTTGGCTTTCCCGCTTTTTCCATCTGCTCACAAAAATAGTGGTAGCACTTAGTGACAATATTGCTATCTGCATCATCCGGAAGTTTGTGGGCAAAGCGCCCCACGGTTTCTAATGAAAATGATTCTGCCGCTTTTATTTCAACTTCATCACCAAGCTTGGTGCCGTCAACCGGCGCAAGCGCCGCGCCAAGTACGTCAAAGCCTAAGCTTACATTTCCAATTGATGCCGGCGCAAAGGCCTTGAATGCTTTCATATAATTTCTCTTACTTCGCTTGCGACATAGCTAACTAAATTAGCCATTAATGAGCCATCTGTTTCCACGGCATAGTACGTAAAATGTCGGCAAATACCCCTGCCGCGGTAACCGTACCACCTGCACCGTATCCTCTGATTACATAAGGAATTGGGCTGTAGTAGTCGCTATTAATCGCCAGCGCATTCTCGCCGTCTTTCACCTGAGAAAGCGGATTGCTAGCAGGTACGGCCTGTACACTAACTTTGCACTTTCCATCTTCAATGCTGCCAATATAGCGAAGCACTTTGCCTGCCGCTTTAGCCGCCTCAACTTTTTCATTCATCGCAGCATCTAACTCAGGTAGCTGCTGCATAAATTCGTCGATAGAACAGTCTTCTGCAAATCCCGCAGGCAGTACCGACTCAATTTCTATATCAGAAAGCTCAAGCTCTAAATCGGCTTCACGGGCCATAATAAGTAACTTACGCGCTACGTCCATACCGCTTAAATCGTCGCGCGGGTCTGGCTCGGTAAAACCATTGTCTTTAGCCGTTTGTGTCGCTTGCGACAGGCTCATGCCCTCTTCAAGCTTACCGAATACGTAAGATAGACTGCCTGAAAGAATACCTTCAAAACGATGTAGCACATCACCTGCACTGAATAGTTTTTGTAGGTTGTCGATAACAGGAAGACCCGCGCCCACTGTCGTCTCATAAAGGTACTGACGGTTTGTAGCAAGTGCCGTTTTACGCAGCTTCCGATAATAAGACATAGCGGAAGTGTTAGCCTTTTTGTTAGGCGTCACTACGTGAAAGCCGCTTTCCATCATATCGACGTACTGATTAGCGATGGCTTCATGGCTAGTACAATCAACAATCACCGGGTTGACCAAACTGTTATCGTTCGCAAACTGATGCAGACGCTCTACACTCAAGCCTTCACTTGCAGAATCAAGTGCCGCATTCCAATCGCTGCTTAAATCAATACCTTGACTGTTCAACAGCAATTTACGGCTATTGGCAATACCATAAACGCGTAGCTGAATATTACGTTTTAAAAGTGCTGGCTGCTGCTTTTGAATTTGGCCAAGCAGCTCGGTTCCTACATTGCCACACCCTACTAGAAATACGTCTATGGTATGGCGATCAGAGAAAAAATTCTGGTGAATAACCTTAACCGCTTTCTTGGCACGCTTGCTTTCAATTACCGTTGAAATAGAGCGCTCTGAAGAGCCTTGTGCAATAGCTACGTTGTTTACTCGCGCTTGAGCAAGCGAGTTAAAGAAGCGCGCTGCCAAGCCTTTAGTTTGACGCATACCGTCACCAACCAAAGTAACAATGGCCAAGTCGTGACGCACTTCAATAGGGTCCAGCAGCTGGTTTTGTAGTTCTAGCGCAAATGCATCTTCAAGTAGCGTTAATGCACGGCTGGCGTCTTTGCTTTGAATACAAAAACTAATCGAGTATTCCGAAGACGACTGAGTAATAAGGCTAATTGAAATATTGGCGTTAGACATCACCTCAAACACACGACTCGCCATGCCAACCATGCCTTTAAGACCAGGGCCTGCCACATTGAACATAGTGACATTATCAAGCTGTGAAATACCTTTAACCGACGTCCACACTTCACTTTTTTCATTGCTGATTAGCGTACCAGGGGCTGCCGGGTTTAACGTATTTCTGATCAAACAAGGAATGTGGTGTTGGGCAATAGGGCCGATAGTTTTAGGGTGAAGTACTTTTGCGCCAAAATAAGACAGTTCCATCGCTTCTTGATAGGTAAGCTTATCCAGCAGTACCGCACCTTCCACTTGGTTGGGGTCAGCGTTATAAACGCCATCTACGTCTGTCCAGATTTCACAACAGCTTGCGTCAATACAGGCTGCCAAGATAGCCGCTGAATAGTCAGAACCATTGCGTCCTAGGGTTACTTTTTCGCCTGCTTCGTTTACAGCAACAAACCCGGGCATGATCAAAAACTCGCTACCATCGCTAGGCACATCTGAAAAACGCGCTTTGCTTAACGATACGTCAGCAATACTGTCTAGGTAATCGCCCTCGGCAAGCACATATTTAACAGGGTCGATAACGCGATTTGCAATACCTTTGGCAGATAGCATAGCGCTAAATAGCGTCACCGAGATGTATTCACCAATACTTAGAATACCGGCAGCAACATTATCAGGTGCAACACCAAGCAGCTTAATACCTTCAAGGTGCTGCTTTAATACCGATAAGTGGCTACTGATAAACTCCACCACGCTTGCGTGCTCAAACCCGTCGAGTTCATCGTTCAGGTCGTTGGCAATGCCCGTAACCGTATCGTTCAACTTATCGAATAATGGCTGGAAATCTTCACCCGCGGCTGCTTGTTCACAAAGTAGTGAAAGCGCGTTCGTTACCCCCTTTGGGGCAGAAAGTACAACCGCAGCACCGTCGGTTTGGTGGGTTGCCGTGCTAATTTCCATAACGCGCATGTATCGCGGTGCATCGGCTAAAGAAGAACCCCCAAACTTTAAGACTTTCATATGCTGCTCCTTAAGGTTACGCATGCTAAAACGTGTGTAAAAAAAAGCCCGCTCTGTGTTAGGCGGGCTTTCGTTGTCTTTTGCTTACTTGCACTAGTCAGCGACCGCCCTTTTTAAGGTGGTAATTAACATAATGGTGGTGCGAGTAAGTAGAATCTTTTTCATACAGGCAATTTGCCGTATAGACGTCTATAAGTCAACCGCAGTTTTCACCACACTGTATTGCAAAATATGAAACACTCTTTAATTAATATTTCTTTATAAGGTACAAACAGGAGATTAAGCAGTTTCTTAGTCGGCTTACTAGTACTCTGATAGCTTTAAAACCTGCTTATTTCTAAGATCATTCAAACAGAACTCATCCAGTGAAAACCTTTCTCTAGGCCAAACTCGCCTTCAAAAATGGGGCTGTTGCACTTTGTTGGACATCAGCAACCTCCTCTGGGCTACCCTCTGCAACGATTTCTCCTCCCTCATCACCTGCGCCTGGCCCCATATCTATAATGTGATCGCAAGCCCCAGCTACCTGCATATTGTGCTCAACCATCACCACCGTATTCCCCGCTTCAACTAGCGTGGTTAAATGCTGCATAAGTAGCGAAGTGTCTGAGAGGTGTAAACCGGTTGTAGGTTCATCAAGGACGTATAGGGAATTAGCATTTTGAGCACGTTTAAGTTCTGACGCTAATTTAATGCGCTGCGCCTCGCCGCCTGATAACTCAGTGGCACTTTGCCCCAGGGTTAAATAGCCAAGCCCTACATTCATTAGTGTTTGAAGCCCCCGCGTAATGACTTGATTACTATTAAATACAGATAGCGCTTCTTCAACCGTAAGCGATAGTACATCAGCAATAGAGTGTTCGTTGTAACCAACTTCCAGTACGTTATCGTTGAATCGCTGACCGTTACAAACAGTACAGGGCGAATAAACACTCGGCATAAACAGTAGTTCTACCGATACCACACCCAAGCCTTCACAATGTGGGCATCGCCCTTTTGCGACGTTAAACGAAAAATGACCCGCATCGTACCCACGGGCTTTCGCTTCTTCGGTTGAAGCAAATAAACTTCTGATTTGATCAAATATGCCGGTATAGGTTGCCAATGTTGAACGAGGTGTCCTGCCGATGGGAGACTGATCTACCACAACTATACGACTTAACTCATCAAGCCCGCTTTCAACATAGCCTTGCTGCGGCTCAGTTTCATGAGAAAAAGCGTCTTGAGCAAGAAGTAAATTGGCGTCAGTAAGCAGTTCTTTCGTTTCTCTCGTTTCTTGCGCTCGCTTCCCTTCTTTCTCAGCAGAGTTTAAACCATCTTTGACTAACTCAACCAATGCTTGGCTAATCAAACTCGACTTCCCAGAGCCGGAAACGCCAGTGACACAGGTCATCACACCAAGTGGAATATCAATATCAACATGGCTGACATTATTTCTAGACACGTCTTTTAAACGCAATACCCCTGATGATTTGCGTTTTATACGCTGGCTTAGGGCTTTATTGTTAAAAACATAGTCTGCCGTTGGGGAGTTTTTTGTGCTCGCTAGTTTGTTAACCGGCCCACTATATACAAGCTCACCGCCGTTCACCCCAGCCCTCGGCCCTACGTCTACAACCCAGTTAGCGCCTTTGATAACGTAAGGGTTGTGCTCGACAACGAGCAGTGAATTTCCCGTTTTGGTAATGTTGTGAAGCGCGTGAATAAGACCTTCTACATCGCGAGGGTGAAGACCTGATGAGGGTTCATCCATCACAAAGACAACGCCAAATAAGTTTGATTTAAGTTGAGTCGCCAGACGCAATCGCTGTAGCTCGCCTACTGAGATACTTGTCGTACTTCTATCTAACGACAGGTAATGAAGCCCAAGCGCTATTATCGATTTTACTCTTTCAATAATGTCGCCCGTAATATTGCGTATTATCTGACCACGCTCTGAAGTATCGCCGTCGACTGAATTTCTTAACGCCTGAAGCTTTTCGTGAACTTGCTGTAGTGGCAGCCTTGAAAAATCAATAATATCTAAGCCATCAACTTTCACTGCCAGCGCATTTTGCTTAAGCTTTTTTCCTCGACAGACCGGACATGCTTCAACAGATATGAAGGGAGCGATTCGCTGCTTCATTTTCTCTTTTTGAGACGTTTTGAAGGTATCAAGCACATGACGCCGCGCGCTGATAAACTTGCCATTGTAGCTGGCAGGTTCACCTTCTTGTTGCGCTTTACGGGTTTGCGCTAGATTATAGTTTCGATAGACAGGTAGCTGCGGCATTTCGTCGGTGTATAGGATCCAGTCGCGCGTTTTTCGAGGCAGTTCACGCCATGGAATATCCACATCAATATCTAGCGATAACAGTACCCTAACAAGGTTTTTACCCTGCCACGCGCCAGGCCACGCTGCCACAGCGCCCTCCCGTATAGTCAGGCTATCATCGGGTACAAGGCGATGAGCTTGTGTGTCAAAAACTTTTCCAATACCGTCACAGTGTTCACATGCACCTTCTGGCGTATTAGGAGAAAACCCGTCTGCGTAGACAATGCTCTGCCCTTTGGGATAATCCCCGGCCCGGGAATAAAGCATTCGCAGACTATTAGAAAGCGTGGTGATACTGCCAACGGAAGAACGAACTGAAGGTGCGCCCCGGCGCTGGTGCAGGCCCACAGCAGGCGGTAAGCCGTCAATCGCGTCTACGTCAGGTTTCTCCACCTGCTCAATTAGTCGCCTTGCATAAGGTGATATCGAATCTAAATAGCGGTGCTGAGCTTCTGCGTAAAGCGTACCGAAAGCCAAAGAAGATTTTCCTGAGCCAGATACACCGGTAAACACCACCACTTCATTTCGCGGTATATCGATACTGATATTTTTTAAGTTATGTACACGGGCGCCGCGCACTGCAATACACCCTTCGCTTACTTTCTCTTTATTCTGCTGCCTCTCACTGTTCTGCACCAATTCACCTATTTTATTTTACAATTTGTTGCTCTACTTTGTAGGCATAAAGCTGTTAGATATCCCTCTGTGTAGGTAAGAAGACTCTTTTCCGATCAGTTGTTTACACAAAAGTTGTCTTAACGGCTAAAGCGTTAAGGTTTATTCTGATGCAGACGAAACCAACAGACACTTCAGCATTTCGTTTTCGATTTGCGCCCAGTTCAAAGGCTCAGTGCTGATGATCTCAATGCGACTGTCTCGCCTATAGGCAACCTTATCGAAGTCATGCTCATCTTTTACGCGATTGTAAAATACCCAAACACTACCTATCTTTATCACCCCTTTGATGCGGCTAATATGTTTAAGCCCGTTAAGCACGGTTTCAAGCTGCCAGTAGTCGAAGCAGTCATTGCGATGGAAAATCCAACCACAACTGTATAACCCATTACCGTTACCCGTTTTACGCAAAGGTTTACCCGGCGTCGCTATATCACTGTTAGCGTCGTGTGAATGGCTATTTTTTCTCAACTCATGGCTACTTCCGCTTGGCTCATGGCTGTGTTCATTGGGCTCATGGCTGTGCGCATGGTGATGTTGGTGGGATTCTGGGAACTGCGCTTTAAGCTCCCCGTTTCTCACCACATCCAGTAAATCAATATTAAACGCCCCGCGCGTTGTTCGGCCAATAAACTGCTTTGGAGGAAACATTGCGTTTAAACTGTCTTCGGTCGCTGTAAGCTGAGCTTCGCTGGCGAGGTCACACTTGTTGATAAGTACCACGTCGGCTAAATTTAGCTGGTCGTGAAACGTTTCATTATTGATTACCCCCGGCTCGCCCAACGAACGAGGATCCAGCAAACAAACCGTTGCCCGTAAATCAAGTTTCCCATGAAACGCTGGGCCACTTAAAGTATCAATAATACCTTCAGGATGACCTATACCAGTGGGTTCAATAATCAGCCGGTCGAGCTTAGCCTGTTCAATTAAGGCGCGTACTGTTTTACCTAGTGACGCCCCCAAGGCACAGCAGATACAGCCTCCAGCCAACTCCTTAACAAAAAGGCCGTTCTTATCAGGGAGCATTTCCTGATCAATGCCTATTTGACCAAACTCATTAACGAGAACAGCCCAGTTTTGCCCCTCCGGCTTATTGGCCAGTAATGCATTAATGGCTGTAGTTTTACCCACACCTAAAAAACCGGTAATAATATTAGTGGGGATTAACGCCGTATTCTGGGTCATAACTACTCTCTGCTAAATGGTAACTCACTGTCAGAAATAAGGGTTGCTAGATTAGCCCTTTTATAAACAGAAACAATAGTTGTTATATTATAACAATTGACAGGTATCCATCATTACGCAATCTGTAAAATTCTATTACGGAATGAATAATAATCTTACTCCTTTGCAATCATCAACTAACATGCCTCTTGTGAGCCTCGATATCACCAAACACGAAAAAACCAAGGTGAGCAGCGACTTTTCACAAGTGTTCGAAAGGTGTGTGATTGGGGCGGTTAAAAGCATTGTCAGTTTTACGTTGCACTGCTTAACAAGTGCCGTTAATATCACCTCCCCCTTTAGAAAAGTGGTACAAAAAATTGCTAGAAAATGTACATCAAGGTGTGGTGGATGCGTACAAAAACGCACTTAACGCGCGAGAAAACTCTTACTCACCGTATTCTCATTTTAAAGTTGGTGCAGCGGTAAAATTTAAAGGTGTAGAGCAAATCTTTTACGGTTGTAACGTTGAAAATGCAAGCTATGGTGCAACGATTTGTGCCGAGCGAAATGCTATTTGGAGCGGCGTTGCCGCGGTAGGTAAACGAGACATGGAGTACCTCATTGTTGTCGCCGACCAAGAAAACCCCGTCCCACCATGCGCTCTATGTTTACAAGTAATATCTGAGTTTTACGATGCTGAGATGCCCATTTATTTAGGTAACCTAGAAGGGCTACAAAAAATGTATCGCCTCAAAGAGATTCTACCTGTACCGTTTAACACTTTTGTTGCGTAATAGCGCACAGTATTTACTTCTATTATCAGCGTTCGGGGACGGACAATATGGTTAGTAAATCATGAGATAACCGACTCAACTATCTGAAACAATGTGCTGAGATAAAAAATCTACGAGTAATCTAATTTTTGGTGCGACATTTCGATTTGAAGGAAACACTGCCCAAATGGCTTCTTGCTTGTCCTTATATTGAGGGAATATCTCAATAAGCTCGCCCTTAGCCAACGCCTCGCGAACATAGAAACCTGGCAACTGGGCAATCCCTAAACCAGCAACGGCAGCACTGCACAATGCGTTACCACTGTTGTAACGCACTCTTCCTTGAACAGGGATACTTTGTATTTTCTTGTTTACTAGAAAACGCCAATAAGGCTGTGAACCTACCAGAAGGGCGTGCTCTTTAAGTTCTTCTAATAAACGTGGTTGGCCGTTCTGTTCAAAATAACGGCTGCTACCACACACTAATAAATGGCGTGTTGCAAGCTTTTTAGCGACGAGCGTGGAGTCTTCCAGTTTACCTATTCGAATAGCCAGATCCAGCCCCAAGTCAACAATATCAAGCTTATCGTTGGAGAAAGTACACTGCACACTAATACCTGTATACTTGTGCATGAAATCATTAAGCAAAGGCGCAATAAATGCTTCTCCGAAGGCCACAGGTGCCGTAAGCTTAATGAGGCCCTGTGGTGAGTCTTGCAGTGCACTTACCGAGAGCTGCGCATCTTCTAACGCTTTTAGCGCCGGCAACGCTTGCTCAAAATAAAGAGCACCGGCTTCGGTGAGGGAAACACTGCGCGTTGTTCTTTGCAACAGCTTTACACCTAGCTGCTTCTCAAGCGATGCTACCTTACGGCTGATTTGCGCTACAGATGTATCGAGCTTGTTTGAAGCGCCAGTGAAGTTGCCTACCTCGGCGACCGCACAAAATTCTGCAATTCCCTCTAAATACTTCATCTTATTACCTATCTGTACAGCTATGCGAAATACTGCGCTATTTTTTACTTTGTTGTTAGCTAACGTTACCACAAATTATTACATATATGAAAAACTGATTTACTTAATATGTATTTATTAATTCACTCCCTTCTCCTATACTTTGAGCATAGATTATGGGTATTCATTAATAATTATGGGAGTCAGTATATGGCGTCGTTCAAAGATTCATTACAGGAAGGGCAAACGCACATTAAATCAAAAGCTGCGGTTGCTTGGGGCCCTGGTGAGCCGCTAAAGATGGAAGAAGTTGATGTAGAACTTCCCAAGAAAGGTGAAGTGCTTGTTCGCATTGTTGCCACCGGCGTATGCCACACTGACGCCTTTACCCTTTCAGGTGATGATCCAGAAGGCGTATTCCCTTCAATTCTAGGTCACGAAGGTGGCGGTATTGTTGAAATGGTCGGTGAAGGGGTGACCAGTGTAGAAGTTGGCGATCACGTTATCCCTCTTTATACCGCAGAATGTGGTGTGTGTAAGTTCTGCAAATCAGGGAAAACTAACCTTTGCCAAGCGGTGCGCGAAACTCAAGGTAAAGGCCTAATGCCAGACGGTACAAGCCGCTTTTCTAAAAACGGAGAGCCAATTTACCACTACATGGGCTGCTCTACGTTTTCTGAATACACTGTCTTGCCTGAAATCTCTTTGGCAAAGGTGAACAAAAAAGCGCCTCTTGAGGAAGTGTGTTTGTTAGGCTGTGGCGTTACCACTGGTATGGGTGCAGTGCTCAAAACGGCAAAAGTACAAGAAGGCGACACGGTTGCTATCTTTGGTTTAGGCGGTATTGGCCTTTCAGCCATCATAGGTGCACGTATGGCGGGTGCCGGTCGCATTATTGGCATTGATATTAACGAAAGTAAGTTCGACCTTGCCAAACAGCTTGGTGCAACTGACGTGGTAAACCCACAGAGTTTCGACAAGCCTATTCAGGAAGTGATTGTTGAAATGACCGACGGCGGTGTTGACTACTCGTTTGAATGTATTGGTAACGTAAACGTTATGCGCGCGGCGCTTGAGTGCTGCCATAAGGGCTGGGGTGAGTCAGTGATTATTGGCGTTGCTGGTGCAGGACAAGAGATTTCAACGCGTCCTTTCCAATTAGTAACAGGGCGCGTTTGGCGTGGTTCAGCCTTCGGTGGCGTAAAAGGTCGTTCTGAGCTACCAGGTATTGTAAATCAGTATTTAAACGGTGATTTTGGTCTGCAGGAATTCATTACTCACACTATGGGTCTTGATGACATTAACAATGCGTTTGACTTAATGCACAAAGGCGAAAGTATCCGCTCTGTTGTGCATATGGACAAATAAGCATTAGAACCAAAGCGAAGATATTTTTGCATAAAAAACAAAGGCCCGCATAAATGCGGGCCTTTTTGTAATTACCGTATATGTAAATCTACTTTGCTCTCTTGCGTCTCATCAACACCAAAGCCGATAGAGGTAGCAATATTGCTAAGCTTGCCGGTTCAGAAACAGAAACACTGGATACACTCGCAGTAAAACTAGGCGCTGCAGTTACCACAATATCATCAACAAAATTGCCATAGGTTCCTGTATTAATAGTAGAGAAACGGATGGTAGTCAGGGCTGTTTGTGCAACAAAATCACCGTAGAATTCAGACCAGCTTTTAATGGCATGGTCGTCAAACACCTGACTGAATAAAACGCTATTAGCATCACTAAGTATATCTAATTGAAAACTTTCTCCACTGCGTCGTGCAGCATAGGCAAATGACACATCGTAAGTATTTCCGGCTTCGGTAGAAAAAGTCTGAAAAATCGAATATCGACCACCGTTTCCATTAGCATTTAGCTCAGCGTATTGGCTACCATCAAAAGCATTTAAACGTTGAAAGTTATCCCAAAGCTCCATATTCGTGCCGCTCCAACCGTCAACGGTTCCAGCGGTGAAGGCCTTCCAGCTATTACTTCTAATATCGTTATTTTCAAAACTACCGTTTAAAATTAAGTTTGCATGAGCGGACGTACTCACACCTAAAACTAAAGATAGAACTGCTAACCACTTGCTCATGTACTTCTCCAAAACTACGCGAGATTCTACAAATATATTTTATTACGTGGTCCAACCTGTGTATCTTGTTCTTTAGCATGTTGTAGAAAAGTATAACTAAATAACTCCCTGCTCTAACGCTTTGAGCACGGCCCTTGTTCTATCTCTCACGCCAAGCTTGGCCATGACCGATGAAACCTGATTCTTAATCGTGCCTGTAGATTTGAACATGGCATCCGCAATTTCTTTATTACTGTAACCCGCAGCAATCAAACGAAGAATGTCGACTTCTTTCTCAGTAAGAGGCTCTGGATTTTCAAACGACTCAAATTCTACGCTCAGTCCTTTCAAGCCTTGCAACACTTTTTCGGTCACTGCGGGCTGAATTAGCGTTTTGCCATTTTTTATTTGTTTAATAGTGTCTATAAGGGTTTCTAGTGACACATCTTTAAGCAAATATCCTTTTGCGCCGGCGCGCATAGCACTATTTACCAACTCATGATCGTCAAACGTTGTAAGCATTAGCACTGGCGTACTAATCCTTTTATCACTCAGTGCAAGTAAAGTATCAATACCCGATAGTTTGGGCATGCGTATGTCCATCAATATCACATCACAATTTGAAGCGTTTTCACTGTCAATAAGCTGCTGACCATTTTCGTATTCGCCAACAACCTCAACGCTATCATCAAGCCCTAAAAGCGATTTGATGCCTTCCCTCACCAGCATTTGATCTTCAACTAAAATAAGGCGTGTTTTCATTCGCCCTCCGGAATGCGAATTGCGATGCAAAAACCCTGTTCGGTTTGCTGCCAGCTGATATTTCCACTTAGCTCATGAACCCGTTCCTGCATTCCTTTTAGGCCATTGCCAGCCACCACATGACTTGAAGTGTCAGATTCGCTTGGTCCCTCTTCCTTTCGAACGCCTTCTGAACAAGCACCTTCTGCACAAGCACTTTCTGAATAGCTACATGATGCTTTGTCGAAAAGCGGTTTGCTACTTGGCTGCTCATCACTGAGTTTCTTATCTGCAGCATGCGGCGCCATACTATCGTGCATTAGTAGGTTATAAGCGCCGTTGTGTTGCGTCAGTGATAGGGAAAAATAATGCGCCTGTGTATGGCGAATGACGTTAGTTAGCGCCTCCTGCATACTTCGCAACAGGCAATCGGCAATTCGCACGTTGGTTAACACTAAATTATCGCCAATGTGCAGATTTACCATCGGTCTTGGCAAGTCTTTAATCAATGCGTTTACCGCTAATGAAAAATCAATAGCCGCATTTTCCCGAATGTCAGAAATCGCTTCTCTGACATCAGAGAGCAAAAGCTTTGCAATACTGTGGGACTGCTCAACGTGTTGCTTTATGCCTTGCGATTCAGTGCTCTCTAATAAATCCGCCTTTCTAGACGCGACTTGAAGGTTGATGGTAAGCGCCGTCAAATGATGCCCTAAAACATCGTGAATATTTCGCGCTATACGCAGGCGTTCATCTTGAGTAAGCGCCTGCTTCATTAGTTGCTGAGTACTTAGTAATTGTCTATTAAGCGCATCAGCTTCTTCACGTGCTTTCGACTCTTTAATGGCCGTGTTTGACATGATCATGGCAAATAAATTGAATGTCCAAAACAGCGCGCCGGTTAAGAAAGCCTGCTGCTCTTGCCACACCCACCCTTGGATAAGGATGGTGGGCAGAGCCAATGGTATTGAAAGCACGACGCACTTTTTCCAATTAACATAATAAGGAAGAATGGCGGACCAAATAACAATGAAGATGGCAAGGTAGGCATAGGGAAGCAAAAACTGGCTCAGAACCGCTAATAGAAACATCGCCCATAACGTTGGCAGCCTTAGCGAGGGCATACTTTTATCATGCCTACTGACAATCACAAAAGTCACGGCGAGCATACAAAAAATAGCAATGGCAGAGAGAGTTCGCCAATGCATGAATGAGTACTGATAATACAAGAAGTAAAGTGCAGAACCGCTTACAAACATCCATGTAATGCAAGCAGATGCGCGCTCAATATCGATGCTCACCCGCCAATGAGCAGGGATTGAGATTTTCATTCGTTTCTGACTACCTATACCTTTTCGTTCTTATAGCGCTACTTTGACAAAAAACACTGATAAATGCATAGGCCAGAAGTCACTTTTTATTTCATGACTTCTGGCACTGTTGTCAATCTCGTGAAGTTATCACTATAAACCCACAATTTTGTTCACTGCCAAAGGAAAGCAAGATGCAAACAATTCACGGCTTTATAGTTACGCTCCATATTTTAACCGGTGCTCTGTCACTTATACTGTTTTGGGTGCCGAGCCTTACGAAAAAGGGCGGAAAAGCTCACAAGCAATTTGGTGGTTACTACATAAAAGCAATACTATTTACGTCTATTAGTGGCGTTATCAGCTCTACCATGGTGTTGTTTATACCGCTGGTCATCTACCCAACAATGCCTGAGCACTTTGAGTCGGCTGCTTATTTCACTGCATACCTTAGAGGTCAATATCTCTTTTTGCTGATGTTAAGTCTGTTAGTTTGGAACAACGTACGACATTCTATAGCGGTGCTTAAAGTGAAGCAAAACCTTAGGCAGCTGCGCACTATCGAATACTTATGGCTACCCGCTCTGCTTATTGTTGTAGCTTCCATTGCGTTGTATCAAGGTATTACGTACGGCATTACGTTAACCTGTATTTTTGCCCCTATTGCGCTGTTAAATGCCATCGGTATTGTGCGCTATGTTTATCAAAAACACATCGTTGCAGGTTCGTGGGTGACTGAGCACATTGGGCATATCATTGGCTCTGGTATTGGAGCATATACCGCATTTTTTGCCTTTGGAGGACGCGCACTATTCGAAGGCTCGCCGTCACTGCAAATTGTCAGTTGGGTCCTACCCGCTCTTATAGGCGTTCCTTTTTCAATCTGGCTTAGCTGTAAATACAAACCCAAGTCATCTAGCCTCAAAGCGCCTTCTTTAAAGCCGAAGGCAGTGAAAAGCTAGGTGGGTTGCCCCAAAATCTAGCGGCTGTTATCAATGCCGCTGGCTGCGCTTGTTGACCTTTACAGAAAATCAAAGGTCAACAAGCCCTAATTACAAAAGGTTGGCTTTACCGTTTGGACAACACGCAATCAAGTGTGTAACGTAAGAAGTGACAGCAACGCCACTATCAAACCGTGTCAAACGAGAGCGCTAATTTATGAAAAAGCCCCAGCCAGCAGAACATACAAGAACGAAAAAATTATCAACGTTTCAAAAGCCTACGTTTAGTTTTACTGTTACCGCTGCTTGTATCAGCTTAGGGCTAGCTTTAAGTGCAACTGTCAACGCTCACGATATAGCATCAAAAATGAGCACAGACACACAGATTGAGACTACTCCTACCCTTACGTCTCTCACAAACTACCAAAAAAACGCGCCCTTTATGTATTCTTCTGGCTTGCCTGATGCCTCTCATCTTTCTCTGCTAAAAGAAGAAGGGGTGACACACGTTATAGATTTGATCCCAGGAAATCGAGCGAGCGAGATTTTAACTACCTCAGAATTAGGCCTCGACTATTTTAATGTGCCCGTTGATTGGGAAGCTCCTACATTGTCTAACTTTTTAAATTACGCGGCATTTATGCAAAGCGTAGATGTTAACGAAGACAAGGTACTCACGCACTGTAAACTGAATTGGCGAGGTGCTGCTTTTACCTACCTTTATAGAATTAACGTACTGGGCGAAAGCGAACCAACCGCCAAGACAGACCTTATGGCCATTTGGCACCCCAACCCTACATGGTACGCCTTTATGAACGAAGTCATCACCCACTACAATGGGGTAAACGGCAAACAAGTAGCGATGTCATTTGAGGCCGCCGTTCCTGAAAGCCAATAAATTTAAGCGCTTCCTTATTTAGCTTTTAAACCACTTCATTCCTATTACACATATATGAAATTTCAGATGCGTTATTGACACATACGGAATTTCATATACGATACATCACATACGAAATTTCATATGTGATGATTTTTATGTCGAATTGTTGTGAACCCGCGCAATTAGCGCCCCTAGCATTTTTTAAATGCCTGTCGGAAGACACTCGCTTGAAGACGCTACTTATGCTTAGCGTAAAAGGCGAACTATGCGTGTGCGACCTCACCGATGCGCTTCAACTAAGCCAGCCAAAAATTTCGCGACATCTTGCAGATTTGCGAAAATGCGGTTTAGTGCTCGATACCCGTAAGGGCAAATGGGTGTATTACCAACTTCATCCTGAGTTACCTGCTTGGGCACAAGACGTTATCAAAAACACTGCATCCAATAATAGTGCATACATCGAAGAGCCATTAGCGAACTTGTCCTGTGAGAATTGCTAACGCTCATATGCTTTGATGTACATCACTAAGGTGCATGTCCTTAGCACATTGCAAGCTGCTTATTTTTTCACTTTTTCAACTTTTTGATAGCTATTCAAAATAGCGTCAGCCAATTAAATAAGGTTTTTATATGAAGATTTTATACATTTGTACGCACAACCGTTGCCGCAGTATTCTTTGCGAGGCCATCACTAACGCTTCTAACGGTAATGTAGAAGCGCGCAGTGCTGGCAGCCAGCCTGTCGGTGAAGTACACCCTCTTTCTATTAAATACCTTGCAGAGCGCGGATTTGATACAAACGGACTTCAAAGCCAGTCGTGGGATGAATTTGAAGATTATGACGCTGATCTTGTCGTCACCGTGTGTGATTCAGCGGCGGGTGAATCATGCCCTGTTTATTTCGGCAAATCACTTAAGGTGCACTGGGGCTTAGAAGACCCATCTAAGTTAGAAGGTAGCGAACAAGAAAAAGCCGAAGCATTCAACAACACCATCGATATCATTGAAAAGCGTGTGGCGGCATTAGCAGAGCTTGCTGAGAAAAACTTAGATAAAACAGCGCTTAAAGAGGCGCTATCAAAACTAGGCGCCCAGTAAAGAGTAAAGGTAAAGCAATGGAACAGAAAATATCAACAGCTGAAAGCCCCTCTGATAACGCAGTAATGGAGCAAATGCACAAGCCGATTATGGCTAACTTTGCATCAAGGTTTTCAGATCACAAGCCGCGCATTTTGTTACTTTACGGTTCGCTTAGAGAGCGCTCTTACAGCCGTCTAGTTATAGAAGAGTCAGCGCGTTTGCTTGAATACTTTGGCGCAGAGGCCAAAATTTTTGACCCTCGCGGTTTGCCGCAGCCAGATACTGAAGATGATTCACATCCGAAAGTTAAGGAGCTACGCGAGCTTATGATGTGGTCTGAAGGTCAAATTTGGTGTTCACCTGAGCGTCACGGCAGCATCACCGGCATCATGAAAAGTATGATCGACTGGGTACCGCTTAGCCTTGGTGGCGTGCGTCCTACTCAAGGAAAAACGCTGGCTATTATGCAGGTTTCCGGCGGCTCACAGTCGTTCAATGCGGTAAACCAAATGCGTATTTTAGGCCGCTGGATGCGCATGCTAACCATCCCTAATCAGTCTTCTGTTGCAAAAGCCTTTCTAGAATTTGAAGACAATGGTCGTATGAAGCCGTCACCATACTACAACCGCATTGTAGATGTAGTTGAAGAACTGGTGAAATTCACATTGCTTACCCGCGACAACAAAGACTTCTTAGTTGATCGCTATTCTGAGCGCGTTGAAAGCGCAGAAGAAGTGAGTAAGCGTGTTAACCAAAAATCGTTGTAAAATAAGATAAAGGTGAATCAGAATGGGGTTCTTTGAACGTTATTTATCAGTGTGGGTTGGCCTTTGCATTATTGCTGGGGTTGGCTTGGGCTACGCTATGCCAGGCCTATTCGAGTCTATTGCGGCACTTGAATATGCCCATGTAAACCTAGTAGTGGCAGTACTCATTTGGCTAATGATTTACCCAATGATGGTACAAATAGACTTTGGCTCTATTAAAGATGTGGGTAAAAAGCCAAAGGGCCTGGTGCTAACCCTTGTGGTTAACTGGCTTATCAAGCCTTTCACTATGGCATTATTGGGTTGGCTATTCTTTAAAGGCATCTTTGCCGACTGGGTAGACCCGCAAACCGCCACTGAATACATTGCAGGTATGATCTTACTTGGCGTCGCTCCTTGTACTGCCATGGTTTTTGTTTGGAGCCACCTTACTAAAGGAGATGCTAACTACACCCTAGTTCAGGTATCAATTAACGACCTTATTATGGTCGTTGCCTTTGCCCCGCTTACCGCCATGCTGTTGGGTGTAACAGATATCACGGTTCCTTGGGACACGCTGCTACTGTCTGTAGCGCTCTATGTAGTATTGCCGCTGGTAGCGGGTTATATCACGCGTCGTCGCTTGGAAAATAAAGGCAATAACACGCAAGAAAATGGCGCTGTTGATGCATTAGTTAGTAAGTTCAAACCCTTTTCAGTAATTGGCTTGCTGCTCACTATTGTTATTTTGTTTGGCCTTCAAGCAGAAACTATATTATCACAGCCCCAGGATATCGTGCTTATTGCGATCCCCCTGCTGATACAAACTTACGGTATTTTTGCTATTGCCTACTTTGCCGCAAAGCGTATGAAGCTGCCGCACAATGTAGCTGCACCGGCATGTATGATTGGTACATCGAACTTTTTCGAGTTGGCGGTAGCCGTAGCTATTTCACTATTCGGCCTACACAGCGGCGCAGCACTTGCCACAGTCGTTGGCGTACTAGTTGAAGTGCCCGTTATGCTTTCGCTAGTGTGGTTCGCCAACAAAACTCGCCACTGGTTTGACTAAGCAGTGTTATAACGGTTTGATGCGGTGAAATCGCGGAAGCACAAAAAGGGCGAGCCTATGGCTCGCCCTTTTCATTTTTTAAATTCTTAAACCGCAATTGGCGCTTGGTAAGTATCGGGAAGAATGAAACCAAAGCGTTGTAGAACCGACGTAAGTTCGTCGCGCTTAATTGGCTTTTCAATAAAACCTAATGCGCCTAATGACATCACTTTCTCTTGCATCAATGGCTGAATATCACCTGAAATAACAATGACAAAAGTCTCAAGTTTGCGGCGTTTAATTTCGCTCAACACGCTGAGACCGCCCAGCACAGGCATTGTTAAATCTAATAATACAAGGTCAATAGTATGATGTGATAATACTTCTAGAGCGTCCATACCATTTGACACTTCATAAATAGCTTCAGCGAACCCACTAGGCAAGTTACTTCTAGCCATTTTCCGTGCAAGCGCTGAATCGTCACAAATTAGAATATTAAAACCCATCAACTACAATCTTATAATTGGTTACTAATCAACCACTAGAATACATTAAACGAAAGTATAAGAAAATAATAAAAACATAGAATTATTGGCTACTTACTCGATAACTACACCAAACTCCCCTCTCTTAATAGCATGTTTTGTGGTAGATATAAGGCGTAACATAAAAGGAAAACATCCCTATGCAAGAGTTAGCTGCAAGCCAGGACAAAAACTTGGTGAGAAAAGTTGCCTATCAGATTCTGTCTCATTTCGATAAGAGTTACCGGTGGTTCACCCGAATTACACGGGGCGCTCAAGAAAGATTTGAAAAGGGTAATTGGAAAGAAACTCAGCTAGCTTCTAAAGAGCGCATTACCATTTATGAGCAAAGCCTTTCAGATGCTGTTGCCGAAATTTATCAGCTTACTCAGGTCCACCAAAAAGATGATGCTTTCTGGCAAGAGCTTAAAAAAGTGTTTGCGCTACAGCTTGAAGGCCACCCGCAGTTTGAATTGGCCGAAACCTTTTATAACTCAGTGATTGGCCGCTTGTTTAAGCACAGAAAAATAGACAACGACATGATGTTTGTTCTGCCTAGCCGCTGCTTTTTGCCTGGGCAAGACAGAGACAAAGTAGTCAACAGCTTTGACACCACCACTACAGTACGTGAGATGTACGAGTCGATATTCAAAATTTATCGATACAATATTCCGTTTGAAAACTTTGAACGGGACTTACAAAACCTCGAGACGGCCTTGCGCGCACGATTAAACAAAGAGCAACTAGCCAGTGTACAAGCCGTTGAAATTCTTAAGCCTACTTTTTTTCGGGGTAAAGCGGCTTATTTGATTGGTCGCATTTGTATGCCTGACGAAACCCTGCCGTTTGTCATCGCCATGCGAAGATACAACGAGCCACATATGTTTGTTGATGCCCTTCTGACCGACCGCAAAGATCTAAGCGTCATTTTTGGTTTTGCCCGTAGCTATTTTATGGCTGACACCCAAAACCCGGCCGAAGTTGCCGCTTTTTTACAAGAGTTATTGCCGAATAAAAAACACTTTGAGTTATATATGTCGATGGGACATTACAAACACGGCAAAACGGTGTTTTATCGGAATTTCTTACAGCATATGGACGAATCGAGTGACAAATTCGAAGCCGCGCCAGGCATTCGCGGCCTAGTAATGATGGTTTTCCACCTACCTTCCTATGGGGTGGTATTTAAAATCATTAAAGACGAGTTTGCTGAAAGTAAGAAAATCACGCGTGAGCACGTAAAAGAGTGCTACAAGTTAGTTAAAATGTCAGATCGTGTCGGCCGAATGGCCGACACCCATGAATACGTTAATTTCAGATTCCCGTTAGATAGAATTGAACCTGAGCTTATTGAAGAACTAAAAGAGACTTGTGCATCGAGTTTAGAATTTACTGAGACAGAACTTATCATCAAGCACATGTATATTGAGCGTAAAATGACGCCGCTAAATATATATCTTCAAGAAGAAACCGACGAAGAAAAAATAACGCGTGCGCTTGATGAGCTTGGTCTATGTATTAAGCAAATCGCCATGGCAAATATCTTTCCCGGCGATATGCTGCACAAAAATTTCGGTATTACTCGTCATGGCCGCGTGATCTTCTATGACTATGATGAAATTTGTTTAATGAACGAGCGCAACTTTAGGGAGTTACCAAAATCCGATGACCCCTATGCTATTGATACGCTTTCAGTAGCGCCCAACGACGTATTCCCCGAACAATTCGAGCACTTCATCGTCGGTAAGCGAAAGTTCAAAGATATACTTAAGTCATTGCACGGCGATTTGATGACATCTGAGTACTGGCATGAAGTACAAAAGAAATGTGCCCGTGGAGATGTGCAGCATTTTACCCCTTATAACCCGAGCATGCGCTTTGACAAAGGTGGATAGGCTAAATAAGCAAATAAATAGCATCTTCCCTATCACATTAACCTGACGTTTAAAGTGAGCAAGAGCTCTACATATGAGGACAAAGTTTAGCTAAATGCGAAAAAGCGTAAAAGTGATCGTTTCAAGCCATATCGCTCGTAAAAGAAGCAAAGCAAAACCGCTTTTCGACTGCTTGTTCTCGCTTGCTGCTTATTAAACACCGAAATCAGATACCAGCAACGCCGAACAAGTGCATGAATGTAGATAAACAAAAGAGTCGTAATAATGAAAGTGCTACTTGTAGAAGATGATCCAAAGGTTGCCTCGCACATTGCAAATGGACTATTGGGTGAAGGGCATGAATGTATTACTGTAGGTGATGGAACGTCAGGCTACCAACAAGCCGCTAGTAACGAATTAGACGCGGTAATTCTCGACGTAATGTTACCCGAACTCGACGGTTTCTCTGTGCTTGAGAAGCTTCGCGAGGAAGGGAACACGACTCCGGTTTTATTGCTAAGTGCCAAAAGCCAAGTTGAAGATAAGGTCAAAGGCCTTCGTACCGGCGCTAACGATTACTTAACCAAACCTTTCGCCTTTGAAGAACTGCTTGCTCGCGTTGAAGGTTTGGCTGGTCGCAATAAAGAAAGCGAAGACAAAACCTTGATTAAAGTTGGCGATCTGACGCTAGACTTAGTTAATCGCAAGGTATTGCGTGGCGATCAAGAAATTGACCTTCAATCAAAGGAGTTTCAACTGCTTGAATGTCTGCTTCGTCATAAAGGTAAAGTTGTGACGCGAAGTATGTTGCTTGAACAGGTTTGGAATTATCATTTTGATCCTCAGACAAACGTGATTGATGTTCACATTAGCCGCCTGCGTCAGAAAGTGGATAAAGCGTTTAATGTGCCACTTATTGAAACGGTAAGAGGCACGGGCTACCGCATAGCGGACGAGCTTGCATGAAAGCAATACGCGACTTTACGCGTAGTTCTAGTTTTCGCGTAGGCGTATTGCTCACTACTCTTGCTTGTATTGCCATTGTTCTAATTGTCTATTTTTGGCGATTAACGAGCAGCGACTTGTTTATCTCCGAGTCTAATGCTGCCGTTAATGCCAAAGCTAACGCGCTTGTAACGCTTTATGAAAACCTAGGTATTGATGCTGTTAAGTCGGCCATTATAAGCGACAACAACCAACCTCCTTCTAGCGAAAAAGCCCCCCCTCCTTCATTCAATTATCAGCGGTCGTTTGTGGTACTGAGTAAAGATGAGCAAGTTGTGGCCGGGAACTTAGCATCTATTCCACTCGTATTAGAGCGGCACAGGGGGGCCAGCTTTGATACTGCGGAAATTGTTATTACTAGGCCTGATAGCTCATCAAGAAAAACTTTGCGCCAAGCGTTAATGAGAGAAGATGTATTAGGGGATTATACCCTTTATGTTGGGCGTGGTATCGACGACTTGTATAGCGCACAGTGGTTTGGCAAAACCTTTAGCTGGATCATTGTTGTACTGCTTTGTGCGTTAAGTATCTTGAGCTTTGCTATTGCCGTGTATGTTGTTAATCGAATTAACCGCATGTCTCAAACCGCCGACAAAATAATAAAGACAGGTAGTCTTCAAGAGCGGCTAGAAATTGATAGCAATTGGGATGATCTCAGCAGCCTTTCTTTCGTTTTCAATCAAATGTTGGACACCATTGAAAGCTCGGTTAATAACATTAAGTCAGTCACAGACAGTATTGCTCACGACCTACGCACACCGCTTTCAAGACTTCGTAACACATTAGAAAGAATCGAAGACGAACAGCTTCGAGAAGACACCACGCAAGAAGCAGATAACCTGCTTAATATGTTTAATAGTTTATTGCGCATAAGTGGACTTGAGACTACGAATAAGAAAGAGGGTTTCTGTAGTACCGATGCCAGAGCTATTGTTGAAGATGTGGTCGACCTCTACCACCCCCTTGCCGAGGAGCGCAACATTCAGCTGTCCAGTCAGCTCGAAAGTGTGACTATGCTTGCCGACCCTAACTTACTTTTCCAAGCCGTAGCCAACGTATTAGACAATGCTATCAAATATTCGAATGAAGATAGTATGGTTACTGTGCAGCTAACTACCACATCGCGACATATTGTTATTGCCGTTAATGATGCAGGGATAGGTGTTGGCGAGCACGAAATTTTAAATTTAGAGCGTCGTTTTTACCGCGCTGATGGCAGCAGAACGAGCACGGGAAATGGGTTAGGCTTATCACTAGTATCGGCAATAGTGAAGCTACATGATGGGCAAACTTGGTTTGTACACGACCCACTTATGCAAGGACACGGGCTTGGCGTTGTTTTCTGTTTTCCTCGTTAGTCTGATTAGAACCAGCAAATATCAGGCACTGTCTAGAGAACAGGTGGGTTAAATTGTACTAGCTAGATTTCCACACTTTTTCGGATGCTGACCTATAAATGCTATATAGGTCAGCGAACTTTTCGTATCTATATCTGTGAATTATCAATTACTTTGCTTCTGCATAAAAATAGTGACTTCTGCCATCACAATGCCGAACTTGCGAATGTACGAACGGTTCATCATAGCACTATCATCAAAAGCCCAAAACCAATCATCAAACGTTACTGAATAGGTTGTGTCGTCTACCGGTAAATCCATCTCATAGTGAAAATTGAATGCATTGCCATAGCTGGTGCCTTTCGCAGGCCCCTCGATATCACTCGCTTTGCCTACAAAGGTGCCATCGCTCTGCTTTACGATATTCCACGTTCGCGATTTTGGACCTTCGCCAACCCCATATTCAAAGGTTTCATCAAGTGTAAGGGTATTGCCTTCTATGGAGCCATCAATGTTTACCACAAATCTTTGTACTACTTCGCCCGAGCGATTTTGTACTATGCCCCACGCTTTAACGTTTCCATCAAAAAACTGCTCAATATCAAACGTTGGAGACACCGCCTGATAATCTTCACCATCGACTGACACAGAACATCCAGATAGTCCTGCCACAGACAGTGCCGCAAAACCTAACCCTAAACATAACTTCATCATATTTTTTATCATTTAACTTATCCTGTTCAACTAAAACCTAACGTGGCTGTGTATCAATCAATCTGCTTAGCTAACCTTTTCCGAGCAACTTTTTTCTAAACTTCGGTTCCGACGTTTCGTCACTTAACCAGATATCAAAAAAGCGCTTCGTGAACGTTTTGTCGCTTATTTCATCCGCTTTTTCGCCGTTCACGTAAAATACGCTTGTGCCTTCTTTCGTTGCGATCCCCGTAATTACATCGCCCTCACTCACGTCTGGAAAGATACTCTCCATTAGCGACAGCCATTTATCGGCGTCATTGGCAGCGATATCTCCTTGTTTTTTCATTTCATCAATAGAACGCTCGGCAATCTTTTTTCCTTCAAGATCCCGTTGGTAGGTTAAGCGAAGTGCAAAAGGAGGCTGATCAGCGTACTCGCCTTCAGAAGCAAAAAGCTCACCGGTATATACGTCCCAAAAGTAGTAAGAAAACATGCCTTTCCCCACCAGTTTCGCATTGGGAACATATTCATTAATATTTTCTGAATCATACTCTTGCGCAGAGGCGTTATTTGACATGGTTATACCGCTCAGTGATATGGAAACAAACATAGCAAAGGTGGATGCTGCGGCTATTTTATTAACGTAAGACATAAAAAAAGCGCTAGCGTTTTTTACGTAATGAAGAAACCCTGATAGGGAGTAAATCTCAGGTTTTCGTAAAATACCGTTTTTCTTAGTAACCATAAAAATGCTCTTATAACGCGTAATAAAAATTACAGGTCTTTTATTGAATTTCTATCTGGTTATACTCTTGCCAATGTCCAATTGATCAACTGTCCCTAGGCTCTCATCGTGCTTTCCCTTGATGAATTTAAAACGTCACTCGCTCTTCCTTCGCCTCTTATCCCTTTCAAACCGAACTGGGAGGGTGCTAGCAAGGTATCGCTTTATGTTAAGCGTGACGATGCTATTCACCCTGTGATGTCAGGAAACAAATGGCGAAAGCTAAGCCATGCGCTAACTAGCCCTTTGCCAAACCACGTCATCAGTTTCGGCGGCGGCTTTTCTAACCACCTTCATGCGTTGGGGTTTGCTTGTTACAAACTTAGTATTCCCTTTACCGCCATTATTCGCGGCGACTACAGTGCAGCACCATCGCCAATGATTAAAGATTTGATGCAGTGGCAGACTCGCATTGAATATGTAGACAGAATTACCTACAAAAAGCGTAACGATAGTGCCTATTTAGATGAACTAAAGCGAAAGTTTCCCAACGCGATTATCATTCCTGAAGGTGGAAGCCAAGCCCTAGCGCTTCAGGGGATAAAAGACATGGTCGATGAAATTGAGACAGACTTTGACTTTATCGTTGCGCCTGTCGCAAGCGGCGCTACATTGGCGGGAATTGTAGATGCATTAAATAAACGTAATAGTTCAATGGCTACTGATTTTCGTTCTTATTACAAAGCCATTGGCATAGGTGTACTAAAAGGTGAAGGCTATCTAGAGGGGTTGGTTGAGCAATTTCTTCCAATAACTAACCAGGCAAATTGGCATATTGATCATAGCTACCATTTTGGTGGCTACGCCAAAGCGCCAAGTGAACTTCAAACCTTTTGCAGCAATTTCAATAACACTATGGCATTTGAAATAGAGCCAGTTTACTCGGGCAAAACCTTCTGGGCCGTTAAAGATATGCTGGCTAAAGGCAAGTTTAAGGACGGTTCACGCATCGTTGTGTTGCACACAGGTGGTTTACAAGGTGCAAGGTAAAACTGTTGGAGGCAGCAGATTTTAGACAAAGCTACACATCAATTTTCAACAGGATAGCCAAACAACCTTTTCAACTTTGCTTTTATTCCTTTTGCCTGCTGAAGCTGTTCACAAAGCACACCTATTTGACTGAAGTTGGCGCTTAGGGGGTTATCCTCAGGCATCTTTCCAACGATACCGTACTTGATACTGATTGTTTTATCTTCTTTAACGAATGTGCCGAATAACTTATCCCAGATGATAAGCACCCCACCGTAGTTTTTATCAATATAAGGCTTATTGGTTGCGTGGTGAATGCGGTGATGAGTGGGTGTGTTGAAAATATGCTCTGCCCAGCCTAAATGACCAATCGTTTGCGTATGTACAAAAAACTGATAAGCAAGATTTATTGCGACTATGGCAAAGACCAGGCTGGGTGAAAAACCAATCAGTATCATTGGCACCCAAAAGAGCCACATGCCCACGAATGGATACAACACACTTTGTCTAAACGCCGTGGTGAAATTCATTTTTGTTGAGCTGTGATGCACCACATGGGCCAGCCAAAACCAGTGTATGTTGTGTGAAGCCCGATGAAACCAGTAGTACAAAAAGTCTTGCAGGATAAAACCAGCAAAAAGCGATACTGCCGTAAGTTCTATGTTAAATACAGAAAACTGGTGCAGCCAAAGAAACAAAGGCATGAGTAGTAGTAATACCAAAGCATCAGAGCCCTGATGAAGCAGTGCAAGTAAGGCATTGTTCACGCTGTCTTTTACATTATAAAACTGCCGTGCCTTTTTGAACTCCACAAAAACACATAGTAAGAAAACCGGGCTCAAGCCAAGTAAAATTAGTTCAACGGGGATCAAAACGTGCTCCTAACTTATCCAAACACTGCTCTACGTCGTTTTGTAATAGGCGCGTCAGTAGCCAATTGGGTATATACCAAGGCGCGCAACAGCTAATGCGATAAGAAACTTTGGTTAGGCTACCCTGTGCGAAAAATCTAATAACTCCCCGATGATCTTTCACTGGAAAGTCATCAACAACACGATATTCAATACGATCTGTGTCTGCTTTCACAATCTCTTCTTTAAAGCTAACGCCCAGAATACTCACTTCTCTCACGCAGCCTACTCCGCCACTGACTTGACTATTATTTGCCGCCCGTAATACCTTAAACGAAGCGTTAAAGAAGTCGCTTAAATTCTGGTGGTCAAGCAGCGTATCGCGAAGCTCTTGTGGCGTTGCATTAATAATTCTTTGGTAGTGAACGTCAACCATTTACGATATGTCCTCTTCTCATGGCTATTAGCATAAATTGACATTCATATTTGATCTTGCGTTAATACGTCATGATTTTTGTTATTTTGCGACATACCTATGCCAACAGTTTCTTTTGCCTATATTCAAAGTATAGAAAGCTATTTAACTAGCTTAGAGGTTGATACAAAAGAACTGTCGCGACTCACAAAAAAGCATTGCTCACTTTCAGGCTCTCCCCGTGTTTCCATGGAAGACTATGTCGAGCTGTTAAACCAAGGCGTATCGCTTACTAATAATTCATTATTTGGGTTTGAGTTAGGTAAACATATTCAGGCAAAAGATTACGGGGTGTTGGGTTACCTCGTTGAAAGTTGCGAAAATTTAGCTCAAGCCATAGGTGCGCTTACCCGTTTTGATGCATTGGTCGCGGACATCGGCACAACAAACGTGTTTTTTGAGTCTGAAGATGCACGGGTTGAATGGGTGCCTAAAAGCTCAGATTGCAAACAAATGGTATTGCGCAATACCACCGCGTGGGTAGCGACCGTTTATAAAATATTGGGTTCGGCCTGCCAATTAAATGCTATTACCTTTACTTTCCCCTTGGGTACATTGGAAAAAAATACGTTAGCGCAGTGGTTCAACTGCAAGGTGATTGACTGTGCCCGCAATAACGCCATTATTTTCCCCCTACACTTACTGCATGTTCCGTTTACCAGTGAAAATAAGGCTATGTTCAGCGCGCTTATAGAAGTGACAGAAAAAGAGATGAACGAATGCAAAAAAGAAGGGGTTGCACAAACCAACAAACGCCATTTTAACCCTAATCCACACGAAGATATCGCCCACAAAGTCATTTCGCTTTTAAACGCCAAACCTACGCTAAAAGGCTGTGATCAAAAGCGTGTGGCCGAAGCGCTATTCATAAGCCCACGCACACTGCAGCGAAAGTTGAAGCAAAGTAACACCAGCTTTCAGCAGATTCTTGAGCGTGAGCGCAAATCTCGTTTAGACGACCTTCTTAAACAATACTCTATTGCCGACACCGCTGATTTATTGGGGTTTCAAGAACAATCTTCATTTACCCATGCGTTTAAAAAGTGGTTTTCCACCACACCGCTTAAATATCAAAAACAGCTCATAACAAAAGAGTAACTGTGTTTCTCTATTAACCCTTGGCTCAGGCGCTATTTTGGTTCGAAAAAGGGTATGCGCCTTATAATTTTTTAGTCTGAATAGATAACTTTTACTATCGAAATTATGATTATTAAACTAATGTGACCAAGAACGCGTAGGTATTATCAGGTGTACAGCAACGCTAACTCACAGGAGATACGCTATGATCGACCGTCCAGTTACATTGCCAACGCAGTTAAACGCACTCGTGTCAAAGTCACTAAATCTATGCGAGCTTATGTTACCCGTGTGTGATGTGTTTTACCCTTTTGCAGCTATTTATGAAAATGGTCGCATCGGCTGTATATTTGCCGACGAGACCGGAACTAAAAAGCGCGAGTCACAGCTTATTGAACAGCTTCAGTGGCGAATTATCGATACCACCACAGATACAAACAGTTACAGTGTCTTAGTGTATGCTGCGGCAGTTAACACTCAAGACAGTAAAACGGTTGATGCTATTGCCATTGCAACTGCAACGCCAAATCACGAAGAACGACTTATTCTTTACCCTTACTACAAAGTAGACAATAAAGTAGTAATTTCTCCGCCTATCGACACGGTAACCCGTTAGCGAATCAGCGGTAGGGAAAATGTTATTTTTCAAATCACCTAGTACAGACCGGTATCAGTTATTAAAGTAGTCTTTTGAGGTAGTGCCTACTCGTGTGTGCACTACCTTTTACATTCGTTATTACGATTAAAATTTTTTGTCCTTTCATAGGCTGTCTTTGCTTGCCAAATCCCATTGGTCTGCTAGCATTCAGCCCAAAATTCATTAGCAAAATTAGGGATTAGTTATTATGTCTCGCGTTTTAATTATTGGTGCTGGCGGTGTTGCGTCGGTAACTGTGAAAAAATGTGCACGTTTACCGCAACATTTCGACGAAATTTACTTAGCAAGCCGTACGGTATCTAAGTGTGAAGCGCTACAACAAGAAGTAGGTGCAGATCGCGTTAAGGGTGTTTTCGCTGTTGATGCTGATAACGCAAAAGAAGTTGAAGCTCTTATTAACGAAGTAAAACCAGACCTAGTAATTAACCTAGCGTTGCCATACCAAGATCTGCCTATTATGGATGCATGTCTTGCGACTAACACAGATTACCTAGACACCGCCAATTACGAGCCAAAAGACGAAGCGAAATTCGAATACTCATGGCAGTGGGCTTACCAAGACAAGTTCAAAGACGCAGGCATTATGGCCCTTCTTGGCAGTGGCTTCGATCCCGGTGTAACAAACGTATACACAGCGTATGCAGCAAAGCATTACTTCGACGAAATTCACTACCTTGATATCGTGGATTGTAATGGCGGTGATC
>JAXHTT010000299.1:0-1876 GCA_034190055.1 Pseudomonadota bacterium | reverse complement strand
CGCCTGTGGGAATGGGTTGCCGTCGATAGAAGCAACAAACCCGTCTGGACGAGGGTCAGTTACAGTACAGTTACCGGTAAAACCATCAGCAGCGCTTGTACCACACGGAGAAACAGTCAATGAATCATCTTTAATCTCAGTGTGGTTATAGCTGTAACCCGCTGTAAACGTAAGTTCATCAGTAGCTAGCCACTGCGCATCTACTTCAAGACCATACGCTTCACCTTTGTCTGCGTTTACAAGCGCAGTGAAGTTGTTGCCACCACCAATGGCCGAGAACTGCATGTCATCAACGGTATAGTAGAACGCGGCAGCGTTTAGACGAAGCGTGTCGTCGAATAAGTCAGACTTGATACCAAGTTCAAATGAGTTGATGGTTTCAGCGTCGGCAACGGAAGGCGCGCCTTCAAATGCAACGTCACGACCTTGAATTGTTTGAGCACGGAAGCCGTTGGCATAGCGAGCAAAAACAGATACATCATCAGTTACGCGATAGTTTGCGCTAAGTTCAAAGCTAGTTTGACCATCGTCTACATCGATGTCTTCGTAGCCTTGTACTTCAGCAGCGCCAATTACCAACGCGAAGCCGTCAACGTTTTGATCACCAACTACTAGACTCTTAGAGTCGTGGGTGTAGCGAATACCGCCCGTCACATTTAGCTTATCATTTACTTGATAAGAAGTTTGGCCAAATAGTGCCCATGTTTGGTTTTCATGAAATACCGTGGTTGCACCAAAAAAGCCGTCGATGCTGGTAACATTGAACGATGCATCGTAGTAGAACGCACCTAATTGCCAGTTTAAAGCATCGCGAGTGTTGCTAGAGAATCTAAACTCTTGGGTATATTGCTCTAAGTCGTCTAGGTTATCTTGCGTAACCGCCGAAAAAGGAATGAATCCAGGGCCTGATGTGCCGTCGGCTCGATTAAAGCCACCATCAACATCACCTAGGCTCGAACCTTCAGCAGTCTCAATAGCAGAGATTGAAGTGAAAGTAACTTCATCCATGTCGTACTCTAGTTTTAGTGAAGCACCAAAACCGTCGTACTCTTGTGGATTGTTATCAATACCGTCGCCCTCTAGATCGCCATCGTAAAATACGGTTTCACGATCGTAGTTTGCGTTAAGTTCATTGCTGCCTTTGTCGAAAACGTTAGCGCGGAAAATAGATGCAGTACCTTCAAGCTCTCGGCCATGTACGTTGAGTAGTGCAGAGAAGTCAGCTGACGGTTCCCAAAGAAGCTGTAGACGATAGGCTTTTTCGTCGTAGCCACCGATCGCGTCGTTTTCGCCCGTGAAAGCATTATCGATGTAATCATCACGTTCTTGCGATAGTAATGATAAACGCGCAGAAAGCTCGTCAGTAAGACCACCGCTAATAGCGCCTTCTAAGTTCATTGTACCGTAAGAACCGAAACCAGCTTTGGCATAACCTTCAAGGTCTTGCGTCGGTTTCACTGTATCAAATTTGATGATACCAGCAGTGGTGTTACGACCAAATAGTGTACCTTGTGGGCCACGAAGTACTTCTACTTGCTGAACGTCGAAAAGCGGGAAGCTTTTAAGTACCACGTTTTCCATTACCACTTCGTCCATGATAATAGAAACAGGTTGTGATGCAGCAAGGTCGAAGTCGGTGTTACCTAGGCCACGAATATAAAAACGCGGCGCAACACGACCGTTTGAGGATTCTGCATAAAGACCCGGTACGCGAACAGCTAAAGCAAGGATATCTTCACCGCCAGAAAATAGGCTTTCGAATTTTTCACCGCTTAGTGCCGCAACAGAAATAGGTACTTCCTGAATTGACTGAGTGCGCTTTTGCGCAGTAACGGTAATCTGTTCAAGTGAGGCTTCTTTTTTTTCTGTCGATGTG
>JAXHTT010000298.1:0-1882 GCA_034190055.1 Pseudomonadota bacterium | reverse complement strand
CGTTTTGGTGGAGATGAGTTTGTAGCAGTACTTACTAATTTAAAGCAAGCCCAAGACTTTGGGCCTACTGTAAAGAACATGCTTAAAGCAGCTTCAACCCCAGTTAAATATGGTGAAAATGAACTTAAAGTCTCAGCGAGCATTGGATTAACCATCTACCCTACCGACGATACCGATGCCGAGCAGCTAATTAGGCATGCAGACCAAGCTATGTATTTAGCGAAACAGAAAGGTAAAAACTGTTTCCACCTTTTCGATATCGAGTCAGAAGATGCGATTAAAACTCGCCACGAAATAATAAAAAGTATTGAGAAAGCTCTTAAAAATAATGAGTTTGAACTTTATTACCAACCAAAAGTGAATATGCGCACTGGAACAATTGTTGGCGCAGAAGCGTTGATTCGCTGGCAGCATCCAATACGCGGGCTTCTCTCTCCGGCAGAGTTTTTACCCTTTATCGAAAATCATTCGCTTAGTATTGACGTTGGCGAATGGGTTATCGAAGAATCGCTGCGGCAGCATTACCAATGGAAACAATTGGGCATAGACATAAAAATTAGCGTGAACATTTCTGCACTGCAGATACAACAAAGAAACTTCCCTACTCGTTTAGAACATTTGCTTTCAAAAGTCCCCGAAACACCACCTAAAGCAATTCAGTTAGAAGTACTTGAAACCAGCAAGCTATCTAATATCAAAAAGGTGTCTGAGATTATGGAAGACTGTGTAAATCTCGGTGTTACCTTTGCCATTGATGATTTCGGAACAGGTTACTCGTCTTTAACTTACTTAAGACGCCTGCCCGCCGAGGTGATCAAAATAGACCAGTCGTTCGTTCGCGATATGTTAGAAGACTTGGAAGATAAAACGATTGTTATCGGTGTAATAGCCTTGGCCAATTCATTTAACCGCAGTGTTATTGCTGAAGGTGTGGAAACTGTTGCTCATGGAGCATCATTATTAACACTAGGTTGTGAACTTGCGCAGGGTTTTGGCGTAGCACGCCCTATGCCCCCAAAGCTCTACCTACTTGGGTGGAGCAATGGGAAACAAGGAAAGAATGGAAATAAGCTTAAGAAGTACCTTCAATATTGTGAGGTATTAACACTGAGCTTAGTTAAATAGTTCAAACAACGTTGGATAAAGAGCAGGGAGTTCGCGCCAGTGCTCGATCACCGGTACGCCTTTAAATGCACTCGATACTCCCCCTTCTAAATGACTCGCCCCCGTGTATTTCACTACCGACATTCCGGCGCTTAACGCACCTTCAATGCCTGCATCTGAATCCTCTATCACTAAACACTTTTCAGGTGGAACCCGCATTTTTTCAGCAGCAAGAAGAAAAATATCGGGCGCAGGTTTTCCCCGTTTTACCTCTGCGCTAGTAGTTACATACCCATTAAAAACCGTTTCTAGTGCCGTTGTTTTTAAAGAAAAGGAGACCCGTTCAGGATGGCTACTGGTCGCAATACATTTTCTTACTACAAGGCGCTGCAAAATAGCCTCTAAGCCAGGTGTGGGGATAAGCTCTTCAGCGAACACCGCCAGAAGCGCTGTTAAATAATCATCCCTAAACGCTACAGGGAGGCTGATTTTAAAATCTTCGGCTATTTGCGCTTTTGCAGACTCATAACTTTTACCTAGAAAGTGTCTATCAAAGTAATCGCCATCTATTTTAACGCCAAGGTCACAAAGCATAGAAATGAGCACGCGTTTACACAAAATTTCACTATCAATAAGTACGCCATCACAGTCAAAAATTACCAACTCTATATCGGCGTTTGTTGCTGTTGGCTTTCTCTGCGCCATAATAATTCCTTGCTTACTCCACGCATCGTTAGCAAATATGTCTTCAATACCTTGCTGCGATTACTGACTAAAT
>JAXHTT010000297.1:0-1885 GCA_034190055.1 Pseudomonadota bacterium | reverse complement strand
GACTTTTGCAAGTGTAAGGTCTGCGTTTGCTCGCT
Organism: Pseudomonadota bacterium; assembly: GCA_034190055.1. GTDB lineage: Bacteria > Pseudomonadota > Gammaproteobacteria > Enterobacterales > Alteromonadaceae > Alteromonas. Next base: position 1,850 of record JAXHTT010000297.1, on the reverse strand, counting down.
CAAGCGCGGCTTGTAGCTCTCGCTTTCTCGCATTTAGGCGCTGTAGATCTTGGTGAGCAAGAATATCGCCTTTGCTGACTACATCTCCTTCTTCTACGAGCATTCGGGTCACTTGACCAGCGACATCAAAGGATAAAGACGTGGCCTTGGGCGATTCAACCAAACCAAATACATTAATTGGCGCTTCAAAGCCAGATTGAATAGTGATCGTGCCAGTTGAAACGGCAACTGGTAGTCTTGCCTCCGGCGTTTGCGTTGCGTTCCCCAAACCAGCGGTCATCAATAATACCACCAGGGCTGCTGTAAAAACGGCAATCGAAATAAGTAACGTGAATTTGCCACTTTTAGACGGTGTATTTGCAGCAGTCATAACAGTTCCTTTAACCAATTCGGCGTGTGCTCTAGGCTATATTTGCATACTTATTGTGCTATGCTAGTATATAAATACTAGACCGTCCAGTTTGATATTTAAATATTCTGCAATAAAGCGAGAACGTACGTGGCTACCATAAAGAAGCAAGGCCGTCCCAAAAGTGAAGAGAAATACCACCTTATATTACATGCCGCGTCTTGCCTGTTTTTAAAAGAAGGGTTTGCTAATACGTCAATGGACACCGTGGCTAAAGCTTCTGGCGTATCAAAACAAACGGTTTACTCTCACTTCGAGAGCAAAGATGCTCTGTTTAAAGCCGCCATCTCTTCAAAATGTCACTCTTATCAACTCGACACTCAACAGCTTATCGACGCATCACTAGGCTCGCTCTCATTGTTTGAATGCTTACAAAAAGTGGGGTGTCAGTTTGTTCGTCTATTACAAGACCCTGAAGCTATCGCTATATTCCGCGTAATTATTGCCGAAGCAGTAAATAGCCCCCACGTAGCCACATTGTTTTATCAAGCAGGTCCTGAAGCATCCCTCGCCACACTTAGCATAATGATAGAGAAATTTGGGCAAGGTAGCTTAAGCGCTGATGTTGCGCAGCAGCTAGCCGTGGATTATTGCGCGCTACTTAAGGGCGATTACCACACCATGATGTTATGTGGCATAAAGTCTCCGCTGACAGACGACGAAATCACGGCGCATGTTGATAGCGCAGCAGAAAAAATCCTGCTGCTCTTTACTCATTACACAAAGCAAAGTGGCAAACACCTAAAATAATATGAACCTTCTCAATTAGCTTAAACAAAGGCTTTATAAGCTATCAGTCAAAGAAAAAACGTAAAACAAGATTAACCCTGCGCTAATGACTTAATACCAGCGGTAATATAAACTAGCGGCGTTTTCGTTGATGATTGAGAAGCGCATGTCTGACTTTACCGGTAACCACATTCTTTCCGTTAATCAATTCGATCGCGAGGCCATTGAGAAAGTCTTCTCAGTCGCCAATTCCATGAAGCCTTACGCCAAGCGACAAAAACGCACGACCGTGCTAGACGGCGCTATTCTCGGGAACCTTTTCTTTGAGCCAAGTACGCGTACTCGGGTGAGCTTTGGTACTGCTTTTAATCTATTAGGCGGCGAAGTAAGAGAAACTACCGGTATGTCTAGCTCTGCCCTTGCTAAAGGCGAATCACTTTATGATACCGCCCGCGTACTCAGCGGCTACTCTGATATTATCGCCATGCGCCACCCTGCGGCTGGCTCCGTTGCTGAGTTTGCAGAAGGTAGTCGAGTGCCTGTCATTAACGGGGGAGACGGCGCAAACGAGCACCCCACTCAAGCACTATTAGATCTATTCACGATTAAGCGTGAGCTTGAATACAACGGTCACGGTGTTGATGGTTTACACATCGCAATGATTGGCGATTTGCGATACGGCCGAACGGTACACTCTTTATCACGCCTGTTA
>JAXHTT010000296.1:0-1902 GCA_034190055.1 Pseudomonadota bacterium | reverse complement strand
GATGTAAGATGCGTATAAGACATGCGTGACTCCTGTGTTCACTGGTGGTAAGTGCAACACGACGCATCTTACTTCTCAGTGCAAGCTTAAAAAATGTTGCACTTGAAAGTAGAATTCAGAGTTTTATTTTTGATGATTGGCCTGACTTTGCTACTCTTTGATATTCGCGAAAAAGAGCTATTGCCTGCCCTATTTGCCATCCCTCTTGTGCTGTTCGCAAGATATATCAGTATTAAAGTCAGCTACCTTTTCTTTAAACCATTTCGTCAATACAACCCAATGTCAGTTCGCATTCTCTGGTGGGGCGGCCTGCGCGGAGGTTTGGCGCTAGCTTTAGCATTAACCATCCCAACGGGTTATCCAATAGACGCTTTAGACAACCTTGAAGTGCGCGACTTTATCGTAGTGATGACCTTTGCGGTGGTTATGTTCTCCATCCTTGTCCAAGGCTCGACCATCACCCCGATGATCAAAAAAGCCACCGACATCCAAACGCGCTACGATCACCAATCGAACCAAGAGGGCAACCCATAGCAAAGCCAATCTCAGTGTAAATATTTAAAACACAATGTGGCCGCCGATGTTCGATTATCCACACCGAGCTTCCTGTATACCGACTCTAGATGTTTATTCACCGTTCTCGGACTGAGATCTAGAATCAAGGCCACTTCAGCATTCGATTTACCTTGAGCAATCCACAGCAAAATCTCACTCTCTCTCGCCGTTAACGCAAACGCATTTTGAAGAGCCGCTTTACCCGCTTTGGTTTGGTCGATAGACAGTGAAAATAGATATTCCTGCGTGTATTGCTCACCCAGAAATTTCACCGTCAGAGTTTGATCGTCAACATGGAAGTGCTTTTCTTCGCCTTTTAATGGATTGTCTGAAAGCCAAAGAACAATGTCTTTTTTTAAATGACTGTGTTCCCAAGGTTCATTCAAGCCTAACTGATTAAGGACACTTTGCGCCAATGAGTTAATCCAGATCAACTCACCGGTCTTGCTCAAATAAATCATCGACTGATGAGACTCATCAAGCGCTAATTTTGCACTTTTTGAATGCTGGGCATTGGTTAAGTGCACTTGAATACGGGCGGCCAAAGCCTCCAGATTTAAAGGCTTACTAACATAGTCAACGCCACCCGATTCAAGCCCTTTTAGAAGATAATGTGTCTCACGCAAACCGGTCATAAAAATTACCGGAACATCCGTCGTATCTATTCTACGCTTTAACTGTTTGGTGGCATCAAAGCCATCCATATTGGGCATCATCGCATCCATCAAGACTAAATCAGGAGAAATTGTTTCAATAATTTTTAACGCTTGCTCACCGTCAATAGCAATGAAAGTCGAATACCCAATCCCTGTCAAAAACTCATTGAGTAACGTTAACGTTGAAGCATCGTCATCCACGACAAGAATCGTTTCATTCATTCTGGCTTCCCGACTTAGACTGTATTAAATAGTTGGTCAATATAATCAAGTTGTTAAAATCTGAATGTTCAGCGAAATCACGTATTCTGTAAATCTCGGGTTGATTACCATAAATTGAGGTCGCTTTATCAATCATGCGCAAGACACCATCTGCATAACCCAGCATTGCCATATTTTTAACTTTACTTAACGTCTCAATTGACAAGCGCGTTGTCTCAGATTGGAAGCCTTCCAATGGTTCTAAATGAGCCGCTTTAGCACTAGGCTCATGGGTCCAGCTCAGTTGCAAGCTGTTTTGGACGACTTCTAGCAACAAGGCTTCCTTAATCGGCTTTGTTAAATAAGCGTAATAAGGCTGTGCAGCTGGGTCAAATTGGGCAATATACCTCTCTTTTTCAGTTGCATCCGCTGAGATCATGATAATTTTGGCTCGACTATCCCTACGTTGAATCGTCATGGCCAATTCAAG
>JAXHTT010000295.1:0-1909 GCA_034190055.1 Pseudomonadota bacterium | reverse complement strand
CAAGCGGTGCGCCTTTTAGCCAACCCACGTGTGATACATTCACCATGCGCGAAACGTAGGCATCCAGCGCACTTTCAGAGCCATCGCGCACAAAACCGTGTTGATACATGGTTATCCAAATGGCGCGGACCTTGTCTATTTCTGTGCCTTTTGATTTGGGCGATAGCCTACGGCCTGACGGCGCTTTTCTCGTTTTGAACCCTTTATCTTTCATTTCGTCCATAACGCGCTCAAGCTGTTTCACGTTCATGCTTGCGCATGAACTGGTTCCTGTAACACGCTGAAGTAGGCTGCGGTAAGTTTCCTCGTCCATACTAAGCTGCGCTTTCGCGACATGAATTTTGGTAATCAATCCGCGTTTGATAGACATTTACTCGTCTCCGTTTGATAAGCTGTCAGCTGCGCCTTGAAAAAACGCATGAGCAAACAGTAACGCTGCAACTAAAAGAGAAAAAGCACCTCCCCAGTTGTATCCGAAGTAAAAGCAATACGCAGTGGCGTACAGAAACATCATAAACAAACAAAGACGTAGCATGGTTTTCTCCTTTCCCTAAACAAAGCCCTGAACACTCAAGGCTTTGGTTAAGGGCCCCGAAGGGCCGTTAGTTAGTCAGCTGGCATTATTTCTAGCCATTTTTCGTTGTTGCATTCGTCGTGATACACATTCATCACGTAAACTTCTTCAAGCCCATCTACATCTGGTGGCAGTTGTGCAACGGCTTCAGCCAAGTCGTGTTTAGACCCAATGTGAGTTTTGCTAAGCAGTTTCGGTTGATTGCTCATTTTTCAATTCCTTGTTGGTGTCGGTGGTAATGTCAGCAATATCCAGCGCAAGCTGGCGATAGGTGCCATTTTCAAGACGGTAGTAAATGCGGAAATACTCAGCACTGCTATCAACCTCAATGGCGTCAGCCAATGCGGTCATGGCCAGTTGCCATTGCTCGTCTTGAATATTGTGTTGGCGAAGGCTTAATACCTTGGCGGCGCTAAAACGCCCGTGCTTGTCGGTTTTAAAAGCGCCTTGCACAATGGCTTGGAGGTTCTTGTTGCTGCCTTTCGACCAGCGTTTAATGCACTCGTCAATCATTGCTTTTGCGGCAACAAGATTTTCGTTGAAACACAATCTGTCTTGACGGCTGCGCTCAATCTTTATGCGACGGTCAAAACTATAAAGCGTGACATTGCCCTTGGTACCACCCAGGCGTTTGTCATAATTTTTCATTGCGTGACTTACAAACTCTGCAACGTCTTTTTTTAGCTTTTGTGTGAACGCTTGAAGTTCGTCATGAACAAGTATGGCGTTGGTAAATAGCGCTCGCGTCAATTTATCGCGCTCAATTTCGAGCGGCTTAATGCGGTCTTTACGACGCAGGTTGCCCTCACCATCTTCCATGAACCCAGTCGGGGCTTCTGGTTTGGCAATTTGATAAAGCTGGTCGATAGAAGTCATGCGTTAAATTCCTGTGGTAGTTCTTCATTGGTTAAGTGCCATTGCACCGTGCATCCGTAAAGCCGCGTAGCCATCATGTGACAGCGGCCAGTGTGGGTTCCTCTAATTGAAATCAATGTTCCTTTTACCCGCTTGTTTCGTGGCGGGAGGATATTGATTACGGTGGATGTGTCTTTAATCGACAGGCCAGTGATGGCACACCCTTGTTTTATAAGGTGCGTCATCGCCAGGCTCGCCTTATCCACTCTTTTCTTAAAAGCAGTGTTGTAAGCGTTCATTGCTTGCTCCTGTGTATGCAGTTTTGGCAAGCTCTAAAAAGCCTGACGCGCTGCGGGTTACTTGCCGAAAACGGTCTTATCTGTTCGTTTAAACAGCGTTTAACCGCTATTGAACCAAGAACTGGGCAGGTCACTGTTAAATTTGCGTACGCTGCCAGTACCTTCTTTTCAATATTGCTAA
>JAXHTT010000294.1:0-1913 GCA_034190055.1 Pseudomonadota bacterium | reverse complement strand
GGAACTCCGGAGGTGTCTTGTAGTCTTGAGTATTACCAAAATTGGTAATACTCAAGGTTGGAAAAACAACCTATACTTAAAAAGTAGCCTCAATTAATAATCACTTTTTTAAAAGTTTTTAACTATCTGATTAGTAAAGAAATCATACTTTTTTACTAGGCGATATTAATTGACCTCTTTAGTTTTAACGCCTATACCTTAACGAAGGTCATGGCGAATGGAGGTGCCTTGAACACGACAATGACAAAGACTGCATTGAAGAGAGTGCACGAATGAATTTAGATGAATTAGTTTCGAAAGCGGAAGACCTCTTTGTTTTACCAGACTCGGTAACGCGACTCAAAGCTTGTATGGATGATGAAGCTTCAAGCATTGACGATATTGGCGATATCATTGCTTTCGACCCGTCATTGGCTACCCAGTTACTTAGAGTGGCGAACTCGGCGCTTTATCGTTTTCCCAATAAGATTGACACCATAACAAGGGCTATACAGGTTGTGGGAACCCGCTCTACTTACGATTTGGCGCTGGCCTATGGTGTCAGTCAGGCATTCAGTGACGTGGATGGACAGGTGGTAGACTTAGACAACTTCTGGGAACAAAGCGTGTCCTGCGGGTTACTTGCCAAGTATTTTGCTGATATGCGCAATATCAGGGAGCCAGAAAGACTTTTTGTTTCTGGGCTGCTTCACAACATTGGTGAGTTAGTGACTGTTTCGTTAATGCCTGAGTCGGCAACCCGCTGTCAGGCGTTTAATACGCGTGTGAGCCCTGCGGAGCTCCAATTTGGCGTATTAGGGTTTACTTACGCAGAGCTATCGGCAAGGCTGATTGAAAAGTGGGGTATACCTACCTCAATTTATACGCCTATTGCCAGCATTCACAAGAGAGAAGATGCAGAGACAAATGTAGAAGATAAAATTCTTCAGCTTTCTTACGTACTAGCATTGGATAATGTAAATCCTGAAATTTACCCAAGTTATCACAACTTGAAGCCTGAGCTTCACGAGGCGTTATCGTTAAATCGTGAAGATTTGGAAGACGCGCTAGATATAACTAACCTGCAATGCATTTCGGTTATTTCCTTGTTTAACCCTAACGCGTTTATGCTTTATTAACGCTAAGCGCCTCTCGTCATAGCGAATGCCGTAGCGACTAATCGAAAATCGCTACGGTTTGTCTGCTAATAGCTATTACTTCGTTATCTTTATCCCAAATTGTCGCTTCCGTGTGACCATAACCGTCAGCTGCCTGCCTAGTATGGGCTTTGTAGCCGAACCAATCGGTAGGGCTTACCGGCTTATGCGGGTGGATAAATTCTAAATTCCAGCTAACCGTGCTAGCCGGTGCCGGCAATTTCATCATTTGCAATAGTGTAGGCGGCCAGGCATCAATCATGGTAATAATGTGTGCATCAGTTATCGCCGCAGGAGCTTGTTTAAAACGCATGAAACCGTGGTAGTGGCTTGTTTTTCTGCGCGTAAAGGGAATACCGCCATCTTCAATGGCTAAGTCAAAGTAACGTAAAAACTTTGGCGTAACTTTAGGTATTTGTGGGATAAATTTTGCCTTGTTAGGCAAAGGCATATCGTGTTTTTCGGTATTCTCTACCTTAATTCCAGATTCTCTAGCAACCCCGAAACACGCTTGGGAGAAAACGCAGCTTTTGCCGTCTTGAATGGCATGCGCAGTATATTGGGAGACATTTTTTCCCGTTCTCAATAGAGTAACTTCGATAGAAAAAGGGGCTTCGAGCGATAGAGGACCAACAAAATTAGTAGTAAAAGAGCGTAACACGCGATTATCAGTTACTTGTTGCTTCACAGCCGTATATAGCATGCCGGCAGAAATGCCGCCAAACGCCGTTCTTCCTTGCCCCCAGGTTTTCGGAATAACTAGCCCGTCAACTTTCC
>JAXHTT010000293.1:0-1926 GCA_034190055.1 Pseudomonadota bacterium | reverse complement strand
CCAAGTCGTTGGTCTGGTGAAACCAGAAACTGGGATAAGATCGGAAGCGTAGAGCTAAATCCGGAGAATAAAAAAGAAGCAGCTTAACAGCTCAGGCGACAACTACCTTGAAAAACGCCGCGACTGGCACTAAAAAGACTACTACGTACACGAAGAATTTACTTTTTGGTTTCATGCTTTTTGAGTTACGAATGGCAAACAATGAAAAAGCTAGAAGGAATATCCAAAAAACTAGAAAGCTAAATTGTAGAGTCGTCATTTCCATGTCTTATAACTTTAAGCTAAGGGGCGCAGATACGTGGGGCATAATGGCGAAGCCGCCCCGCGTATAGGCGTCCCAGCGACCGGAGGGAGTGAGCTTGAGCGTTTTGTTAGAAGTGCCATGCTACCAACCCTCCAAATGTGTACCAACTTCTTTGCCTTTTTCAAGATCATCCTTTGCAAGGTAGCCAAATCTGTTATGTTCATTTCGCATACTTAGTCTATGAAATGTAATGCAAAAAAGTAAATATACAAACCAGAAAAAGAATAATAATCCACTAAACAATAATGACTTTTCCACCAAGTCTAAGCCATCCCTAAAAAATACAATCGGAATTCCAATTAGGGCAACAAGCCAAGAAATATGTAAAAAAGAGACTTTTGCAGCGGTCATTAAAATAGTGGAGTTGTAATAAGACATTTGCAGATCCTTCTGGCACTTCTAACACCCGCATAACGGGCAAAAATACGTAGGCTATAATACAGAGCGAAGCGAAGGGAGCCTACGTGTTTTTGTCCCCAGCGAGCGCAGCGAGTGTTAATGCGTTTGTTAGTTGCCATACACAGTTTTGAGAATTAACGCGATCCCGGCAACGATTGCTGTAGTATAGCTAACTGCAAGGATAGAGTTGATACCCAACAAGGTAAGCCACCATTTATTAACAAATCCCTCTCTTAAACGAACCTCTTTACTCCATAACCGGAAAGAGCTATTCATTAAAATTACAGCCGATATAAGTAGCATGAAAAACACTAGCAATATCCCGAATCCAACGGTTGGTGCGGAGTCGGTTGGGTCAGAAATTCTGTGTGCAAAAGAGTAAAGGTAGGCGATCGCTAAAATGGTAATAGCAAGACCGCTTATTTGTGCTGACTTCATGAGCCTCCTTGGCAACTAACTTTTAAATAAGGGGCGCAGACATGTGGGCTAAAATCCGAACGAAGTGAGCAGCCCACATGTTTGCGTCCCAGCCCGCGTAGCGGGCGAACTTGATTTTTTTGTTATGTGCTTTCGCTTATTTCTAAAATTACAGTTAACCATAAATTTCCCCAACGCTCACGTCTATCTTCTGAACTCAACACTTTAGGTGAAGTGGTTTGATATTCATTTAAAGAATGACGATTGGCGAAAAGAGTAGCAGACACAGCACCTTTTTTAACTCTTTCTGCATCGTAAAAGACCGCCACGACTTGGTTGCATCTGGAACATTGAATAAAGGAGGCTTGTTCTGAACCTTGCTTTAAAAAATTGACTGGGGCACTTGAGTTAACCCTCAACTTCCCAAGCGGATCTGAAATGTACGCAAGACTATGATGCTTACAAAAGTCGCAGTCACATTCTCTAGGTTGATAGCTTTCGATTGGTTTAGGAAGTGATAACTTTACGCGTATTGCTTCGCATGAACATGAAGAGAAATAATCCATTTAACCCTCACAAAGTAAACCAGCACATAACTTCCCACTAAGGGGCGATAACACATGGGCTAAAATTAGGAACGAAGTGACGCAGCCCATGTGTTAGCGTCCCAGCGAGCGAAGCGAGAGCCTTAAGTGGTTTGATAATCATTGAGCCTCCTCCCTATTAGCATAAACTGAGTTTATCCTAATAGGCGACCAAACCAAGGGAGAAAACTCAATGAACTTTTATACTAATACACATCCGTA
>JAXHTT010000292.1:0-1934 GCA_034190055.1 Pseudomonadota bacterium | reverse complement strand
CCCACGGTTAACCTCAACGTGCTGAACACGCAGTATAGGCTGACACGAAAGCTTTCTAAAAATGAGCCCTGACTGTTTGCTGATGTCTTGCTCTCGTATGGCGTAGAATATGCGTACGTCGGCAAAAAAGTGATACAGGGCCCATACACTGGCTAATGCGACTATACCTGCAACCACATAAGGGTATGCATTGAGTAGGTTTTCGGGTAATGACCAAAATCCTTGAAACCTTATCGCTGTAACAACACCCACCATTATCAAGGCTATCAAACCAATTGCGAACATGTTGAGCGCTCGATATTTCTTAGATATAGGCAACAAGGTGAGTTTTTTAAGGGCGGGGATAGCCTCAACACTTAGCTGGGTGTTTGAAAATACCGAGTCTTGTTGTGCGCTTGTGGTCATTACCATAATTCCTTTTATCACTATATAAATAAGATAAGCCTGCCGCTTTTTTTAGTGCGGTTTGGCTACTTAGCATCACCGCACCCAACGTTTACTCAACCGAAGTTTTTATAACAAAAAAGAGGGCAAGCCCTCTTTTTGACATTAAAAATTAAAGAGCACGTTGCGCTTACTAGTCATCAACCTGTTGCTCGTTAAGCCAATCGTGCAGCGCTTTCATATCGTGCTGAACCGCCATCTGTAGCTCTTCTACCCAATCGTGCACATTCTCCCACCAAGTAGGATGATCACCTTGTTGGATTTGATTGGCGATACGCTGTACGCGGGCTAGACCAACAGAACCAGCGGCACCTTTAATTTTATGCGCCTGAGAACACACTTCCGACTTTTCATCGGCACTTAGGCTTAGCTGCAGTATTTCCATGTATTCGGGCATTTTTTCTTGAAATACTTTAACACTAGCCCGCACCATTTCATCCCCTATGGTATCCACTAACATCTGCAACAAGTCCATATCTAAAATGTTACTTAATGTTTTGTTGGGTTCAGGACGCTCTACCTCTCCGTCGACTTCAAGCGGCGCTGGTGGTGCGTGGAACAGCTCATTGAACACTTCAATAACGCGAGACTTCTTGATAGGTTTGGCAATCACATCATCCATACCGTTTTCTAAGTATTCATCACGCTTTTTAATCACGTTTGCCGTAAGCGCCACAATGGGCGTTTGCATGACCAAGTCTTCTTCAATAATAGTACTTGCTACATCAAACCCCGTCATATCAGGAAGCTGTATATCTAGCAGAATAAGGTCGTATTGGTTTTCCCTGACTTTATCGATAGCTTCTTGCCCCGTCATTGCCACATCAACTTTCTGACCCAGCTTTTCAAGCAAAGCTTTGGCAACCATAACGTTCAGTTCAATATCTTCTACAAGCAATATATTAAGCCCCGTCACTTGAAGCTGTGCGACTTTCATTGGGCTGTTAGAGATTTGAACCGGCAGTACAATTTCAAAACGAGTGCCTTTACCCACGTTACTAGAGACGTGAATTTCACCTTTCATCAGGTCGACCATTTGCTTACAAATAGCCAAACCGATACCTGTGCCTGTTGCCGATTGGTGATCGGGATGATCGACCTGGTAATACATAGCAAAAATCTTATCAATTTCGCTTTCAGGAATGCCCACGCCGGTATCTTCAATAATAAAGGTGACGTACGCTTTATCGCCATCCGGTTTAGTTGACGACACAGACAGGCTAACGTGCCCCTTTTGTGTGAACTTCACCGCATTAAACAAGATATTCCACAAAATTTGGCGAAGACGGGTACCGTCAATTTCCACTAAACGGGGCAATGGTTCGTTGATAGTGGTTTTTAGTTCAAGCTGTTTATCTGCTGCTAGCAGGCGAATAATACTGCTTAATTCTTCTGTGAAATCTTTTAGCGAAATCGTTTTAAGGCTTAGTTCAAGTTTATCTCTGTCTAATTTGTCGAGATCAATAATATCGTTAAATATGTTACCTAAT
>JAXHTT010000291.1:0-1983 GCA_034190055.1 Pseudomonadota bacterium | reverse complement strand
TAATTACCGAACCTGATGGTGAATAACCATCTTTAAATACAAGCCCAGATACGATCAAGTGGCTACCAGCAATCGAGAGGTTTGACTGGCCAGAGAGAATAACACCACCTTTACTTTCTGCTCTTAGTGTAATTGGCTCTTGTTCACTACCTTGCGCTTTAAACTTAATCTCAAAATCACGGTAATTACCATTTTTTAGTACGATATCGTCGCCAGGAGCAACTTTCGCCAACGCATTGAGGTAGCTTTTCTTAGAGTCAACTAAGTAATCTTCGGCGTATGCCGCTGTATTAAACGCCAATAGAGTAATCACCCCTAATGCTGACTTAAAGACATTTGCTACTTTCATACATTCCCCACTTCGCTGGCAAAATCGGTGTTGATATCCACCGTGATAATGCTACTGACATTACTCAAATCGTATAAATCGCACATAAATTGCCATTCTTCTTTTGCAAAAAGGCAATTATGCTGTTATTTATTTGTTACTGACCGCTTTAGAATCTAACCAATAAAAAGACCAAAAACAACCAATTTATTTTACCAATAAAAATATAATGTATTACCAATTAGGAAGAATTGTATGTTTACAAAGAACTTGAGAGCAGAGTGTTCGCGGCTTTGCGCTTTATGCTAATTTCGATATACAATGGTCAGATAGAATAAATTTACCAATTGTCTCTTTTTTTTAGGTAAGCAACAGGCAAACAAGGGCTGTAAATATGAAGACTCGTCGTCTCTTCTGGAGCATAGTTGAAAAACTTGAAGCGCTAATCGATCAAGGAATTTACCCTGAAGGTAGTCGCTTACCCGCAGAAAGGGAGCTCGCGGAGACCTATAACGTCAGTCGTCCTACTATCCGCGAAGCCATTATCGCATTGGAAGTACGAGAGCGAGTAGAGGTAAAAACCGGTTCTGGTGTGTATGTGTTGCATCAGAAAAAACAAGGTCAGACAGCCAAACCTATAAGTGCATTCGAGCTTACTCAGGCGCGTGCGCTTGTGGAAGGTGAAGCTGCCGCACTTGCTGCCGCAACTATCTCAGATGAAGAATTAGAAGCACTAAAGCAAACCTTGGTTGAGATGCAGAGCCCTCAAAAAGCCGACGAGGCGGATCAACGCTTCCATCAGATAATTTCTCAAGCGACACGCAATAACGCCATAATGCTTTCGGTTGAAAATTTGTGGGAATTGAGAAGAACTGTTCCCCAAGTTATATCTGCCTATAGTGATGTGTGCTCACAAGGCGAAGAGCAGAGGCTGCAAGAGCACACACTTATCTACGATGCTATTGCTAGCAAAGATACAGCCGGTGCAAGGCGGGCAATGCATCAGCACTTTAATCGCCTTATCAACGCGCTTTTTGATGCGAGCGAAGCAAAAGCATTAGAAGAAATAAAGCGTAAGACTGATGAAACGCGCGGTCTCTACTCAATTGCTCATCTTAGATAGTAGTTGCGGCTACGCACTTTTCTTATTACAAAATAAAACAGGCTTCTTATTTCTAAGAAGCCTGTTTGCTTTGTAGGGTACTCTTGAGAGTAACTGTTTTTATTATTTTTGCTTTAAAGCGCAAAACAAAAACTACGGATTGCTATTGAGTTTACACTCTTCAACGTGCCGTTCTTCGTATAAGCGCATAGATAAGCTAGTCCACACTCTGCTTAAACAAGCAGCAGAAAACAAATTCATATTACAATTCGGCCTTACCAGATGTCAACCAATTACTATTACCAATATTCTGAAGGTTTAATTTTTCTATCTAGTCGACAAAAAATCATTCAGTAATAATATTTTCGCTTTGTGACCCCTTTACTGCCATCCAAATAAAAAACCTTTTTATTTCAAATTTGTAAACACAACGTCTGTCGTTCACTCCATATCTGAAAGATTATTTCGGGCGAAAGCTATCGTGTATTAGCTGTAAAAAATTGCCAAAATCTGTATGACCAGTGATAGATAATCAAACGATATATGTTGATTG
>JAXHTT010000290.1:0-2006 GCA_034190055.1 Pseudomonadota bacterium | reverse complement strand
GGCTAACTTAGGTTAAGCTCACGCTTAACCATGCCCACCGACAGACGCTTTTGTTCTTGGAGTGAGCGTGTGTCTAAACGGGCTAGTAAAGACATGAGACTTTTTAAGTCGCGTTCACTATGATGTAAAAGAAACTGTAATGCTTGATTTGAAAGTTTTAGACCCCGTTCTTCAGCGCGTAGCCGTACCGCCTCTTCACGACCGCTATCATCAAGCTGATTCACGTGATAAATAACGCCCCATGCCAAACGGGAGCGCAAATCGGGTAGCACGAATGCTGGGTTTGACGGGCCTAGATGGCTGGTGCAAATCACCATAGCTTGTTTAGCTTCCATAACGCGATTTAATAAATCAAATAGCGCTTCCTCCCAGTGCTTATCACCTGCTATAGCGTGTATGTTATCTAATGCAATAAGCGATAGATTTTCTAATCCCTCGAAGATATCTAAAGACCATGCTTTAAAGTCATTAAGATTTAAATACAGGTGATTAACTGACCTATCGGCCAACTGGTGGCACGTAGCAAACAGCAAATGACTTTTACCAACTGCACTGCTTCCCAATAAGGTGAGCAAAGGAAGTTGCAGTGACGCTAACGCGCTCAACTTCGAGGCGTCTCGCCAGAATGGCAGCGCTTGTGCGATCTTCTCAAGCACTGAAACCACTTCTTCATTACCTGTGGAAACGAAACTATCAAAGTTTTCATCAACAGGTAACGTAACAGGCAAAGGCAGCTGCATGCTAATTTAATTGCTCCAGTAAAAACTGTTTCCGTTAACGGTTTGTCCGTAGGCGTCAGTTACAGGGCGTAACTTGTTTTCTAACTTAACGCTGTTAAGTAAATCATCGACCGTACCCACTAAAGTTAACAAGTAGGTTGCCACTGTACCCGATTGTTCAATAAGCGTCGCGCTTTCAATAACGCTCAAACTGTTTAAGTAATCAGTGGCGCTAGCATAGCTTGAAATGGAACCAATGTTAGCGATTGAGACCTCGATCACTTCGCGCTCAGACTCCTCAATACCTACCACCGCATAGAGCGATGACAAGTAATTCGAATACGCGTCAACTAGTTGAATACCTAAGGCTTCAGGTGAATCACCATAAATACTGCCGTAACTTACTTTACCACCGCCGATGAATACCCAATCCAGCGCGAAGTCACCTTCATCTGCGCGTTTTGCGTAATTGGTAAATTCGTCCATAGTAAATGGCATTATCGTAGTTTCTACTTGACCCGCAGGCTGAGTCTCGCCAGTGTTTCCTTCAAGCTGGCTCGCTGAGACTCCATCATCATTTTCATCGTTACCAGTTATAGATAGGCGTTCTGCGTTCGCTGAATCGTTGAGATTTACGCCGTTCAACGAGTCTTCAGTGGGCTGTTCATAATTGTCGTTTTGATCATTTTGCCGGCTAATTTGCGCCTCACCATTAAGCACATCAACTAATGACTCTACCGTACCAGACGGTATCTCGTGTTCAGGCAACTCAGGAATGGCAGTCGGGTCATTGCGATAAACTCTGGCACCAATAATGTTGTCGACCCTATAACGCATAGAAGCTTTTCTTAGCGGATCTACAAATCGTCCCCACACGTCATAAGTAGAAATATTCACGTTATCGGTTAAATCCATTAACGGCAAGCTGAGAGGTAAGCCACGCTCTTTGGCTGTTTTTTTCAAGGCATTCTGTAGCTCAGTATCGAGTGACTCATCAAGGATAGTACGAGTTTCGCTTTCGTCTTCAAGAGCCAACCACACGATGGTCTCAGGACGTCTGTCACCCCACAGCGGCAGCAGCTCTCGCTGCATAATTTCTTTGACCTTCGCTTGGTCGAATTCAGCAATGTAATAGGTCTTATTGTTTTCAAACGCAAAGCGATATGAACGAAGTAACGACTGAGGCGATGTTAATGCCGCTCTGACACCAGGGTTGTTAAGTACACTCGTACTTCCCGACATTTTAATGAATACTTGCTTGAGCGCTTTTTTGAGCGCTGTTTGCTG
>JAXHTT010000029.1:0-30173 GCA_034190055.1 Pseudomonadota bacterium | reverse complement strand
TTAACATCGACCATGACAGACGAAGTAAACGAGTTCTAAAAAGGCAACGGTATTGATCTTGAAATAGTGGTCAAAGGGTTATCTTTTTTCATTGACAGCCCGGAGGCTCATATGTGTTATGTTGTACACCACCCTGAAAAGCAAATATCGAAAAAAGAAATACCGCCAGCCGCCTAATAACTCATAGTTGGTAGGTGACAGCCAGCTGTACACTTTCCCCTTGAGCAAATGCGGCTTTATCATCGGCGCTGGTGTAATAACGTTGATTGGTGAGGTTACTCCAGCTTGCTTGAAGTTGAATATCCTCACCTAACTGCCAGTTTGCGCCAATATCTAGGGTAATAACGTCGCTAAGGGCTCGTTCGCCGTCTGCAATGTCTGACTTACTGGCCCGATAGCTTAGTACCGTAAAAAAGCGCATATTTTGCCAACTCACACCTACATCTAGGCGCTGATTGTTTGCCGGTATATCTGCAATAGTACCGCCTACGTTACCTTCGCTTTCATCTTTTCCCTTAATCCACATGCCACTAAGTCGAGCATCTACGATGCTGTCTTGTGATTGCCAACTAACCTGATAGCTTACGCCTTCTATGGTTGCACTATCTAAATTAGCATATTGAAGTATATCTTCAGCAACTGTGATACGTTCAATATAGTTATCAATTTGCTGATGAAACACTTCAATCGAGCCCTGAATGTGTTTTGCGCTATAGGCCACGGTTAGCTGTTTATTAAGGGCTTGTTCGGTTTCAAGCTGTGTACTACCCAGCACTGTACCTCGAGGCGTTTCCCCAGCAAAGAAACGCTCCGTTAACGATGGGTTTCGAAATGCACTAGAAACATACAGGCTAGCCGCCCAATGGGGAGAAAGCTGATAATTCGCGCCCAAATAGCCACTAAAATTTGTGGTTGATTGCGACCTACTAGTCTGGGCATTATTAAGCTGGACAGCATTAGGCTGAGTTGGGCTGGCACCTGAATCATCAGACTGTCGCTGCCAATCAACCCTTGTACCGATGGCCAGTGACAAACTTTGCCACTGGCGTGAAGCATCAACGACGGCTGCAGTATTAATTTCACTGGCATCAAGCGTACGGACTTCATAGGCAAGTTCTGGTTCAACTGTACTTTCAGTTATGCCAAGCGCCGTGGCATTAGCTGGTAGGCTTTCTGCTGGCGTTAGCGTAAATTCCCTTTCATCAGCCACCACGCCTTCCCGACCGGATAGCTGAAGCTGCCAGTTTAAATCCCAGCCTTTTAATTGCGTATCTGTATTGATATTGAAGCCATAATCAAATGCCTTGTTTTCGCTGTCATTTATACGACTGCCTGGTCGCAACACCGAGGTATCTAATGTTGATTTATGCCACCAGATATTCCCAGCAAATAAATTATCTTCAAACGCTATTTTACCGAGCCAGTGGGTATTATCTGGGTAGATTGTTCTTCTGCTTTCAGGGTAGTCACTACTGGATTTACCAACATCGTTGTTATTTGAATATAGTGTCCAGGCTTCTTTTATAATGCTATTTTCAGGTCTATGCCTGAGGAACAACCCTGTTTGTTCAAATTGATCAAACAGGGTATTTCCTTTTGCATCCTCACCGTTATTCGCGCTTCTGTACGAGATATTCCAATCTGTAACCCCAAGCTTTTCTGTGCCGGTTGCGCTATTTTTGCTGGTATCGGCAGCACTGGTACCGGCATAACTTACAGCTTTCATCTGCTGATTACTGCTGTAACCTACTTTTAAATAGGGCTCTTGGAGTGATTCAAGCTGTAAGTTCACCGCGCCGCCGATAGCGCCCGAGCCTAGATACGTGGAAGCAGCGCCCGGTAACACGGTGGCTGATGAAATAAAATCAGGCGGAATAAAGCCTACACTTGAGCCTGCGCGCCTATCGCTGATGATAGGTACACCATCCAGCAAGGTTTGAATTCGCCACCGCGAATACCCTCGCACATTAATACTTTGTATCTGCCCCCCCTGTCCATTTAGTGATACTGACGGCGATTGAAGCAATACATCATTGACGTGCAAAGGCGAAACAAGACTACGTTTATCAAATTCATATTGTGGAAATATGCGTGACAGCGCTTCGTCATAATAGGGGCGCGTAGCCGTTACCGTATAGCGTTCAACGCTATTGGGTGATTCGCTTTGAGCAAAGCCCGGTGTCGATAACAGTGATAACAAAAACGCTGCAAAAAACCGTGACGAGCATATAGATGGCAAAGATGTACAAGGCGAAGTAATAGATGCAGGCAAACCTGATGAAATTTCAATTAACATTGAAGGACGTTGAGCTGACAAAAAAGAAAACAATAAAGGTCTCACTAACCGATACGTACGAATGATAGAAGTGCGTACCGAAAAATTTAGTTAAAAATAAAAAGAAAAACGCGGCAGTAGTGCTACTGCCGCGTACTAAGCCTAACTAGACTAAAAATTAGGCTAGTCGGCTGCTATTTTGCGATGACAGGAAGACCAGTAGTCCAAGGGCCACCGGCATCAACCACAGCTTGTTGCAGCTTAGGTACAGCAGAGTCTTGCAAGGTGCTGATGCGCGTCACTACGCTATCTAGGCTGTCTTGAGCATAACCAAGCTGATCTTTGTGCTGCTGTGTCGGCCCATAAGATGAACCTAACGCAGAACGTGCATAACGCAGGCGACTCATGATATTCGCCGGCTTGATACCCATTTTATCGCGAGATTTAAGACCGTAAAACGCTCTGTTCACTTCGTTGATCTCGTCTTGAATCGCAGCAAATTGGGCTTCAAGTTTAGCCACATCATTTGGTGTGCGGTCAATAGCTGTGCGCAATAGAGCCATTGTATCTTTAAGCTGCGTCAGCGCTGTCGTTGAAGAAAGTGCACGTTTTTGCGCATCGCTTACCTTATCTGAATAAGCAGCAATTTCTTCATAAGTAGCACCTTCAAGCGCACCCTGAACAATAGGCTTAAGTTCAAACGAAACAGGTTCAGAAAGTTGTGTTACCTCAGCATTAACGCGCTTAAACAAGGTAGCAGTGTAGGTGCCTGGCAACGCCATCAGACCTCTGTCTTTGCTTTCTTTATCCGTAAGCGGACTCGTCGATGTATGCTTCATATCCCAAGTGATGCGATGTAAGCCTTTATTAACTTTACCATCAACGCGCTTTATAACGTCTCCGTCGCTGTCGCGTATCTCAATATAAACCGCAGGCGCCGCTTCTTGATTCTCTGCTTCCACAGCTTCCCAGCTAGGGTATTTAGGGTACTTCTTATCCTCTATTAACTTCTTCTCTGCTTCTTGGCGTTTTTCTTTTGCTGTAAGCAAACTGTCTTTCAGGTAATAAGTGAAAGTTGCACCATGCTCAGGGTTTTCTGCAACAAAGCGGTCGTCGCCGTCAGAGTCAGTATGATTGTCATCTAGCTGGAACCATTTAACTGGGCGGCTTGGGCCAAACAAAATGGCATCCTGCTGCATAGACTTCTCAGTCAATGAACGCAGCGGCGCATAGTCATCAAGAATGTAGATACCACGACCAAAAGTACCGGCCACTAGGTCATTTTCTCGGCGCTGTATTTTAACGTCGCGGGTTGAGATGGTCGGCATACCACCATCAAGCTCTACCCAATCTTTACCGCCATCTACCGAGAAAAACACACCAAACTCTGTACCGATAAAGAGCAAGTCTTTGTTCACATGGTCTTGCACTATACGCCAAACAAGATGTTTCTCAGGCAGGTCTTCAGCAAGCGATGTCCAGCTTTTGCCTAAGTTAGTCGATTTAATAAGATAGGGTTTATAGTCGCCATATTTGTGATTATCTAGCGCCACATATACAGTATTTGGATCGAACAAGTCAGCGCGAATATCATTCACATAGGAATTGGCAGGAATGCCTCTGATATCGTCTAACTCAATCTTTTTCCACGATTTGCCGCCGTTAGTTGTAACTTGGATGATTCCATCGTCAGTGCCTGCCCATAGAATATTTTCATCCACTGGGCTTTCAGCAAAGTTGGCGATGGTATGAAATTCGGTCATGGCATATAAGTCCCAACCGGCTTCTACCGACCAAGTGCGTCCCATCAATGGCGAGTGCATACGATTACCGTTTTTTGTTAAATCGCCTGATATCGGCGTCCAGCTGTCGCCGCGATCATCACTTCGCCAAACACGCTGCGATGCAAAGTAAATACGCGCTGGGTCGTGCGCTGAAACATTTATCGGCGCGTCCCAGTTGTATCGTTCTGCCGGGTCGCCTGGAAGTGGCTGAGGTTTAATATAAACCCCTTCGCGAGTCTTCATATCTACGCGAGTTAAATTACCCTGCTGCCACTGAGAATACATAATATCTGGGTTGCCTGGCTCTACCGCTGGGCCGTGTCCGTCACCACCTAATGTTAAGAACCAGTCTTTGTTCTTAATACCTTCTTCTCGCATAGTGCGTGATGGGCCGCCTTGTGTAGAGTTATCTTGGGCACCGGCGTAAATCTTGTAAAACGGCTCTGAATCGTCTGGCGCAACTTTATAGAACTGAGTCAACGGCAAATTAGCCATAAAGCGCCAGTTCGCCATTCTGTCGTGAGACATATAAATACCGCCATCAGACCCCATTAAAACAAAATCCGGGTCAGTGGGGTGAAAGGCCATCGCGTGGTCGTCTACGTGCTTGCGCTTAGTATTAATAGGCGTCCATGTTTTACCGCCGTCGTCTGATACTTTACTGTAGTTGCTGGCGATATAAACACGGTCAAACTGATGCTGGTCCGCGAAAATTTCTTGGTAATAGTGAGGGCCAGTGCCGCCGCCTACTTCATCAGACATTTTAGTCCAGCTAGCGCCCTGATCAGCTGAGCGATAAAAGCCACCGCCGCGATTATCAGTTTCAATGGTGGCATAGATAACGTCAGGGTTCATAGGCGATATAGCCATACCAATTTTACCCATATTCCCTTTCGGCAACCCTGTTTTAAGCTCAGTCCAGGTTTCGCCACCATCGTTAGAAGTATGAATACCAGCACCTTCGTTTGTGCCTACGTAAGCACCGATTGAGCGCTGGCGAGCCCACGTTGCTGCATAAAGTTTATCTGGATTGCGCGGGTCGATAAGTAAAGAGGTTACGCCCGTCCATTTATCAGCAGGCTTAAGCACTTGCTTCCAGGTTTCTCCCCCGTCGGTAGTCTTATATAAGCCGCGCTCGCCGCCGCCACTCCAAAGTGGTCCTTGAGCTGATACCCACACGATATCTGGGTTGGTAGGATGGATAATAATGTCTGAAACGTGCTCTGACTTCGACAGCCCCATGTTTTTCCAGGTCTGTCCGCCATCTAATGATTTGTAAACACCGTCGCCGAAGCTGATGTGTCGACCACCGTTATTTTCGCCCGTTCCCACCCAAATAATATTTGAGTTACTTGGTGCAATAGTCACATCACCAATAGAGTAAACAGGCTGGTCGTCAAAGATGGGTTCCCATGTTGTGCCCGCGTTGGTGGTTTTCCACACACCGCCAGAGCCAACAGCGGTGTACCAAGTAGACGGGTTGTTTTGGTCAATTGCAATATCGGCTATTCGGCCCGACATATAAGCAGGGCCAATGTTTCTAAGCTCCATGGCTTTAAAGGTTGAGCTACTGAATATGCCGTCGTTATCGTCTTTATCTGCGTAGGTGGGTGAGCATGAAAGTGCAATTGACACCGCAACTGCCGCTTTAAGAAGCTTTCTCATTATTATTATCCAATGTGTGTTGGTAGAGCATGGCGCTCTGTTCAAATTTTAGTATAACCAGCTATAGCATTACTAATAATTGCTTGAAGTTACAATGTAACATACGACCAACAGCACAATAGTAGAGTTAAATACATTCAGCACTCACTGTGCTTTCTTTAATATTTTAATTAATAAAAAGCAAAACCAGTAAGATATGCTCAATAGCCTCGAAGTGCCCCCAGTGCTTTTAACGTGTATTTTAAGAGCGTCTAATTCATCACGAAAAGAATAACAAATAGCCAACCTTCACCTATCGAAAGAGCGATACGCTGACCGAGTACTTCAACCAGCGCTATCTGTTTGATTCACTGAGAAGCCTTTACTCAGAATCTTACATGACAAACTTTGTCTGCATGGTGTTGCACCACAGAACTGATAGAGCAGGCAGATAAAGCGCTTTTCTTTTCAAAGGCAAACGGACGCAACCAAATTAACGCATATAGCGCTAACTTGGCAGCGTCCATCGGCATAACTTAAGCAGCCTGCCGCCTCCAGGGGGGGGGTAAATTAACGAACAAATTTCTTAGAACGTAACAATGTCGTCGTCTTTTAAATGGCCTACCACCGGGCTTGACTCTGCATCTTCAAATGCCTCATCAATGGCTTTAAACCTAGCCTTAGTCACCTTGCGATAGTTTGGGTGTGTGTAAATATACGTTTGTTTTGATTGAAGGGCTTCTATTACACGCTCTGCTAACAGCGAAGCAGATATACCCGACTCAACCGCTTTAGTTGCCGCTTGGGCACCAGCTTTAAGCTTTTCTTTATCAATGCGTTTTTCAGCCGCTACAGCGTATTTTTCTTGCCTATTTCTGTATG
The DNA here is from genome assembly GCA_034190055.1 of Pseudomonadota bacterium. Classification (GTDB taxonomy): domain Bacteria; phylum Pseudomonadota; class Gammaproteobacteria; order Enterobacterales; family Alteromonadaceae; genus Alteromonas. Next base: position 23,588 of record JAXHTT010000029.1, on the reverse strand, counting down.
ACTCATGAATACGGGTTTTCACAAATGCTGGGCACAATACCGAGGTATGAATACCAAAAGGTTTCAACTCTGGCACCCAGCTTTCCGTCATAGATACAACCGCTGCTTTTGAAGCGCAATAAGCACCTGCATACGGCATACCCATCATTCCCGCCATGGACGCCACGTTTAATACCCAGCCGCCTTCCCCATGTTCCTTAATAGCAGGCACACATGCTTGTGTGCCGTAAAGCACACCCATTACGTTAACGTCCATAACCCATCGCCAGGTTTCATGCTCTGAGTCTTCTACTTTTCCCGGTGTACCACCTACACCAGCATTATTAATGACCATGTGTACCTTGCCGAATTTTTCTTTAGCATTGGTAACAATATCTTCCCATTGAGAATGGTCGGTGACATCAAGAACGCAGGTCAGTACGTTAAAGCCTTGTTCACGAAGCGCATTACCCGACTCTGTCAAAACACCATTATCAATATCGCCCATGACGATGTTCATACCCTGCTTTGCCAGTGCTTCAGCCAACGCTAACCCTATGCCACCAGCGGCACCCGAAATAATGACGGTTTTACCCGCAAATTCATTAGACATTCTACACTCCAATTATTGTTATAGCGCCGCAGGCTTGTCGTATTGAGTCTCTCCACATCCACATAAGAGAAGTCTTTTCGTTCGATTAGCTTACGCTTTTTAAGCACTTCAGCGCTTGTGATCACAATTAGATTATGAATAAACCAGTAGAGAAAATACTTTATTTGGCTAATTAAGAATGCTTCACGAAATTGATAGGTCAGATAATGGTAAACGGGGTTACCCAATATAATGGAAAAGATATTTACGCGAAAACCGGTGGCTCGGTAGTGAAAAAGGCAGCGCGTTGACTGCCTCTTCTTTCAAGTCTTTAATGTGCCTAAAACCTTATTTAGCAGGCATCACATAAACTTCACGCACGCATGCTGAGTCGTCTGCGCTTAGTGCAAACAATACCGACTTCGCAATGTCTGCTGGCTGAAGTTTATCTTCCTTAGGCTCGTCAAAAAATGGCGTGTTTACCATTCCGGGGCAGATAGTGGTGCATCGACCGCCCCACTCACGCATCTCTTCAGCAAGATTTTGACCCAAGCCATAGGCGAACCATTTGCTAGCACCGTAAACAGAACCCTTAATGGCAATTCTTCCGGCAACAGAACTAGTAATAATGAAGTGGCCCTTTGTTTTATGAAGATAAGGTAAACTTGCTTTAGCGGTATAGAGTAAACCGTTGACGTTAGCTCCTAACATGCCACCCCAGTCTTCTACATCGCCTTTTTCGATGCCGGCGGCTTTGGCACCGCGCCCAGCGTTGGCAAATACGCCATCTAAACGACCAAAATGTTCATGTACTTGCTCAAAAGCGCGGTTCACTTCATCAAAGTTACTCACATCAGCTTTGACAGCGCGGGCATTATCTTGGCCCAATTCGTTAACTAACTCGGTTAACTTATCTTCACTTCGCGCTAAAAGCGCAACTTTGTAACCTTCATCAACAAGTTGCTTTGCCGTTTCTTTGCCTATACCGCTAGAAGCACCTGTAATTGCAATAACTTTGTTGTAAGGTGTCGTGTTAGACATATTGTCTCCCGTTTTAACTTATAGAAATTATCGTGTATCTCTTTCTATCACAACTTATTGCTATTAAGAAAAGCTAAAAGTACGAAAGACACTATGCAATCATCTTACTAATTTGATCGACAAAGGCTGGGATATCGTTAGGGTTTCGGCTGGTGACTAACTTATCGCTTACGACTACTTTTTCATCTACCCAATCCGCACCTGCGTTTTTCAAATCCGTTTTAATGCTAGGGAATGAGGTTAGTGTTGCACCTTTTGCTAAACCCGATTCCACTAGTAGCCATGGTCCATGACAAATCGCACCTACCGCTTTGATGCTATCAGTGTTATTTGCTTTCTTAATAAAGTTCACTGCATCTTCGTTGGTACGAAGTATGTCAGGGTTTATCTGACCGCCCGGAAGAACAAGAGCGTCGTAATCACCAAGGTTTGCCGATGAAACCTGCAAATCAACCTTAATGTCTTTGCCCCAATCGTCTTCATCCCATGCTTTAATAGAGGTTTGATCTTCTATGGATAAAACATCAACCTGAGCACCACGCTCAGTAAGCATATTTTTAGGCTGGATCAGCTCACTTTGCTCAAAACCGTTGGTTGCTAAAATGGCAATTTTTTTACCCTGAAGATTTTGAATGTTGCTCATACTTGTTACTCCTTTTCAAAGTTCTATCGAACACCCGTAGCACCACTTGAGCCAGCAAGACTAAACAGCGCCACAGTTTCAATGTAGTAAGTAGCTTTTTTGCAAACTCTTGCAAATTACAAACCACGAACCCAAAACAAGCATAATGAATTGTTTTTATTAGGTTTTCACAGGAAAGCCGAATTAATCCCAATATAAGGCTTCATCAATTTTTTGCACGACCTGTGAATGATTTACAGAGAGCGTTAAGCCGTCTTCTTTATTTTGATGTATACAAGAATACGAATGCGTACTTATCAAAAAGATTAGAGGAACTATGAGCAAGGGACGGTTTAGCCACGCAAAATCTGCATTTGAGCTTTCGCTGAAAAGCTGGTGGAGCATAACAAAACGCATATTCACAAGCCTTCAAAAAGACAATATTCCCCTTATTGCTGCAGGTGTTGCTTTCTACTGTTTACTGGCGATATTCCCCTTACTAGGTGCCACTATTGCTTTATACGGACTTATGGTTTCACCGGAAGAACTACAAAGTCATATGGCGTTGCTTGTAAACGTTGTGCCAGCTGATAGTCGATATATTATTGAGGAACAACTTACTAATTTAACGGAGAAATCCAGTACAGCTTTGGGGTGGAGCTTTCTATTTACTCTACTGCTCTCGCTTTGGAGTAGCAGTAAAGGCGCAAATGCGCTCATCAAGGCCTGCAATATTACTTACAGTGAATCGGAAGGACGGGGCTTTCTAAAAGGAATATTGGCTCGCGTAACTTGCACAATATTTATGATTCTTGCAGTTATTATCGCCTTAGCCTGTATTACGATTTTGCCTGAGGCTATTGTTTTTATATCAGCGAACACCATTAGCGAAGAACAGTCGATGTGGATAACTTGGCCTGTTATGCTTGGCTTATTCAATTTAGCCTTATCAGCGTTGTACCGCTATGCTCCACATCGTCGGGAAGCTCAATGGCGATGGGTGACGCCAGGTTCGTTATTTGCCACTGCATTGTGGCTTATTGCATCCTATGGCTTTTCAATTTATCTAAACGAATTTGCAAGCTATAGCAAAACGTATGGTTCAGTGGGCGGCATTATCATCTTACTAATGTGGCTATACATAAGTGCCTACATCATTCTTATCGGTGCAGAGGTAAATTCGTCAATAGAACTTCAGACCACTGCAGACAGCACCAAAGGCGAAGACAAGCCCATGGGCGAACGAAATGCTTTTGTAGCTGACCATACTCCAGACGATCTGAAACGTTAGCAACTTGAAATAAAGCATGGCGCGGTAAAATGAAAGGCGAGTCCTACGGGCAAATAAGTGAGTCACGTTATCAGGGCAGCTTAAACCCAATATTTCTATTCAGTCATTTTCACTTTACCCTGCTATGCACTCTAGGGGCGAAAACCATCCTTTTGCCATTTTTCTTCACCACCTCGCCATAATAACTGTTCATAATTCGCCCTAATCGGGGCGTTTAATAATAAGTATCGTCACTTAAAACGAGCTTATTCCATGCTATTTACCAAACCACCCAAGCGTGACTACTTCAACCCTAGTCATATACATAAGCCCTTGTTTCGCGAGCGGCCACATTCGTCAAAGTCTCGCAGCCATATCTTGTTAATACTTGTATCACTCCTGTGTTTCTTACTTGGCGTAGTGGTAAGCCCGTTAAGTCGCGCAGAGTCTGGTGAACTCATGATGCAGAGCGAAGATGGAGAGTCGACGCCAGCCTTATTACATTCAACTGACGTTGAGCTACAAGTTAATGGCATGATTGCCCATATCACCTACTCTCAAACGTTTACCAATGATAGCGATGAATGGAAAAATGGTGTGTATAACTTTCCGCTCAATGAAAACGCGGCGATAAGTAGTATGGAAATGTTTATCGGCGATAGGGTTATCCGCGGAAAAGTAAAACCGAGGGCACAAGCTAAAGCAGCGTTTGATGCAGCGCAAAAAGCGGGAAAGAAAGCCAGCTTAACGCAACAACAACGCCCAAACTTGTTCACTCAGCATCTGGCAAACATCGCTCCGAGTGAAAAGATCACGGTTAAGCTACAGTACATACAACAAGTTAATTATGACAATGGAGAATTTAGTTTCCACCTACCTACAACCCTCACCCCACGCTACATATCGGGTATTCCTATCAAAGATTTAAGCGATACTGTTCTTTCCACACAGGCTTTCGCTAACAGTGGTAAAACTGAAACCAAAAGTAATCAAGCCCCGCAAAGTTCAGGTAACAACAGCATTCATTTAACTAGCAACAACACATTTATTTCAGGCTGGGCGCTACCCACAAATGAAGTCAGTGACGCCGATAAGATAACACCGTTTATGGCTTCAGCTCAGCCCGATAGCAATACGAATCAGCTTTCATTCAATGCAACTATAAACGCAGGAGTACCTCTTGATTCTATCAATAGCACAGGTCACAAACTTAACTGGCACTCTATTGAAAACGCTAGATATCAATACCGCGCTTGGCTTGGTGATAAACAAGTAACCATGAATAAAGATGTGTGGTTGCGGTGGCTTCCATCGAAGGACTCTACCCCACAAGCAGCCTATTTCGCTGAAAATATAGATTCAGACCACTACGCGTTAGTCATGTTAACACCGCCTCAAGTTAACCCTGACGATCTTCAAGATTTTCCACGCGATGTGACTTTTATCATAGATACCTCGGGTTCGATGGGAGGACGTCCAATAAAGGATGCCAAAGCTGCGTTGAGACTGGCCATTGAAAGGCTAGACCCAAAAGACAGGTTCAATGTTGTGGCATTCAATTCAAGCTACACAAAACTATTCAGCCAGCCTGCCAATACTAAGCCGCATAATATTAAGACAGCCCTGTCCTTTATCTCTGAACTGGACGCCAGTGGTGGAACTGAAATGGCGGGCGCCCTTTTAGAAGCGCTAATCACACAACCAAAGGAAAACCATATCAAACAGGTTGTATTTATTACTGATGGCGCCGTTGGAAACGAAGCTTCACTCTTTTCACTAATTCGACAACAGCTGGGTAGCGCACGGCTTTTTACAGTGGGTATTGGCAGCGCACCTAACAGCTATTTTATGACCCGCGCAGCTCAATTCGGGCGAGGCAGTTACGTGTTTATCGACAACCAAAATAACATTCAAAAAGAAATGCAGCACTTGTTTAGCAAACTAGAGAGCCCTGTGTTGAGCAATCTTTCTTTAACTCTACCTAAGAATATGCAGCACAGGGATGACATTGAAATTTATCCAAAACGACTGCCTGATTTGTACGCTGGCGAGCCACTGCTCATTAATTTAAAGGTGCCCGATCTTGCCCCCGAAGACCACGAACAGAGCAAAGATTTGGTTGAAAACACCGCAGACAACAGCCTGGTGCTTGAAGGCACATTAACCGACAAAGATGGTAATACTCATAAATGGCAACGCAGTATAAAAGCTCGTTATTTAGCAGCTGAGCGCAATAATAACGTAAGCGATAATTCGGCCAATACTAAACCACCACGCTCAACTCAAAGCAAAGGCATCGCTACCGCATGGGCACGTAAGAAAATTGCAGCGCTGATGGATGAAAAGGCTCTTGGTAGGGATGCAAACGACGTCAAAAACGATATTGTTAATGTAGCCCTACCGCACAACCTCATTACTGCATATACCAGCTTCGTTGCTATTGAAGAGGTAGTATCAAGACCTGAATCGGTAAACGTTTCATCGCAGAATATAAAAAACCTAATGCCGCAGGGTACACAAATGCGCGCCGTTAGCTATCCGCAAACGTCTGCAAATATCAACTTTTACCTCGCTATTGGTGCTTTTTCATCCCTCTTTTGGGTACTGCTTTACTCAAGTGAAATTCAGCGTTTTCTTTTAAGGCAATGCCGTATTTTCATAAAGGACGAAAGAGTAACCCACAATGGTTAAGCCCAAAGTACTCATAAGTGTATTGCTTGTTGCGGCTGTAACCTTTGGGTTTGGTAAAGCTGCGTGGATAACGATAAAAGCAGAGTTAGCCCAAGTGCTCATTGAAAAAGCGTGGACAAAAACCTTGCAAACCGGCGCTGAAGTTAAGCCTTGGCAATGGGCAGACACGTGGCCTGTCGGGCGATTAGTGCACCCAAAAAGTGATACCGACTTGTATATTCTAGAAGGTGCCCAAGGTAATGCATTGGCCTTTGGCCCAGGAAGACATATCAATGCAGGAGAGTTGGCCAGTGAAACCAGCGTTATTGGTGGCCACAAAGACACCCATTTCGCTTTTCTTGAAAAGGTAAATATTAATGATGCGCTACAACTTCAAACGTCTGATGGAATATGGCACCCCTATCGAATTTCAGCTAAGCGCATTGTTGATATAAAAAACCAAACGCTGAATGTTCAACTCAATCAAAAAAGGCTGTATTTAGTCACCTGTTACCCATTTCATACCATCGCCCGAGACAATCATTTAAGGTTAGTTGTCGAGCTTAAGCCCTCATAGAATCGAAGCTATGGGGTCAGTGTCGTTACTCTGCCCCCACTTCCTTGATAAGCGCGGCTTTCTCGCTTTCGCTTAAAAACGCTATTGCTAGGGCGTTTTCTTGCGCTTGCTTAATATGAGAAGCTGTCAGGCCTGCTTGCTTGGCTGCCACATTAAATTCGTAATCTAGCTCTATACCTTGAACGGCTGGATCGTCGGTATTTAGGCAGGCTAATATGCCGTGATCTAAAAAGGTTTTTAACGGGTGTTCTGGCAATGAAGTTACCGTGTTTGTGAGTATGTTACTGGTTAAACAACTTTCTATGCCAATGCGCTTATCGCGCAAATAGTCCATTAGCTTACTATCATAAATAGCATTAACACCGTGGCCTATTCGCGTAGCACCTAAATCATTGATAGCTTGCCAAATACTCTGGGGGCCCACCGCCTCGCCCGCGTGCACTGTGATAGCTAACCCTTTTTGCCGCACCTGTCTAAAGTGATTTACGAACAAGTCACCAGGAAAGCCTTTTTCATCGCCCGCCAAATCGATTGCAGTAATATACGCTTTGCAAGCCAATATGGCGTCTAACTCTTGCTGACATGCTTTTGCGCCATAAGAGCGCGACAATATACCTATCAGGTTAACCTTAATATCATGCTCTTTGGCTGCACTTTTTACACCGTCAATAACCGCTTCAACCACACCTTGTATAGGCAAATCGTGGTTTTCAGCCATAAAATAAGGGCTAAAGCGCAGCTCTGCGTAATCAATGCCCTGCCTTGCCGCATCCTCAACGTTTTCAATAGCCACACGTCTACAAGCATCAAGATTGCCTAATACCTTAACGCCCCACGTTAGCTTATTTAAAAACGATACTAAATCGGGCGCGATTTTCATTACCTGAACGTGTGGACGCAACCCCTCTATCGAGTTAGCGGGCAGATTAATATTAAACTGCTGCCCAAGCTCAAGAATGGTTTGCGGACGCACATTACCATCTAGGTGGCGGTGTAAATCTAGAAGCGGAAGTGTGTTATTGATCATGGGAATACGATTTGAATAAGAACATTCTCAAGTATAACACCTACCGCATTAAACCTCGCTTTCTGCCCGAAAATAACTTTTTTATAGCGGGACAAAACTGTGCTTTTTTTGAAACGAAATTTGTTTTAAGTTTCATTCATCGTATCGACGCAATACTTGTCGATGCTTTTGCAGTTTTTCAAAGCTACATTCTCCCAATTTTTGATGTGGGCTTTGTACAAAAGCTGTTTTCCATTTAAGACTAACCGGTCACCTTCCCTTAGAACGTAAATAACAGGAGCACAGTTATGTGCGGAAAGTGTATAGAAGGCTGCTATTTAGCAGGCTGGCGCAATGGTGCGTATTCATTAGAACACATGCAAGAAGATCCCGAGTTTATGGGACTAGATGTGATGGCCGCCCATGGGTTTGTCGAAATAGTTTGTTCGCCAGGTACGTCAATTGAAGATATAAAAGCGCTCGGCCTAAATTCATCGCCAATGATGGCATGGGCCGGGTATGCTTATTTGACAAGTTCGCCCCACGCTTCTATCGATTTGGCCTGCTACGACTGTTACCTAGAAAGCCAAAAAGCGAAACGTTATTCTACAGACAGCGAATGGGTAGAGCTTAATGCTCGCTACCCAATAGTTGCGCTATTTTTGGATAACTTAACGTTGCAACACATCGGTAATTATTCGGACGCAGCTCTTCTAAATGAGATAGAGTCGTTCCTGCTTGCCATTCATGGTAATGGCTATTACACCTTTGAATTTGTGACATCGATGTTTGCTGATGAAGGTGTCTTCCCAATTGTTGAACTAAGTAAACACGCTAAACCTTCTTTATTTGTTAATCACGCACTTGAGATCTTTTTGCTTACTGAACATCTATTGCACTACCGACCTTTAAGTTGGGCGCTTCAAGCGGCACTCAGCATTGACCTAACGTGCGATTTCGACAGCTATCACATGTCATGGCGCCGCTATACGGCAAATCGCGTTTTGCAAAATTTGAATACTGACGATATGCAAACGTTGGGGGGTACACTAGCGCTCAATACTATTCACGCGGTCTGTCAGCGCAATGTAGAAAATAAACCGCTGCTTAAAGCACTATTCAACGTAGTAAAAGACTGTAAGGGCGATACCTACATTGAACCTAAAAAACTAGCTTCGCAAATCGCAACGCTACTTTCCGTTTAAGTGCTGGCGGCTTTTTAAGTGGTGGTGGTGATAGCTTATCAAGGCTCAAGGACTGCGCCTTGATAAGGCTTGCACGTGTCATTACATCTCTTTTTTAAGGGCTTTCGCTACCGATAATACCAGTTCTGCCGAAGGGCGAACTTTGTAATCTGGGTTCACATAACTAAATAAAACCTTCCCTTTTTTATCTAGCATAAAAATAGCAGGCGCTGGCAACACGCTTTTTCCGCTTTCATCTTTGGTTAAATCAATATTATAGGTTTTGTACTTTAAGTCAGTCATGGTATCCACGTAGAATCCAACGCCGAATTCGCGGATCGTATCTAACTTATCGTCAGATAAAAGTGTAACCAAAAACTCAGTTTCAAGTTTTTGCTCTTGTAAACGCGCAGGTGATTCAGGCGAAATTGCCAATATCTGATACCCCATGTCCACTAAGTCTTTTTCAATATCTTTTAGCTGGGCAAGCTGTTCGTTGCAGTATGGGCACCAACCGCCACGATAAAAAAGTACAATACTGGGCTTTTGCATAGTCAGCGCTTGTAAGCTTACCGGTGATCCGTCAGCCATTTTAAGCGTTGTTTTAGGCGCAACCTGACCATTAAGTAATGGCGTCACCGAATCTGCATCTTCAGCAATGGCTCCGCGCTCTAAAGCATGTACATTTGATGTACCCGCAATACAGGCGAATACCATAGCTGCCATAGCGACGAGTCTTTTCATTAATCCTTCTCCAAATTTATATTCTTATTGTGGCTTGTTTACTGTTTTAGTTATTCGCGCTTCGCGCAATGCCCAAGAACATGACCGAGAAGGTTTGTTTAAAATTTCATTACGCATGAAAATAAACGCGTACTTAACTGTGACATAGGTCTCTTAGATACAGCAGGCACCGCATTTTACTGGTAATATAGCGCCCAAATTTGCTGAAGCGTTTGTTTGCTCAGCACACAAGGCTTTTCGCAAGCCTAAATAAGCACAAAGCAGGAATACCATGGCTCTTAAAGCGACCATTTTTAAAGCTGATATATCGATAACCGATATGGATCGTAACTATTACGACGATCACAACCTTACCATTGCCCGACATCCATCTGAGAATGACGAGCGCATGATGCTGCGTATTATCGCCTTTATTGTTAATGCTCACGAGCGCTTGCAGTTCACTAAAGGGCTGTCTGACGATGATGTGCCTGATTTATGGCAGAAGAGCTTTAGCGATGAAATAGAATTGTGGATTGAATTAGGCCAACCGTCCGAACAGCGCATCAAAAAGGGCTGTAATCAAAGTCAACAAATGATGATTTATTCATACGCTGACAATAGCTTTGATGCCTGGTGGAAGAAAGAGCAAAACAAATTACAGACAAGAAAGAACCTATCAGTTTTTACTTTGCCAGAGCAGCTAGCCGCTACGTTGGCTAATGCTGTTCATCGTTCTATGCAAATACAAGTTACCATTCAAGACGGGCAAATCTGGCTAACCATTGAAGGTGCTGATGTGACCGAAAGTGTTGAAGTGCCTATCGAGAAACACTTGTAATGAAAAAGCTCTCTGCCGTTCAGCTTAAACAACAGGCGCTGGTTTTCAGTATAGCCGATAGCTTAGAAGCACAAGGAATTGAAGAACTTGAAGGTATGCAGCAATGTTGGTTTGACGTTCAATATCATCAGTTCCCAGGTTCTTTACTGCTGAGATTTCAATTCGAAAATGAAGAGGCACTGTCACGGGCCGAGCCTGAATTAAAAAAATGGCAGCGACGATTAAGCGCGGCGCTACTTAAAAAAGGTGTAGTTTTGAAAGACATGCGTCGACATCTTGTGTTTACTACGCAAGGTCCAGAGGATTAACCCGCGCAGTGCATCACAAAACTGCTTCTTTCGGTGCGCATATTTCCTATAAATCACACATTTTTTGTTATAAACCTTTCATTTCTCCGCATAAAGTCTACTTACACTTTAATAGATAAGTAGGCTAGACTGGGTTGGTTGGATATTCAGCTTGCCAAACATTAATATTTAATGGCTAGTAACCCTTAGCCTTATGCTGCATGTTCGAACACCATGTTGACCGGTTATAAAAATAGCCACTATCCCAGTAAAAGGAGCTTCATAATGAAAACTAAAGCAATGGCGTTAGCACTACTACTGTCTTTAATGGGCTGTACAGAGTCTAACGAAGAAACAAAAAGCGAAGTAAGTAAAGAGATGGAAAAGGCAGGCGAGAACACTTCTGAAGCCTATGAAGAGGCTAAAGAAAGCGCGGCCGATTCTTGGGATGAAACCAAAGACGCAACATCTGATGCCTACGAAGACGGTAAAAAAATGGCTTCTGATGCCTACGAAGATGGCAAAGAGATGGCTTCTGATGCCTACGAAGACGGCAAAGAAATGGCCTCTGACGCATATGACGCAACTGCAGAAAAAGCAGGTGAGTTTAAAGATGCCGCAGCGAAGAAAGCACATGAAGCTTGCGTGAAAATGAAAGAGCAAATGGGCGGCGACGTTAGCGAATGCGACGATTAAATTAACCTCGCAACAAAAAATAGAGAGCGAGCCTTCGGGTTCGCTTATTTGTTCGCATTTAATTTGGCGAACAATAAAGCTGCCGTTTGTAGCTAAGGCTAATCACACCCCGCTAAAATCACAGAATCGGACGTTATCGTTAAAGGGGCAACCCTTAATAACGTGTTAATACCCAAAATGTTATTTCCTTGCGGAAGCACAGCGACCTCCACCGGCCCGACTTCACAAGTGTTACCAATTCGAACAGAGTTCAACTGATACTGAGATACCTTGACGATCTTTCCGTTCGCCATTCTCGCAGCCGAAGTTCGCGTAGCAAGCGGCTTTTGGTTACGTGTTAATGCGTTAAAGGTGGCTTGATTTAGAGTTAATAGGCTTGAGCCCGTATCTAATAAAAATGAGGCATTCACATTCGATTCCAAGGTTGCTTCTAAATAAAGCGTACCGCCTTTACTTTGTGAAAGTGGAATGTTTTGCTCTATCGCCGACACTGTCGATGTAAAAGCGAACAATAAAGTTGATAGCGCCAGTGACGGCACCTTTAATTTTAACTTCACCGCAAGTGTACCTTGTGCCGGTTTCCAAATAGGTATTAGGTGACAGCAAGATAGAGACCAAAGAGTAAGTAATTGATTTAGCCAGCAGTCTTTAAAACTGCGTGCTGCCAAAGCACCAGAACAGTGCACACAAACATTTATCCTGCACTATCGTTAACCATCTGATTTCTATCATGGCCCATTGTCACTAAGCTCGTTCGCGGTCTTCTTGATTGTTAAAACTTCTTGTAAGTAGCCAGGTGATAGCAAATGACTATCACCAATCGCCATTGTTTAGAACTTTTTTGGTCATACAATATACTAAAGTAACAATTCAATAAGAGGACACAACATGAAATTACGCTATGTATTGGGTTCATTAATTACCGCGGTTTCACTTGGCGTTTCTGCAAATGCAGCACAGGCAATGTCTGCATCAAGCGGTGAAACTGTAGATGTGCAAGTTGTCGATTACTCTGGCAAGCCACCGTTCAAACGCAAAATCGTAAGCTTGTCAGTTAACGATGTTGCACAATTAGAATCGGTAGGGCAAGACGCCATTGAGTATGTAGAAGTGAAAGACGTCATTATGCGCGGTAAGCCCCCATATCGTAGAGTGACGAAAATGATGCCAGTTTACGACGTAGCTCAACTTGAAATACTCGAAGAACAAGCTGACACACAAAAACGAGGCACGCGCCCGCCGTTCAAACGTCACTAATAGACATTTGCAGTACCCAATCTATTGCACCAAAGCGATTCACTTTTGCCTGAGTGAATCGCTTTTTTATTGTGCATACGTAATCACGTGACCTGTTATTTTGCTCTGTACTACAACATTCGTATTGCCCGTTTTATTTTTAATAACGCGTCAGAAGCGATAAAGTAACAGAAAACAAATAAGAGACAGTAAATGCAGCCTCACGACCATTCACCACTCAATGATTTTATTGAATACCCTGAAGAGCAAATGCTAGCTCGCAGCAAAGAATTCTTGAAAACCATGCAGCGTCGCCACAGCATTCGACACTTTAGCGACCGTCCCGTTGATAAAGCAGTCATTGAAAACTGTATTTTGACCGCTGGCACTGCACCTAGCGGGGCGAACCATCAGCCTTGGCATTTTGCCGCAATACAGTCGCCCGAAGTAAAACAACAAATACGCGAACAGGCTGAAGCCCATGAGCGCGGTTTTTATAATGGGCGTGCCGGGCAACAGTGGCTAGATGACCTCAAGCCGTTAGGCACTGATGCAAGTAAACCTTATCTTGAGACAGCGCCTTGGCTTATAGCCGTATTCAGTCAAAAATTTGGTGAAACGGAAACTGGAGAAAAAAGCCAAAACTATTATGTGCATGAGTCTGTTGGTATCGCTGTGGGCATGCTTATTACCTCGCTTCACAACGCAGGTTTAGCAACTTTGACCCATACGCCAAAACCTATGAACTTTCTAACCGACGTGTGCCAACGACCAGACAACGAGCGCGCTTACATGCTCATTATTGCAGGCTACCCAGCGGATAACGCCACAATTCCTGAACACGCTATGCAAAAAAAGTCGCTTAGCGAAATTGCGAGCTTTCTTTAAATGTAAAAAGCGCGCAGGGCTAGAGCATATGAAGTGAACCACATTTTTAAAACAGTATAACTAATAAAAGCTTTGTCATAGACATGAGAGTCGCAGCACTTATAATGCGCCCTCGTTATTAAGGGCTGCGACCTTTTCTTTACGAATTTCGGTCAACCAACGTTTAACAGTCCCTCGGAGCTCGTATCCTCATGTCATCGCGTCACACATTTTCACCACAACTTCCTTTTCTGCTGTTAAGTTTATTAACTGGTTTAACATCGTCGTTTGTAACGCCACTGATGAGCTATTTTCTGATTGACGAGATCAACGTTGAGCCCATTTATATCAGTATTTATATGGTTTCCGTTACGCTGTCAGGGTTGGTGATCAGTCAGTACCTCGGGCACTTGGCAGACAAAGGTTTTAACGCAAATCGTCTTTATGGGCTAACCATGATTTGCGTGGGCATTGCCATGGTCGCCTTTATCTTTAGCAAACAGTTCTGGCACGTATTTCTTGCTGGCGTCTTATTCATGTCAGTAGGTGCTGGAGCCGTGTCTCAAATGTTGACCGTTTCGGGATTATGGGCAAAAAACCAAAACATAGACTTAGCCGCATTTAACTCAAAAGTTCGCGCTGCCATCTCTCTCGCTTGGGTAGTAGGTCCTCCGCTGGCATTTACCCTGGTTGCCAACTTTGGCTTCGCCGCGTCTTTTTCAGTGGCTATCGTTTGTGTGATTGTGGCAACACTCTTTGTCGTTAACGTTGTGCCACCACAAAAAGCCAGTCAACGGTCACTTAACACTTCGCTAAAAGGCTCACTTTCTCTGCCTTTTTGGCTGGTTGGTTTGGCCATACTTGCCGGGATGGCAGGTAACGTTATGTATTTATCTTCAATGCCTTTGTACGTTATGAATGAGCTAGGACTAGCGGAAAATTTGCCAGGGCTAATGATGGGCGTGGTAGCCGCGCTTGAAATACCTACTATGCTGCTAGCGGCAAAGTTAGCGCGACGCTTCCCCCCTGCTGGCATTATGGCAGTGGCGTTTATTTTTGGTTGTTGCTTTTACGTCGGCGTATATTTCTCTCAAGCGAGTTGGGAATTGTTAACGCTTCAAATATTGAATGCCCTATTCTACGGTTTATATGCTGGCATTGGATTGACCTTGCTGCAACAACAAGCGCCTGATTTGACTGGTTTCACTTCAGCGTTTTATTCAAATGCCACCCGCGTAGGTATGATGCTAGGCACCATTGGCGCGGGCACCGTGGCACAATTTTTTAGCTTCAGAGATGCCACTATCGGTTCGCTCTGTATCGCCATATTTGGCCTAAGCGTGATGCTGGTATTTATGTTTGTAAAGCGAGAAACACACTAACCTTTACTTGAATAAGGCTAATAGTTCGCGCTACGTCAGGCGTATCCCCGCGCCGCTTTTCTTCGCTTTTTTTGAAATTCTTCCCGCTTCTTCACAATTGACAATTGTTACATTATAACATTACACTCACAAACAATTAATTACCCTAAAAATTTAGGAACCCTATGAAAAAGCTCCTTATTTCAGCCACGATATCTTCTATACTTTTGGCAACAGGCTGCACCGAACAGGCGTCAACAATGAATAAGACTGCTACAACGCAGACTGACTCAGCAAAAGCAGAGCAGACGAACCCTTTATTTATGACAAGTTCACTAACCTACGGCGCACCGCATTTTGATTTGATAAAGAACGAGCATTTCATTCCCGCATTTGAAAAAGGAATGGAACAGCACTTAAATGAAGTAGAAAAAATAGCGTCTAACCCAGAAGCCCCCACCTTCGACAATACGCTACTAGCGCTTGAAAAAAGTGGAGAGTTACTCACTAGAACCAGTCGAGTATTTTTCAACTTAGTAGGGACAGACAGCTCTCCTGAACGCAGAGAAATCCAAAAAACTCTAGCGCCAAAGCTGGCGGCTCACAGCGATACCATTAATTTAAATAGTGCGCTTTTTAAGCGTATTGAAACACTATACAACCAGCGCGACGAGTTGGAGTTAGATACTGAATCAACCCGACTACTCGAAGAGTATTACTCTGATTTTGTTCGCGCTGGCGCTAAACTCAATGAATCAGATAAACAGAAAATACGTGAAATAAACGAAGAACATTCAACCTTAACCACGCAGTTTTCTCAAAACCTACTGGCAGAGTCATCTGAAATTGCGGTGGTAATAGATGACGTAGAGCAATTGTCAGGCATGTCAGAGCGCCAAATAAAGGCCGCATCAGATGCTGCTAAAGCTGCTGATAAAGAAGGCAAGTATCTTCTAAGTATCACGAACACTACTCGTCAACCTGTCCTTACTTCACTAGAAAATAGAGCACTTCGCCAGCAAGTGTGGGAAGCGTCAGCATACCGAAACCAGTCTGGGGAATACGACAACACCAAAATTATTAGCCGATTGGCAGGACTGCGCGCACAAAAAGCAGCATTGCTTGGATTTGAAAGCTGGGCGGCCTACAGCCTGGACAAGCAAATGGCCGGTTCGCCAAGCGCTGTATACGACATGCTAGGCAGTATGGTGCCCGCTGTGCTTAAAAACGTTGAAAAAGAAGCCGCTGACATTAAAGCAATGATTGAAGCGGAAGGTAATAACTTCGAACTAAAACCTTGGGATTGGGCTTTCTACGCAGAAAAGGTAAGACAAGCTAAATACGAGCTAGATGAAAACGAGGTGAAACAATACTTCGAGTTTAATCGCGTACTTGAAGATGGCGTATTTTTCACCATGAATAAATTGTACGGAGTGCGCTTTAAGCCCCGTCCAGATTTGCCTGTTTACCACCCTGATGTAAAAGCTTACGAGCTGTTTGATGTCAATGGTGACAGTTTAGCGATTTTTTATGCCGACTACTTTTCTCGCAAAGGTAAACGCGGTGGAGCTTGGATGAGTTCGTTCGTAGGACAGTCGAAATTGCTCTCGCAAAAGCCTGTTGTGGTTAATGTAATGAACATAAACAAAGCGCCTGATGGCGAGCCTACATTAGTCAGTTACGATCATGTGACTACCATGTTCCATGAAATGGGCCACGGACTTCACGGCATGCTGTCAGACGTAAATTACCCAACGTTGGCCGGCACATCTGTCTCGCGAGACTATGTAGAGTTCCCTTCTACCTTCGAAGAAGACTGGGCAGCCCACCCTGACGTTATTGCAAACTATGCCAAGCATTATGAAACTGGCGAGCCAATTCCAGAGGCTCTGCTGGAAAAGGTGATTCGTTCACGTACATTCAATATGGGTTATGACACATTGGAATATATGTCTGCGGCACTGCTTGATATGGAGTGGCATTCTATCTCTGCCGAGCAGGCGCCTGAAGATGTCCAAGCCTTTGAAGCCCAAGCTCTCGATAAACATAATGTTGGCTTGTCTTATGTACCACCTCGTTATAAGCCAGCATTCTTTGCACATTCAATGGGTGGCGGCTATTCCGCTGGCTACTATGCCTATATGTGGAGTGAAATTTTAGCTGCTGATGCCTTTGCTTATATGCAAGAACTCGGCGGATTAAAGTTAGAAAACGGTATGAAATATAGAAAGGAAATCTTATCCACCGGCAATTCTCGTCCCCCCATGGAGTCTTATAAAGCATTCCGAGGAAAAGCGCCAACAACAGATGCTCTGCTTATTCGCAGAGGGCTTAAGACAAAACTCGACTAACAGGAGGCCTCATGAATTCACCGGTAATACCGTCTAACTTCGTTGAATGGCAAAACTGTATTGTCCGCGATTGTGGTATAACGTTAGACAAAGCGTTTTTAGAATCACGGATAGCGGCGCTTTCGAACATAAAGGATCAGCATACAAAGCAATTCCTACGTTTGTATGGCGAGGCACACTATAAGCAGGTTTTAGGCTGGTTTCATCAAGCCTTAGTGGAGTTGAAATGAGTAAAACGTTGACTAAAGAATCGCTTCTTGCCGCCAGTGAAGACGACTACATGAACGATGAGCAGCTTGAATTTTTTCAGGCATTGCTCAACGATTTAAAACAGCAAACCATGGCTCATATTGAAGAGATGAAGGCATCGTTAAGCCAACCTCCTGAGATAAACGATGAAGTTGATCGGGCGCAGTATGAAGAAGAATCCAGGCTTTCTCTTCGAATTTTGGACAGGGAGCGAAAGCTACTTCCTAAAATCGATAAGTCGTTGCGACGAATAAAAGACAAGTCTTTTGGATACTGCTTGGAGACCGGAGAACCCATTGGCATTCCTAGGTTACTGATAAGGCCGGTCTCTGAATATTGCGCCGATGTGAAAATGGTAAACGAAGGCAGAGAGCAGCATTATTACTCACAAAGAAAGTAATGATACTTTCTGTGCCTGAGAGTTTTTGAGTGAATATTTAAGTAAAAATTTGAGTGTGCGGTTAACAAGGCGCACACTCGTCTTTTGGCAAGAATGAACTGAATGCGTCTCAGCTTTTTATCATTTTATATTGAAAGCTGAGAGTTATCCGTTTCGATAAAAGTATTGAACCTCGATTTAAAGCAAAACAGTGAGAGCTGTGTTGTTAGGTTTTACTTATTCATGCCTTTTATTAATCACCATACGCCTGACACTGGCTACACCAATAGAGACGTCGCCCATTATACGTCTGTCGCTTTATTGGAGTGGCGCAGACTCTACAAGGTTGCTCTTCCCTGTCGAACACCATAAACCGCGTGCCTTCAAAGTTGACGCCTTTTGCTTCAAGCACTTCGCGTAGTTCTGTGTACACGGTATAACCCCCAGTTTCATAGCTGCGTTGGCATATGGCTAAGGTGTGATGTGATAAACTGCGCAGCTGCTCATCATCTAATTGAGAAGGTTTGAGGGATGGGTGAACGCCTGCAGCAAATAGAATTTCGCTGCGAAGGTAATTCCCCAGTCCAGCCATAAAGCGTTGATCTAGGTATAAACCACTCAGTGCCCGATTATAGAATGCTTTTGAACCTAGTCGCTCTAACACCAGATCTTCTGTTACCGAATCATTAAGTACATCAGGCCCCACCCGCTGCAAAAAAGGATGTTCATGAATGGTTTGTGTTGGCCAAATACTAATGTCGGACGCGCTATACAAAATAGCACTATATGTTTTGGTATGAAGCCCTACTCTTAACTGACGTTTAGTATCAGGCAGTTCATTGCGTTTGCAGGTATGCCACACACCATAAAGCTGATTGTGAGAATACATAGAAAGCCCATTGCTAAAATGGGTGATTAGCGCCTTACCACGGGTTTCCATACGCAAGACTTTTTCGCCTTCTAGCTGCTTAGCATAGGGTTTAAGCTGCGCTAACCCAAACTCTACTTTTTCTAAGGGTGTATCTTTAATTACTGCTTCGACTTTGTCTGCAGCACGACGAATTTCAGGACCTTCAGGCATGTTGCTTTTTTAATACCTTTTACTTGTTTTTGTATCACCTTAGGCAGGCTTTTATTATCCTTTCATACAATTAGCACTGAATACAAAAAGGGCCCGGTGACCTTTAATGTACTTTTAAACCGTGGTTTATACATCAAAGATCAACGAGCCCTTCTACTTTAATCTATTAAATTAAAGCATGGCGCTTTAAAGCTTAGGCATTAGTCGCCTTTATTAGGCACAATCAGATATTTCGTACCTGTCTTTTTCGCATTATACAAAGCCACATTCTCTGGCTGTAACGCTTCTTCGAGGCTTAACTCTTTGCTGTACGATGAAGCAAAAGTAGTGTTAATTTCCTTAGCCACTTTTTGATATAGCTCGCCTACGCGTTTCTTATCAAGCTTGCCTAAGAAGCGCATTAATAACCAGCCACCAATACTCCACGTCATACCGTAAGCGCGGTTTAGAATGGTCGGCGAGAAATCTAAACCACCGTATATGTACACTTGTTTATTGCTGTCAGAGCCATAGGTGTTGAAGCCTTTTGCATCTTTGCTGCCCGACGCTTCCATCATGGTAAGGATATCGCTAACTAGCTCACCGCCACCAATAGCGTCGAACGCAAGTGTAGCGCCAGTGCTGTCTATGGCTTGATAAAGTTCAGCTTTGAAATTTTCGCTGCTTGAATCAAGCACAATCTTCGCCCCAATACCTTTAAGTAGGTCCACCTGCTCTTGGCTACGAACGATATTGACTAGCTCTACGCCTTCTTCTAAACAAATTTTGTTCAGCATTTGCCCAAGGTTAGACGCCGCTGCAGTGTGAACCAAAGCTTTGTGCCCTTCCATACGCATGGTTTCAACCATACCAAGTGCAGTAAGCGGGTTAACAAATGAAGACGCAGCTTGTTGCGGCGTAGTGCTATCCATATGAGGTAAACACGCCTGTACGGGCACGCACGCATACTCGGTGTAGGCTGCACCTGTAAGAATAGATACCGTTTTGCCCATTAGCGCCTGCGCTTCTGGGCTATCACCTGCCTTAACAACCGTTCCAGCACCTTCATTACCGATAGGCAGAGTTTGGTTAAGACGAGACTTAATACGGCTCAACAGAGGCTTGTGTACCGGCGCAACCAATGCATTTTTGTCAGCATCAAAAGACGCCTTGTCAAGGCTTGCTGGACCAAACATAGGCCACATATCTGACGGGTTTATTGGAGAAGCTTCCATGCGTACAATCACTTCATGAGCCTTAGGCTCTGGAACGTCAACCTCTTTTAGCGATACCTGAAGCTCACCTTCTGATGTAATTAGCGTAAATAGTTGTTTGGATTTATTCATATTGACTCTTGTGCCCTAAAAATTAAACGCTGTGTGTGTTGTTAAGCTAACACGCCACCACTATCAGCAGTATTTATATTTCGAATACATATGCGTTTCGATGGTTTATACACCCGATAATTTAGATGAGTTACACTGCAAAGCGTGTATCGACATGTAATAGCGAATAAAAAATGAAAAGACATTGTATCTACCTCTTTCTAGGACTAATCGGAATAAGCAATGTGGCGTTTGGTAGAG
This sequence comes from Pseudomonadota bacterium, assembly GCA_034190055.1. GTDB lineage: Bacteria > Pseudomonadota > Gammaproteobacteria > Enterobacterales > Alteromonadaceae > Alteromonas. Next base: position 3,011 of record JAXHTT010000029.1, on the reverse strand, counting down.
CTGCACCTTTAGTTTCAATTCCTACCCAGGACGCGTTTTTTAATTCTATAAAAGCGCTCTGCGGTAAAGCGTTTCAAGGGAAGGTGAGTAAAGATAATGTAGGTAATACCTTTGGTGATGCAGAACTTGTTATGCACATACGAAAGTGTACAGACTCTGAAATTCAGATACCTTTTCATGTGGGTGACGACGCGTCCCGCACCTGGATATTAACAAAGACTGGCTCTGGTCTTATGTTAAAGCACGACCACAGAAACAAAGACGGTAGTTTCCATTCTTCAACCATGTACGGCGGACATACTGTAGATGAAGGATACGCCCAAGTTCAGTCATTCCCCGCAGACGCCTACTCAAAAGCCTTGTTTATAGAGTCTGGGATTGCAGCATCCACCGATAACGTTTGGCAAATAATGATTTACCCCAACCGCTTTAGCTACCGATTAATTCGCCCTTCGCGCGAAGTCCAGGTTGATTTCGTTCTAGATAACACAGTCCCAGTTCCCAGTACGCCATGGGGCTACAAAGACTGAGTGAGGCTGAAACTGGACTCGGGTATCGTTGCGTTTATTACAGCAACACCATATAACAGGTTTTAAATTGCCAACTATATTTTGTTCCAACATACGAATAGATAGAAATAGTTAGACTTAAATCATTAACTACATGGATAAAAAGAATGTCTTCTGATCCCAATGTTTTACAGCAGCTTTTTGGCTTTCCGTCGTTTCGCGCGGGGCAAAAAGAGGCGGTGGACTCTCTACTTAGCGGGCATTCAACGTTAGCCATCTTTCCGACGGGTTCGGGCAAGTCGTTGTGTTACCAGTTCGTCGCTACGCAGCTGCCACATTTAACTCTGGTGGTTTCTCCATTACTGGCGCTAATGAAAGATCAGCTGGAATTTTTGCATAGTAAAGGCATTGCAGCTGCCAGTATCGACTCCACATTAACACCTGAGCAAAACAAGCAAGTGATGAACGACGTGCGCTCAGGGCGTTGTAAAATCCTAATGGTGTCGGTAGAACGCTTTAAGAACGAACGTTTTAGGCAGTTTATTGAATCCGTTCAGGTCAGTATGCTGGTAGTTGATGAAGCGCACTGTATTTCTGAGTGGGGCCATAACTTTCGCCCTGATTATCTTAAGCTTCCCGCTTACCAAAAAGAACTTGATATACCACTGGTATTGCTACTTACAGCAACGGCCACTAAAAAAGTAAAAGAGGATATGTCGGCGCGTTTTGATATCGCGCCGAACAATATTATTCAAACGGGGTTTTATAGATCTAACCTAAATTTATATGTCCGGCCCGTTCTCGAACCCCACAAAAACCGAGCGCTGGTTGAAGAAATTCAAAAACAACAAGGTGCTGGGATTGTTTACGTTACATTACAAAATAGCGCAGAGGAAGTAGCGCGCTTTTTGCAGCAGCAAGGATTTGCTGCGAAGGCCTACCACGCTGGACTCGACAGTGAAATAAGGCAAGGTATCCAACAAGGCTTCATGAACAATAAGATTCAAGTCGTTGTAGCTACTATTGCCTTTGGTATGGGGATAGATAAATCGGACATTCGGTTTGTCATTCATTACGACTTGCCCAAATCGATCGAAAACTACAGCCAAGAAATTGGCAGGGGCGGACGGGATGGAGAGGCAGCAAACTGTACAGTGCTCGCGAACCTAGACGGGCTTGTCACCATAGAAAACTTTGTTTACGGCGACACGCCAGATAAAAGCGCTATTGAACGCGTTATTGACGACATCAAGTCGCAAGCTCCAGCAATGCAACGAGAAGCTAATCAGGCCAACTCATTAATTAGCAGTGAAGCTAGCGTTTACCAATGGGAAACACAGATTAACAGCTTATCTAGTGCTAGTAATATTCGTCAACTTCCGCTTAAAACCCTATTGGTACAGCTTGAGCTTGCCAGTGTTATTCGTCCTTTATACGCCTATTTCGCAGAATACAAATTCCGCTTTATTTCAGATAAAGCCACTATATTAAACTTGTTTTCAGAAGAGCGAGCGCGTTTTTTAGACGCCGTGTTTACACGTTCAAACATGAAGAAAGTCTGGGGAGTCGTAGATTTTGACAGTATTTATCAGCACTACGGCGCAGAGCGTTCACGAGTGGTGGCGGCCTTAGAATACTTGCACGAACATAATCATATAGAACTCGCATCGCGCTTAATCACAGATGTGTACCGTGTTAATAACGAGCTTCTGCAAGATGGTGAACTGCCCAACAGACTAGCCCACTATTTTGCGGAAAACGAGGGTAAGGAAATCGCACGCATCGCAGCACTTGTAAGCTTTTTCGAACAAGACACCTGCTTAAGTCATAACTTGTCAGAGTATTTTGATGATGCTCAAGCCCCACAAGCGTGTGGCCATTGCAGTGTATGTAAAGGCGATGTGGCAAAGCTTAGCTATTCATCACCAACATCAACACCAGATACTGAGCAAGTATCAGAAGCTATGACAGCACTAAAAGCGCATTTAAGCGGCAAGTTTGAAGGCACTATCACCGCTTCTATTTATTGTCGCTTTCTAACTGGCATGACAATGCCTTTATTTAGCCGTTTGAAAATACGACAAGTAAAAGGATTCGGCAGCTTTGAACACTGCCGATATGCAGACGTACTAGATGAAGTGAACGCAGTATTGTGCAGATAGCTTGCTGAACCTGACCGTTGAATGCCCGATTACGAGACAGTGTTGAATTGAACCAGCGCCTTTTGCTAAAGGGGGTCGCACTGCGCTTTCGATCTCGCCGAATAGCCGCCGGTTGCATGAACTGCGTTTGTTGCACGTCAAGCGAACGTGTTTTATCAATTTAACGGCGAATCACGCCATATTATCAATTTGCTTTAGAATGCTACCAAAAGCACGACTTCCGGCGTTTTTCAAGGTAGTTGTCGCCTGAGCTGTTAAGCTGCTTCTTTTTTATTCTCCGGATTTAGCTCTACGCTTCCGATCTTATCCCAGTTTCTGGTTTCACCAGACCAACGACTTG
>JAXHTT010000289.1:0-2037 GCA_034190055.1 Pseudomonadota bacterium | reverse complement strand
CCAAGCGCGTATACCAAACGCTTCCATTGGGAAGCTGTTCGCTGAAAGCCTGCTTTATTGCCGAAGGAAAAGCCGATGTATTCATGCGTATTGGTATCACAGGTGAGTGGGACACAGGCGCGTCTCAGTGCATTGTCTCTGAAGCTGGCGGGAGTATCGCCGCGGCCAACTTCGAACCGCTTACCTACAATCAGCGTCATTCGCTAGAGAACCCAGATTTTGTGGTAATGGGCGATCAAAGGGTGCCATGGCAAGACGTAGTTCAGTATGATGACTTCGTAAACCCACATCAGCACTAGCGCGTAATAATTTACTTAGCGCAGCGTGTTAACCTACGTATAATAGCGTAGTAATGTTGCTGGGCCACATTACTCTGGTAGTGGTTAAATCAAGCCAGATGGAACCAAAAAGTAAAAGGAGTAACCTATAATGACTACACGTATTCGCACGTTGTCTGCAGCATTGCTCGCATGTGGGCTAGCATTTCCCGCCGCAGCCGATTGGTCAATAGACGGCGAAACAAGTGCACTACACTTCTTATCGACGAAGAATGCACAAGTCACCGAAGTACATAAGTTTGATAGCTTTGACGGTACCCTGTCCGATAGCGGCAAGCTCTCCGTGGCGGTAGACCTATCGTCAGTTAATACAGCGATTGATATTCGCAATCAGCGAATGCAAGAGATGCTGTTTAACGTGAGCAAATATGCTCAAGCTAAGTTTGAAGCCGATTTACCCGAGTCGATGATGAACCTAAAAGTGGGTCAAGTCGTTAACGGGAAAGTGGATGGCATTTTGATGTTACATGGAAAGGCCGTTCCTACATCATTTTCTATTAAGGCGAGTAAAGTAAACGACGATACACTAACTGTATCTACTACTGCTCCTACACTTATTAAAGCCGAGTCTTTCGCGCTTGCTGAAGGCGTAGCTGCACTACAAAAAATTGCAGGGCTGAAGAGCATAACGACGACAGTCCCAGTGACGTTTTCCGTTACCTTTACGCAATAGAATACTATTATTGCTAGCGTCTATCGATAAGCGCTAGGCGGTGGTAAGAAAATAAGAAGCATTAAAAAACCGCACGAACGTGCGGTTTTTTTGGTTTAAAGGGCTTCTCTCTAAGACTGATGTAGTCTTTTAGGAAGTCTGTAACGCATAGGCAATGGCTTTTGACTTAACGCTTGCTCTGGCATGCTTTGCCACGCATTATCAGGTAGTGCAGGTACTTCCGCTTTATGTTGAGAAAGAGTGAAATACTCCATCGCAACACGTAAGCGCTTAAGCGCTTTACACTCATTCACTTCCTGGTCGATAACAAACACTCCAAACTTGCGCATCGCCAAGCCGAACTTATCACTGCTTGTAAGGCGAATAACCGGCGCCGCCAACACCATGCCAACCAATACAGGTAGCAGCCACATAAATAGAGATGGTGTAAAGTAAAAGGTAGTTACACCCCACGCTACGGCTAAACAACTCATAATTTGCGTGTGTTTGATTGCGACAGTCCAAGGTACTTTGCGACCTTCACGCTCTTGCGCTTCCCATTTAACTGAGTGGCCAACAAAAACGCTAATCACAAAATAACTGTGGTAGAACATCATTAGCGGCGCAATGAGTACAGCCATGGCTAATTCAATTGCAGCTCCTTTAAGTAAAGACCACGCCCCACCAAACTCTTCGCGACGTTTGATTAAGGCTAAGGCAATACCCAAAAGCTTAGGCAAAAATAGTAAGGCAGCAGTGCCCCACATGGTCACCATCATCATGTCTTGACGGGCTACCTGCCAACTGGGAAAAAGCTGATACTCTGATACGAAGAATTCTGGCACTGACGTAGCGCGAATTAATGCATCTGCAGTCCCTAGCGCCAACATACAAAATAGTATTAATGAAGAAATGTACGCAAACGCGCCAAATAAAAAGTGCAGGCGGTTCGCCATTTTAAGACCTTTCACCTTTAAAAGCCCTAAATGCTGTATGTTGCCCTGTACCCAGCGGCGGTCGCGAATGGCGTAGTCAACAATGTTGCTA
>JAXHTT010000288.1:0-2049 GCA_034190055.1 Pseudomonadota bacterium | reverse complement strand
CGGTTTGATTTTTTTGCTAGTTTACGGTAGGAATCTTAATGAACTGGTGTGGTGTGTAGGGCTTGCCAACTGCTGTACTGGTTTCAAGAAGATACGGTTAGAATACATGTGGCAGTCGCACCATGGAAAAGCTGGTGGGCTTACGCTATCTACGGCTTATTTTTGTTAGGTATTCTGGTATTGGTGATTTATCTGCGCACCCGTCTACAGCAAACCGAAATCACTAAACAAAAACGCTTTGTTCAAACACTAGAGCAACAGGTCTCTGAAAAAACTGCGTCGCTAAAAGCCCAGGCGAACGATTTAAAAAAAGCGCTTGAAAGCGCTGAAGAGGCCACGAAGTTGAAGTCTGAATTTCTTGCTAACATGAGCCATGAAATTAGGACGCCAATGAATGGTGTTATAGGTATGCTGGGCCTGTTGAAAAAAAGCGACCTAACAGCAGAACAAAGCCAGCGTGTGAGTATTGCTAATACCAGCGCTAACTCATTGCTTGTGCTTATCAATGACATTCTAGATTTCTCAAAGATAGAAGCAGGCAAGCTTGAACTAGAGTCTTTGGATTTTGATCTAAGGGAGCTGGTGGAAAGCACTGCGCTATCAGTAGCGCACTCAGCGCAAGAAAAAGGCCTGGAAGTGATTGTTGATGTCTCTGAAATCACTGAGTCAAAAATATATTCTGACCCAAGCCGAATTCAACAAATCCTGACTAACCTTTTGAGTAATGCCGTTAAATTCACTAAGAAGGGTGAGATATATATTACTGCAAAGCTAATTCCAAGTGATGTTGAAAGTGAAAACACGCTTTACCTAACGGTAGAAGATACGGGAATAGGCATCCCGGAATCCAAACTTCCTCATTTATTCGACGCCTTTACCCAAGTAGACGCGTCTACAACGAGGCGCTTCGGCGGCACTGGACTTGGTTTAAGTATTACAAAAAATTTGTGTCATTTATTGGGTGGTGACATAAGCGTTGCGTCAGAGCTTGGCAAAGGTAGCTGCTTCAACGTTATATGTAAAGTTACGGGCTCAAAGGAAAGCACGACACTGCAACCTGAACTTGCCAAAGAGAACACGCGTTGCTTAATAGTGGATAACAATGCATCAACAAGGCATACCTTGCAAAATCAGCTTGGGCTGTGGGGTGTGAATGCGTTAACTGCATCGTCATTAGAAGAGGCTGCAACGCTTTACTTAACTCATGAGCCTAACGGACAAAGCAAGTTAGATATTGATATTTTGTTTCTGGAAAAAGTCGTTGATGAACACGAGCGAGACAATCAATTACTGAACCTCGACAGTGTCGAAAGCTTAAGGTTCAGTCGTACTATTCTTATGACCAAATTAAGCGATGTCGATAGCTACAGCGAGTTCAGAGGGCTGCCAGTTGACGAATGTCTGCCCAAACCCATAACGACAGCAGACTTACTAAGAATACTAGAAAATACGGTTGATAAGTCCTGTACTCAAAACGATGTGCATCCACGGCAGCTGGGTGTGGATGCTGCAGATTCTGTAGAGCGCCATCCAGATGAAGGCCTAACAAAGCAAGATACTGAGAGTCGCTTACTTACTATTGAAGCCACTCGAATTTTGTTAGTTGAAGACAATGCGATAAATCAACTGGTTGCTACTAATGCGCTCGAAAGCGAAGGGTATCAGGTAGATGTGGCAAATAACGGCTTAGAAGCGTTAGACATGTTGAAGCGCAGCGAGCTTGAAGCAAAATACAGCGCAATTATTATGGATTGCCAAATGCCCGAAATGGATGGGTTTGAAGCAACGAAATGCATCCGCGAAGGGGCGGCGGGAGATATCTATAAAAATACGCCTATTATTGCGGTGACGGCCAACGCCATGCAGAGCGACAAAGATATGTGCATGGCAGCAGGTATGGATGACTTTCTAACAAAGCCTATCGATAACCAAAAAGTAATTTCAACCTTACAGAAGTGGCTGAGCAAAATTGACTAGCCTCTCGCCAACAAGGAAGTAAACGCGTTAATATGCAACAAGTTTTTAACAAGTTGTGAGAGCGTTAATGCT
>JAXHTT010000287.1:0-2084 GCA_034190055.1 Pseudomonadota bacterium | reverse complement strand
TTGCTGGTGACAACCACCTCGCAAAACAGCGGATTAGGGCGCGCATCAAGCAGTTTCGCGATCAGGAAGAACGTTTAGAAAGGCTGTAATACGCAAGCGAGGAGCACTGACTAACGCCTTAAGTTAAGGTTTGCGTTAGTCAGTTTTGCCAGCGCCTTTTAATTCATTGAGCCGCTGATGTAAGCTAGATGCTGTCACTTCACCCATTATCGTGTCTTTTATGTTGCCATCTGGCCCCACGATAAAAGTAGCGGGTAAGTATGGGGGCTTGACCATAGGAAGTTTAGTATCAGAGGTGCTAACAATGACCGGCACCGCAATGCCGTACTTTTTTTTCATGTCTATCAGTTCAGTCTTTGTTTTAGGGTCGTAATTAACTGCAAATAGTTGGGTATCGTCAGGTAAAGATTGGTGAAATGACGCTAATTCAGGCATTTCTCGAAGACATGGTGCGCACCAAGGCGCAAAGTAGTTTACAACAACCCATTGCCCCTGGAGGTCTTTCCAACTATATGTTTTGCCTTCCAAGGTTTCAAAATCACTCTGAAGACTCTTAAAGGTAAAGAACCCTGCTAGGGCAGCGGTAGTAAAAAGGATGATAAGAAGAAGCGCTTTAGCTTTACCCACATTGCGAATTAATGGTAAGAACTGCATGCAACCCTCTGATTACTTTTTAATTTTGATCATAATGCCAGATTCTATTCACCTTCTCTAATAGTATTTAAAGCGTCACTATTACGCATTTAGCTGAGCGGTGCGACATAGAATATATTGCTCGCTTAAGTAACAACTAGGTGTAAACTGCTTGATATTAGAAAGCAAAAACGCAATAGTTCGCGCGAAAAGTAATAACCTTAAGAAGGGCTCGTATGTCAGACATAACAATTATTCACAATCCACGCTGCTCCAAGAGCAGACAAACGCTTGCACTACTTGAAGAAAAAGGCGAAGCGCCGGTTGTTGTTGAATATTTAAAACACCCCCTCGATACACAAGCGCTTAAAGCAATATTTAAAAAACTTAACGTTGAATCGGTTAGAGACATGATGCGTACAAAAGAGCTTGAGTATAAAGAAGCAAATTTAGGGGATGCTGCATTGTCCGATGATGCACTCTTTGAAGCCATGGCTAAAACACCCAAACTCATTGAACGCCCAATAGTTATTAAAGGCGAGCAAGCACGTATCGGTCGACCGCCTGAATCGGTATTGGACATTTTGTAATGCAACCCGTTCTTGTACTTTATTACAGCCGACATGGCAGCACGAAGCGTTTAGCCGATGCTATCGCCCAGGGAGTATCGTCACAAAATGTGCCGGTTATAGTGCGCACGGTTAAAAACATTGACGACTCGGGCAAAATCACCGGCAACGCGTCACAAGATGCTTCTAGTACCGTCCCTGTAGTTACACTTAAGGAACTTGAGCAGTGTAGCGCATTGGCCCTTGGCAGCCCTACTCGCTTTGGCAACATGGCCGCGCCTGTTAAACACTTATTAGACTCGACAAGCAGTCAATGGTTAAAAGGTACATTGATTGATAAGCCTGCCTGCGTGTTCACTTCGTCATCGTCGATGCATGGCGGTCAAGAGTCCACATTACTGTCAATGATGATTCCTCTTATTCATCACGGCATGGTAATTTGCGGTCTTCCATACAGTGAGCCAGAATTGCACAATACGACCATGGGCGGGAGTCCATATGGTGTTACCCACGTAGCACACCACAGTTTGAGTGCACCTGAACAGCTAAGCGAGGACGAAAAAGCACTGTGCATTGCTCAAGGCAAGCGCTTAGCTACGTTTGCGAAAAAGCTGGCAGACGGCGATTAAAACGCGACACATCCAACGCGTACTGAAATAAATTCAAGATAAATACGACAACCTGATTTCTTCGGAGAATAAACATGGCACCAGATACGCGTTTCTTTCGCTATCTAGCACTTATTAGTCACACTGGGTTAATCATATGGATAACGCTTTGGCAATTTACATTTACTAAAGAACATACTTACTCTCCTGTATTCATTGCTTTGTTTTATATTTTACCTTTACTGTTACCCTACTGGGGCGTATTAAAAGGTAA
>JAXHTT010000286.1:0-2090 GCA_034190055.1 Pseudomonadota bacterium | reverse complement strand
AGTAAATTCACCATGCCGCCTCGCACCACACATATCATTGTTGGATTTGGCCTAGTGGTGGTGCCCACCATACTAATTGCTAAGCAGCCCGATTTAGGAACTTCACTGCTCATTGCAAGTTCGGGCATCTTTGCCATATTTCTAGCAGGAATGAGCTGGCGACTTATTTCTATCGTCGGCGGCCTGATTGGTGCGTTTGCGCCTGTTATGTGGTTTTTCTTAATGAAAGATTATCAAAAACAACGAGTGCTTACTTTTTTAAACCCAGAGAGCGACCCCCTCGGCTCTGGCTACCATATTATTCAATCTAAAATAGCCATTGGTTCAGGCGGCGTCGACGGCAAAGGCTGGCTGCAGGGAACCCAATCGCAGCTTGAGTTTTTACCCGAACGACACACCGATTTCATCTTCTCTGTATTCAGTGAAGAGTTTGGGCTTAACGGTGTGATGTGCCTGATGGCTATATACATCTTTATCATATTGCGCGGACTTATTATATCTAGCCGTGCACAAGACGCCTATGCCAAATTACTAGGCGGCAGTATCACGCTGACCTTTTTTGTTTATGTGTTTGTTAATATGGGCATGGTGTCAGGGTTGCTCCCTGTGGTTGGCGTCCCCTTGCCATTAATCAGTTTTGGTGGCACTTCTATGGTGACATTAATGGCAGGTTTTGGCATTCTTATGGCCATTGCTACTCAAAAACGCTTGATGTCTAGATAACTCGTATGTTGCAGCGCCTTTTTTCTACATTTGATTTTGTTTATGAGCGCTTTTCTAAAGCGAGTTTGGCGAACGCAAGTTTCCCAAGCCGACGCATACTTGGTTACGCTGCGGCTACTTTCTTCATCATCGTTTTAGCAGGGTGTCAAAGCGCACCATCTCAATCTAGCCGATACACTCAACAGCAAGATTCTGCACCAAGACACGTTGCAAAAAAGCCTGAAACATTAGACGCGGTACCGAAATACGAAGCCTACCGTATGTTCAACAGCAGGCCATATAAAGTATTGGGAAAACATTATACGCCAATGAATAGCGGTAAAGGCTACGAGGAAGTAGGTTATGCCAGTTGGTACGGTCAAAAGTTTCATGGCCATTTAACCTCAAATGGTGAAACTTATAACATGTTCGCTATGAGCGCCGCTCATAAAACGTTGCCGCTTCCCTCTTACGTACGTGTTACTAATTTGGAAAACAATAAACAAGCCATAGTTCGCGTTAACGATCGCGGCCCATTTCACGATAACCGTATCATAGACTTATCTTACGCTGCCGCCGTGAAACTTGGCTATCACAGTAAAGGCACTGCAAAAGTTAAATTGGAAGTTATCCATTTTGACGAACAAAACAATGTCACCGTGGGTAATAACCCAACGGTCACCTACGATGAATACTTAGGCATAGCTGTAAATCCTTCTCCTGAGATAGCCAGTACGTCGCCTAAGCCTCCTCTTGACCCAGCGTCAGCTGATAAAACAGCAAGTAAACCGAGCAGCAATACCGTTTCCGATGCTGTCTATATACAAGTTGCAGCGCTCTCAAATGCCGAAAAAGCAAAATCTATATCTAACGTACTGTCAGCTTTGTATCAAGTTCCCGCTCACCTGCCGGTAACTAATAATATTTACAAGCTCCAGCTTGGGCCTATTCACGATGAAGCCGTCGTGGCTGAGGTACTCGAGCAATTAAAGCAAAATGGTTACCCTAATGCTTATGCGATTACTCAAACGCTATAAGTTTCGGTAGCAATTATTAATAACCCAGTCCGTTTTATCTGTCTTTTTCAAGCCCACAAGATGTTGACCACAACAATATTTACAACAGGAGTTAATTAACCTTATCTGATTACCCGCTTATAAAATCAGCGATATTGTGGCAGCTTTGTGTCATTCAGCAGGCAATATCACGGTTTCTTCGTCTAATCCCTACTATCCCGTAAACTTTTTTGATAAAACCTAGTCTTATAGACAGCCTTTCGTTAAGATCTCGTATTGCCCCACAAAGATATGGGTAAATAGTCAGAGTTCGGTTACGAACTGGATAAAAGCTAAAATTGGGTAGCCATGTTTTGAGGTATTCGCTTCGCG
>JAXHTT010000285.1:0-2117 GCA_034190055.1 Pseudomonadota bacterium | reverse complement strand
TCTCTTGTCTTACGTCAAGAGCATCAATGGCTTGCTGAGCTGCAGCGGAATATGCACGAACCAAGCCTCCTGCGCCTAATTTAACGCCACCAAAATACCGGGTCACAATAATCATAATATCGCCAATATCTTTGTGCTGAAGCACATTCAATATGGGCTTTCCTGCTGTGCCGCTAGGTTCGCCGTCATCGGCCATTGCTGCACTACTGGGCGCATTAGGGTTTCCAAAAACATAAGCCCAGCAGTGGTGTCTGGCGTCCGGGTATTGTTGTTTAACACTATCTAAAAGCGCCATTGCACTTTCGCGAGAATTCGCAAAGCCAGCACAAGCAATGAATTTGCTTTTCTTAATTTCGTACAGGGTTTCAATCTGTTTGGCGGGAACGGGATAAGTCATCGGCGCATTCTAAGCGAAGACAGTTTTTTATTTAAGTCAAATAAGTTCAGTCGAGCATTTTACTTGTTCGAATAACAGATTGTTTGTAGATATGAAAAGTAGTCGTGCCTTATCCATTGGGCTTAATTCCGCCAAGAATAGTTGTATTTTTATTGTAGTGCAGTAACTTTCCGCATTGAACAAGAATTAGTAACTCTGATAAGACCACCTGATGCCATTAGAACGATTTATTCCTTTTCGCAAATGCGATGTCATCACCCTGTGTGAAAAACTACTGGATCGCGAATGCACAGACTTTCGTACTTTCTCGACGCTCTTAATAAGCCGTATTCACTACCAGTACCACGAGCAATTGGAAGCGCTGAAAAATAGCTATAGCCATTTCGATCCAAATAAAGACACACGTGAATTACTGCCTTCGGATGAAAGCGTACGTAAGCAGAGCCAAAAAGCGTTTGCCAAGGGTTTTGCTAGCCTATTAAACGCAGCTAATTTTGAGAAAGTCACAGACGACGATTTAGAAGCAGCATTAAACGAAGAGTCGCTGTTTAAAGTGCGTCTCGCGGTAAGTTTTGATGAATTTGAAGATGTGGTGTTTTATCGACGGGGCGAGTCGGTAAAAACGGAAACCATACGTACCTTTTTCGGACTACGCAAAAAGCAGGTGTCGTTTACAAATTACGACAAAGTAGCTGTTTATATTACTTTTAAAGATGAGGCTTACTTCAAAAGTAAGGGCCAAACACCGGTAACCTTTAAGCCTGGCTCCACCATAGTGAAGCTTTTTCAAAATGTACCTAAAGCAGACTTGGAAATGCTGTTTCCCAATAGCGAAGTCAAAATGCGTCCGTTAGATAAGTTGATTATTAGCGCATCGGCGGCAATAGGTGGCACCGTGGTACTAGTGACTAAGTTAGGCGCGTCGTTACTTCTCATGGCATCTTTTCTAGCCTTTTGGCTTGGCTTTAAAGACGACGAAGTGGAACTGACCAAGCAAAGCCTAATAACTTTTGGTATTGGTATGGGGGTATTCGGCAGCTTTATCTTTAAGGAATGGACAAAGTTTAAAAACAGAAAAATCCGGTTTATGAAAGCCTTGTCTGACAATCTCTATTTTAAAAATTTAGACAACAACGCAGGCGTGTTTCATACGTTAATTGATGCAGCAGAGGAAGAAGACTGCAAAGAAGCTTTGTTGGCCTACACATTTTTGCTCAAATGTAGTGAAGCCTTTCCCGAAAACTCCACCGCCTTTGGCGCATCACGTTCAGAAAACGAGATTGCAGCGGGCGGAATGACATTAGCCACCCTTGATAGTGTGATAGAGAGTTACTTTTCAGAAGAGCTTGATTGTGCGCTCGACTTTGATGTTACTGACGCGATTAATAAGCTGGTGGACATGGAACTAGTTGAGCAAGACGGCGATGTTTTTGTAGCGCGGGCGCTTAACGATGCAGTGAAAACACTCGATGATTACTGGGATAATATTTATCAGCCTGTTTGATTGTTTCTTGTACCGTCTAGTAGATTGTCCAAGCTAGGTTATTCCGTCTGGTATCCTTTGCAAGGCCTTTGATTTTAAATAATCGAGGCTAAGGAAAAAAATAAGGCCGGCAACGGAAGTTCCAAACCATTGTCATAAAACCACAAAATCTCTATAGTTGCCTTAAGGTGTGTAAAACTATATACACATCTTGGCAACAGCCGCATTGCACTGAAT
>JAXHTT010000284.1:0-2215 GCA_034190055.1 Pseudomonadota bacterium | reverse complement strand
GCGTTAATATCATTGCAATATCCCTTACGCTGTGGAGTGGCTTTACTGCGGCATCAGGCTTGGCAGCCAATTATATGCAACTCGCTATTGCTCGTATTGGGGTAGGTATTGGTGAAGCTGGGGGCAGTCCACCGTCGCACAGTATCATTTCTGACCTATTCCCTAAAGAAAAGCGCGCTGGAGCTCTGGCCATCTACTCCTTAGGCATTCCGTTTGGTGTAATGCTCGCGTTCTTTGCCTCAGCATTTTTCTTACAAGGCGGCTCTGCCGACTGGCGTACGGTAATGTACAGCGTTGGTATACCTGGAGTGTTACTGGCTATTTTATTGAAGTTGACGGTAAAAGAGCCCGCTAGGACAGTTTCTGCGCCAAGTGCAGATGACGCTGATAAGCCGAGTGTCAAATCGTCATTGAAAATGCTGCTAAAAGTCCCTACGTGGTGGGGGATGGCCTTAGGTATTTCATTTGGTTCGTTCGGTAACTATGCAATCTCAACATGGGTCATTGATTATTATGTGCGAGCATTTGCAGGGCTAGATATTACACAGCTTCTTATCGTATTTGGCATCATCAACGGAACCGCATATGCATTGGGCGTCTGGTTAGGTGGCTATATTGCTGACAGATGGGGCAAGCACAATAAGAAAGCCTATGCATTGCTACCTGCTATAGCGTTGATTATTGGGGTTCCTGCCTTCTATGCATCGTTACAAGTTCAAGATCTGTGGCTATCGGTCGGGTTAATGGCACTGCTATTGTTTACAAGTGGTTCTTACTTAGGGCCAAGTTTTGCAATGGCCCAAACCCTTGCTCCAATAAACGTAAGGGCTATGTCGACGGCACTTTTCTTCTTTGTTTTGAATATCATTGCGTTAGGTGGTGGGCCCACGCTTACCGGTATTATTAGCCAAGCGCTTGTACCTTCATTAGGGGAGACAGAGGCATTAAGGCAGGCACTTATTTACTTGGTAGTTCCTTACGGCATTTCGATTGCTGTGTTCTTATGGACAAGTACTAAGATAGTAAAGGACTGGGAAATGGCAGAATCTAGGGGCTTGTAGTATTATCGATTTTCATTGTAAGGGGCTGATTTGAGCCCCTTTATTATTTGAATGTGAAGGAGTGTATTGGTGTCCTCGTCTGAGTTGAGTTTTCATTTTGCCCATGCAAACGGGTTTCCTGCAGGAAGCTATAATGCCATGTTTTCGGCGTTACCCAGCCACTTCAACCGTTTGCACGTTGAGCGATTCGGACACGACCCTCAGCTTCCTGTAAATGGCAACTGGCGCAATCAAGTTCAAGAGCTAATCAAACACATTAGAAAAGAGAATAAAGACCCTCGTGGTGTGTATGGTGTAGGGCATTCGTTTGGAGCCGTTATCACTTACATGGCGGCTTGCGAGGCGCCTGAACTATTTAGGGGCGTTGTTTTATTTGACCCGCCGCTGGTGGTTGGCCCTCTGAGTTACTTTTTTAAATTTGCTAAACATACGCCCTTAATCAATAAACTAACGCCAGCAAAACTTGCTCAAACGCGTAATACGCGTTGGCCAAGCAACACCGATATGGTTGCGTACTTTCATGGAAAAGCGTTGTTTAGAGATATGGATAAACGATGTGTGCGTGACTACGTGCAGTCTGTAACAGAGACTAAGTCAGACAATATTTCACTTACATTTCGGGCTGATGTGGAAGCTGATTTATTCCGCAATGTGCCTCATAACCTCGGGAAATACAAAGGAAAGCTAAAGTGTCCTGCAGTATTAGCAACAGGTAGCAAGAGTAACGTTTGCAAGCCTGAAATGTACTCGCGACTGATGAAGCATAATGCGATTGAACACGCGGTTTTAGAAGGTGGGCATATGTTCCCATTAGAGCGTCCTGAAGCAGTAGCGAGTTTTATTGAGCAAACGCTCACACATTGGAACGAAGCGGCTGAATGAGCTGGTGGTTTTAAGTAATGAACTACTGAGACCAGTGGACTTGGCGGGTTATTATAAGGCTAGCTGGGTTGTTTGAAATTGATTTTGGCGCCTAACGCCAAAATCAATCGTGCAGTCTTTTATACGTTTATTAATCCTGCTTAGGCGCTTAACCCACCCACTGGCTGCCCAAGCATTTCACGTGTTACAAGTACCACGCCTTTTTCTGATACTCGAAAGCCTCGTGCCTTGTCCTGTTCGTGGTCATAACCAATGGTCGTCCCTTCCGGTAC
>JAXHTT010000283.1:0-2218 GCA_034190055.1 Pseudomonadota bacterium | reverse complement strand
ATTTTGGTCATTACCCGAAAACCTACTCAATGCATACCCTTATGTGGTTGCAGGTATAGTCGCATTAGCCAGTGTATGGGCCCTGTATCACTTTTTTGCCGACGTACGCATATTCTACGCAATACGAGAGCAAGACATCAGCAAACAGTCAGGGCTCATTTTTAGAAAGCTTTCGTGTCAGCCTATATTGCGTGTTCAGCACGTTGAGGTTAACCGCGGGCCGCTAGACAGGTGGGCGGGCCTCGCCTCTCTTCAGGTGTTCTCGGCTGGTGGTGAAATGCATACTTTTGAAATACCTGGGTTAAGTATTGAAAGGGCTGAGCAATTACGTGAGTTTATACTTGCTCACAAAGATATCGGTGCTCGCTAATGACCGCGCCTGAATTGTTTTCAAACCAGAAGCCTGATGTTACTAGAGCAGGTGACTGTGAGGACAATGTAGATGTGTTGCCTCACACTCAGGAAGCGGGGGCTGTAGAGCCACAGCTGAAAGTAGAAACCGGCGGAGAGTGGCAACGCCTTTCTATCATTTCTATTTTGTACTTTACCATTCGTAATTTTTCCGCCTCGGCACAAGTGCTTATCTACACCATTCCCGCTTTAGCCATATCGTTTAATATTTGGGATAACCTGCTGTCGCCTGAAGTGCTAATCGGTGCCGGGATCCTTTTTCTATCTACCAGTAGTAGCGGTCTAATAAGCTTTTTAATGTACAAGTTTCGAGTACATAACCAGCACGTAGAAATTCACCACGGCGTGTTTCAACGTCGCTATACCAACCTGCCTTTATGGCGCATTCAAAACGTAAAAATAGAGCGTCCTTTTTACTATCGTCCCTTCGGATATGCCTTGGTAGTGCTTGATACGGCAGGAAGTAGTAAAGAAGAGGCCAAAATTGTGGCAGTGCCAGAAGACTATGCCGAAGCGCTAAAAAAACAGGTGTTGTATGAAAAAGCGCATCACGATGTGGGCGATAAAGATGAGCTATCAAGCGAGGACTTCTGTGATGGAGAATTGGCGGATGGACAGAGTTCGTCTTCGCGAACACAAAGCTCTGGCGCTAGAGCGCAATATAACCCCAGTACAAGTGAAGAAGTGCTAAACCGCCGTTCTGTTAAAGACATTATTATTCACGGCATCACCAATAATCGCGTGTGGATCATATTGGGAGCAGCCGCACCATTTTACGACGATGTGTTTGGCGTAGTTTCAGAGTGGCTGGCTGATAAAGGTTTACAGCTTAATCAATTAGTTGGTGAACAAACGGTCGCTTGGTGGCAATTTGGACTGTACGCGTTTGTTATATTAATGATGCTAATGGCGTTAGTGGCGCTACTTAGTGTAGGTGGCGCTCTTTTCACGTTCTATGGCTATACGCTTTCAAGAACGGGAGACCGATATATCCGTCGCAGCGGCTTGCTCAATAAATTGGAAGTCAGCATGCGTGCATCGCGCATTCAAATGATTACGGCAAAACAAGACTGGCTGGACAAAATTCTTAAGCGGGTCAATTTGTATTTTGAGCAGAACTCTACGGCTGGGCAGCAAATGCAAGAATTGATGTCGCCGAATAAACTCATTGTGCCATCGGTAACTGAAAACGAAGCCTTTGAACTTAGCCAAGAAGTGATGGCGGGATGTGACCTGAGAGGCCAAAGTTATCAAACTATCAGTAAGGGATTTATTAGGTTTTGGTTACTTGCTGTTTGGACGTTGCCAGTTGTTGCTTTTTTCACATTGGGAGCCGTCACTTCCCATTTAGACATTATGATTGGCGCAGTTACTACTTTTATCTCTGTAGCGCTTTTGCTGACACTCAGGTGGTGGCGATGGGGGATAGCCTACGATAATAAGTACGTTTACATAAGAAAAGGTCGAATAGGTGTCGACTATCAGTGTTTCGAACCTTATAAAGTACAACAAGTAATTATAAAGCAAAGCGTATTTATGAAGCGTAATAAGCTCGCCACAATAAAATTTGTGCTAGCTTCAGGTGCGGTGACGGTACCGTTTTTACCAGAGGAATACGTCGATAAATTAGCAGATAGTGTGCTGTTTGAAGTGGAGTCAACCAGAAGGTCTTGGATGTAATGTAAGGCACTTGATAGCGATATCTTTTGTTCACTGTTTTTATTTGCTGTTTTTTATGCAAATAGCCTGAGTTTGTGTAAAGGTAGGTATCAAGTCACACAACCTTGCGCTTATATGGATATTCTTG
>JAXHTT010000282.1:0-2231 GCA_034190055.1 Pseudomonadota bacterium | reverse complement strand
TGCATCATTATCCGGCAAAGCACTTATAATGCCTTCAATCATCCACGCACGGCTGATATTCAGCCCATCTAGGTGAGCGAGCTTACCATCCGTTTTGTCCGTCACAGTCGCAGGCGCTAGCCAATTTGATGTGCTAGCTGTGAGGCTAGGAAAAAATGCTGAAAGCCATTGGCTGTATTCATGTTTAGCCATTACTCGGCGCATTAGGTCCGCTTCGGCCAAACACGGTGATAGAAAATCCTGTCCTGAGGGCTCGTAGGCTAGGGGGCATTGCTTATCAGCTTGGTAATATTCTTTTACTCTAGATGTTAGCGATGCTTCAAACTCCTTATTACCTGATATTTTCGCCCAGTCTAACATTAAGCCAAAAGCAAAGGCGGTTTGACTGTGTTCACCGGTTCGGATTGGATAAGCCAGTTTGGGTAGCCAGGCACTTACTCTCGCCACAATTTCTTCTTCAAGCGGTAGTAGCGTGTCCAACCAGATCTTTGCTTCTGGAGTTGATGATTGACGTAGTTCCGCGGTTAATTGTAGAAACCAAGCAAGACCATAGGGGCGCTCAAACGACGCATTATTCTCACGCTTAAGGCTAGCCAATTCACCTTGAATGTTCTCTGTCGTAAAGCTGATATTAAGTTTTTCAATAATCTCTCCTTTATTCACCGCGTCTTGCGCAGTGTTTAGCATTCTTACTAAAAGCCAATGGCCATGAACTGATGAATGCCAGTCTAAACAACCATAAAATGCTGGGTAGAGTTGACTTGGTGCTTTAACGTCGTCGCCGTTATTCATCATGTGTTTCACTACATTTGGAAACTCTTGATGAATACAATGAAGCGCGAGGTTAGCAAAAACGCTTTCGTAATTGTTGTTAGAAGCTCTTATGGAGGAACTTGCAACTGTATTAGTACTGCTGGTGCTAACGGCTCCAGCTGTCGATGTACTAGTGGCGAAGGCATTGTGGGCAGCGATTATCGTAGTTAACGCAACACTGCTGCGAATAAAGTTCTTTATTTTTATCTTTTTTTTAAGCATGGTTTCGTGAGCTTTTTCAATTACAAATCTATCACCAATGTATAGTGATAGGTGATTTGAATAAAGAGCTGCGCGACATATAGCGTGCCAGCACTTTAAGTGGCAGCTTATAGTGTAAACCACGCTACGTTAGTTTTAATTCAGCTTTCGATACTTTCTAGTTTGTCAGTAAATACACTTGTACAACCAATATTGCTTAGTACCCACTGTGTGTTGTAGTAGGTGTCGCCATACCTTTCCCCGCTGTCGCACATAAGCGTTACAATTGAGCCAGTTTCGCCTTGTTGCTTCATTCGTTTGGCAATACTTAATGCGCCCCATAGGTTTGTGCCGGTAGACGGGCCGGCTTTAATTCCCATGGTGTTGTTTAACCAATGCATGGTTGCAATACTGGCGGCATCGGGAACCGAAATCATGTCGTCTATAACGTCGTGCTGAAAAGAGGCTTCCACTTTAGGGCGTCCAATCCCCTCGATGCGGCTTCCACGGGTAGCGGTAAGTGTATGATCCTTATTTTTGAAGCTATCAAAAAACACACTGAATTCTGGGTCTACTACAACGAGTTTCGAAGAGAGGCCTTTGTAACGTATGTAGCGGCCTATAGTTGCTGATGTTCCGCCTGTTCCTGCGCTCATAACCACGGTGTGTGGTACGGGGTGGGGCTCGGCTTTCATTTGCTCAAAGATACTCTCAGCAATATTATTATTTCCACGCCAGTCTGTAGCGCGCTCAGCGTAAAGGAACTGATCCATAAAGTGGCCGTTAAGTTCTTTCGCTACTTTAGTTGCTTCGCTGTGCATCTGCGTAGGGCAGTCGACGAAATGACATTGACCACCGTAGCGTTCGATAAGCGCTATTTTACTCTGGGCGGTAGACTTGGGCATGACGGCAACAAACGGCACACCAATCATTTTTGCAAAGTAAGCTTCAGATACTGCCGTGCTGCCTGATGATGCCTCTACCACAGTCGTTCCCTCTACAATTTTTCCATTACACAAGGCGTAAAGGAAAAGAGAGCGGGCCAGACGATGTTTTAAGCTACCCGTGGGGTGAGTGCTTTCATCTTTTAAATAGATGTCGATACCTTGAAATGCTATTTGCTCAAGCTTTATCAGATGGGTGTCTGCAGAGCGCTGATAATCTGCATTAATGGTATTGATCGATTTTGAAACCCAGCTTTTCATAACACTTCTCTC
>JAXHTT010000281.1:0-2252 GCA_034190055.1 Pseudomonadota bacterium | reverse complement strand
CACTTAGTGAATACGTTGCTACTTACCAAATGATATTCTCACAAATCCAAGTTGTTATAGACCAGAAAGATGAAAGCAAACGTGCAGCATCAATGATTGAATTAAAAAAAATGCTGGGCAAACAAGATATGGCCTTCATTAATGAAGATATTTCGGACTTACTAAGTGACTCTCGCGAAGGTTTGCAGCGCGTTGCAGAAATAGTTAAAGGTCTTAAACTGTTTTCACGGGTTGATAGCGACCAAATGCAGAAACACAATATTAATGATTGTGTGCGTACCACTTTGGCTATGGTAAACAATCAACTGAAGTATATCTGTACGGTAGAAACCCATTTAGGAAGGATCCCAGATGTAGAAATGAACGTTGGTAAAATATCTCAGGTCATTACCAATCTGCTCATTAATGCTGGACAAGCTATCGAAGCCACCGGCAAAAACGGAAGGATAATTATCACCACCTGCACTGTTGGTGAATTTGTAGAGTTACGGGTAGAAGATTCAGGCTGCGGAATACCGCCTAGTCATCTTGATAAACTTTTCAACCCGTTCTTTACCACTAAACCTGAAGGACAAGGGACAGGGCTAGGCCTTTCAATTTCATTTGGTATTGCGCAGGAACACGGTGGAATGCTATCGGCCACCAGTACGGAAGGAGACGGCAGTACCTTTACTTTAGCTCTTCCTATCAATTCCGTTTCCAAAGACTCACAAAATAACGGTGAAGCTGATCATGCATAAAGAAACTGTATCAAATAGTGCCATTGCATGTGATAGTTGTTACGTCGCATATAAGGATAATTTTTTATGACAGAGGCTACTGAGCAAGCTACAACCTATACTGTGCTGTTTGTCGACGACGAACCTAATATTCTTCGTGCAATTAAACGTGCGCTCTTCACTATGGATATTACTCTCCTACTTGCAGATAGCGGTGCTAAAGCACTGGAACTGATGAGTAAAAACGAGGTACACGTTGTCATCTCAGACATGAAGATGCCTCAAATGTCTGGCGCTGAGCTTCTTGAACAAGTTGCTATCAATTATCCTGACACGTTTAGAGTGGTGCTCACTGGATATGCAGATATCGAATCCACCATTAAAGCGGTTAACCAAGGAAAAATTCATCGTTACCTCCAGAAGCCATGGGACAACCAAGAGTTAATATCGGTAGTTGAGGAAGGGTTAGAACGGGTTAAATTAAAGGCTGAAAATGCACGTCTTCAAAAACTCACACGCCTTCAAAACAGAAAACTAAGAGATATAAATACATCACTAGAACAAGTGGTACAGAAGCGTACTCGTCAAATTAAAGCTGCGCTGAACAAAATTGAGAAGCACAATATTGCCATGGAGCAAGTGCTATTTAATGTGATTAGCATTAACCCGAATATAAACGGGAAATTTGCCATTGAGGTAAGTGAATTGTCGTCGAAGCTAGCGCGTATTGCACGTTTGGAGAAAGACGAAATAAAGCAAGTTCGCTACGCAGGTCTTATTTGTGAACTTGGTCTCTTAGGACTTAAAACAGAAGATTTTAAAGCACCGTTTTCAAAACTTAAATATCAGCAACAACAAAACTATTTATCACAAACTAAGCAAGCAGCATTGATACTTGCTCCGGCGCACGAACTTCACCAAGTTTCAGATATCATAGAGTTTCAGTTCGAACACTACAACGGCTCTGGTTTGTATAACAAAGTAGCGAAAGAAATTCCTGCTGGCGCACGTATTTTAGCAATAGCTAGAGATTACTGGCGCTTAGTTACAGGCAGAATGAGCGGTGTTGAAATGAGCCCTCGTGATGCCAAATTAGAAATGAAAAAGCACAGAAACACGCGCTATGACGGCGAATTTTTAGATCTCTTGCTAGAAGCAGAAGATGTGACTACGTCAAAGCTTCTTTCGACATCACTGAAGGCTTCACAGCTTAAACCAGGTATGGTGCTTGCCCAAAATTTATATAACGATAGCCATATCCTTATCCTTCCTGAAGGTCACATATTTAGTGACGCTACCATTCAAAAACTCGTGCAGTTTGAAGAAGAGCGCGGAAAAGCGTTTAGTATTCAAATAGAACCAGAAGAGCTTTCTGCTACTATAAGTGAGTAAGTTTTGAAGGCATTAGGTGAAAATAGACGTTAAGTTTGACTGACTGTTTACCATAGACATACTTACGGGGCGTATTTGAGTAAATCCTTTTACATGAGTCATATTCAGGGTAAATCTCACACGCTGTTATCCTTCTTGAAG
>JAXHTT010000280.1:0-2282 GCA_034190055.1 Pseudomonadota bacterium | reverse complement strand
AGTGATCATGGCTGAACTTGTTAGCGAATTGGTGCCATCTATGGAGATGGTACGCATGGTTAACTCTGGCACAGAGGCCACCATGTCAGCCATTCGACTGGCTCGCGGCTATACCAGCCGAAACAAAATCGTTAAGTTTGAAGGCTGCTATCACGGTCATGCGGACTCACTTTTAGTTAAAGCAGGCTCTGGCGCATTAACCCTTGGCGTACCTAGCTCTCCAGGTGTACCTGCCAACGTAGCCGAACATACGCTAACGGTTGAATACAATAATCTAGATAGCGTTAAAGAGATTTTTGAAGCTCACGGCGATGATATTGCATGTATTATTGTTGAGCCAGTCGCTGGCAACATGAACTGCATCCCGCCGGTGGAAGGTTTCCTTGAAGGGCTTCGCAAAATCTGCGATGAGTACGGCAGCGTACTTATCTTTGATGAAGTGATGACAGGGTTCCGCGTATCTCGTGGCGGTGCTCAAGAGCGCTACAACGTCAAACCAGACCTAACTTGCTTGGGTAAAGTTATCGGTGGTGGTATGCCAGTGGGCTGTTTCGGTGGACGCCGCGACATCATTACTCATATCGCGCCAACTGGTCCTATCTACCAAGCCGGTACACTTTCCGGTAACCCTGTGGCTATGGCAGCAGGACTTGCTGCGTTAACCCAAATTAAACAGCCAGGACTTTACGATTCTATCTTTGAGAATACCCAAAAGCTGGTTGATGGATTTCAAGCACTAGCAGACAAACACAATATTAGCCTAACTACTAATATTGCTGGCAGTATGTTTGGGATATTCTTTACAGACGTAGAGAAAGTTACTAATTATAAGCAGGCAATTAACTGTAATACCGAGCAATTCAATAAGTTTTATCACGGTATGTTAGAACAAGGTGTTTACTTGGCCCCCGCTTCCTACGAAGCAGGGTTTGTCTCGAAAGCACACAATACTGAAGTAATTGAAAAAACATTGGCTGCAGCGGATAAAGTTTTCTCAACCCTATAAGTTAATTGCCCCTTACCGTTAATTAAAGCTCGGCGCTAACACTTTTTGTAAATGTAATTAAATGTAATGTGTTAACGCCGAACTATCCTTTATACTTTCTCGGCAGTTTAATTGTTGACCGCTATTTTGCTGCTTTTCTATAGGAAATTTAAAGGTTTGATTAACAATGGATTGGCAAATAAGCGCGCTCTTTGCACTTACTCTTTACAGCACTGTTATAAGCGTTCTTTATGTTAGGCGCAGCAGGCGCTTCAAATATCGACTCAGAAAAGCCTTATCCCGCAACTCAAGTAAACTTGAGGCGACACTGCAGGCTGCAGACGAAGCACGATTTCAGGCCGCTGCTGATGAAGCCTTAAAACTTAACCAAACTTTCCAGAAATTTGTACCCCGCCAGTTCGTAGAACATATGGCTACCACTGATGTAGATTCATTGGAGCTCGGCTATGCTGCTGAAAACGATGTTGCCATCATGTTTTGTGATATTCGTGGTTTTGCAGGTTTTTCAGAACGTATTACCCCACAAGAATTGATGAATTTTTTAAATTCGTATTTCACGCGAATGAATGACCCTATTCACCAAAACCGAGGCTTTATCGATAAGTTTATGGGCGACGGCATCATGGCGCTATTCGACCATCAAGGTGGCACGCCTAAAGAAAAAGCATTAGATGCGGTGCAGGCGGCATTAGATTTACGTAAAGCATTAACTATTTATAACGGTCACCGGAAAAACTGCGACTACGAAGCGATTAATATGGGGATAGGCATTCACTTTGGACAAGTGATTATGGGAACCGTGGGCTCGGAAGATAGAATGGATACTACGGTTATAGGCGATAGTGTAAATATAGCCTCTCGGCTGGAAGCTCTGACGCCTAAATACCAAGCTGACATCATTGTAAGTGCTCAGGTACTACAAATTATAGGCCCTAACGACTCCCTCAGAACTCGTTTACTTGACTGGGTTAGAGTAAAAGGACGAAAAGCGCCTATTGAAATATACGAAATTCTCAGTCACCTACCAGAAAAAGAACAAGAGAAGAAGCTTGCGGTGCAAACGAAAATAGCAGCAGGTTTGGCATGTAGAATTAATCAGCAGTGGGATGAGTCTATTGCATATTTTGAAACGGCCCTAGCAATAAGTCCCAATGACTCACTCGTACATCACCACCTCGACGTGTGTCGTATTTACCGAAGCCTAGATCTAGCCCCTGACTGGGACGGCGCTTTGGTTCTTTAGTATTTAACTACCTGACATTTTGAAACGGTTTTT
>JAXHTT010000028.1:0-31584 GCA_034190055.1 Pseudomonadota bacterium | reverse complement strand
GATGCAAGATGCCGAGAAAATCTCACTGCTTAAAGCGGTAGATGCTTATATCCGTAAGCAAGAACCGTCTGCCAACCAGGTGGTAGTAAGTTTAAGCGGTGTATATGAAGAAATTTTAGTGGCTGGCAGCGACGGTACGTTAGCCACAGATATTCGTCCCCTTGTGCGCTTAAACTGCTCAGTATTGCTAGAACACGGTGATAGACGCGAGCGCGGTTCAGCGGGTGCTGGTGGGCGATATGCTTACTCATTCTTTAAGCAAGATGAAGGTGGCAAACCCTATTATGAGCAATTAGCCGATGATGCACTTCACATGGCGCGGGTAAACATGCAGGCAGTAGCCTCGCCTGCAGGCGCTATGCCTGTGGTGTTAGGTAACGGTTGGCCTGGTGTATTGCTTCACGAAGCAGTAGGTCACGGTCTTGAAGGCGACTTTAACCGTAAAGGTGCATCAACTTTCAGCGGTCGCATTGGTGAGCGCGTAGCCGCCAAAGGTGTAACCGTTGTTGATGACGGTACATTAAGCGATCGTCGCGGTTCATTGTCAGTGGACGATGAGGGCACGCCAACGGCACATAACGTACTAATTGAAGACGGTATTTTAAAGGGCTACATGCAGGATAAACACAACGCCAAGCTAATGGGGGTTGCACCTACCGGAAATGGCCGTCGTGAATCTTACGCTCACTTGCCTATGCCTCGTATGACTAATACTTACATGCTGGAAGGTCAGCACGATCCGAAAGAAATTATAGCTTCTATCGACAAAGGGATTTATGCGCCGAACTTCGCTGGCGGTCAGGTAGATATTACGTCTGGCAAATTCGTGTTCTCTAGCGCTGAAGCTTATCTTATCGAAAACGGTAAAATTACTGCACCAGTTAAAGGGGCAACCTTAATAGGTAACGGCCCAGAGGTTATGCAAAAAATCTCAATGATTGGCAATGACACTGCCTTGGATAAAGGCGTGGGCGTATGCGGTAAAGACGGTCAAAGCGTGCCGGTGGGTGTAGGACAGCCTACGCTTAAAATTGACGAGTTGACGGTGGGTGGTACGGCTTAATTCAGCTCAAACCTATACACTGGAAAATTAAAAAAAGGTTGGGCCTAGGCACCAACCTTTTTTGTATGCGAACTGGGATAAGTCGCGGCTAACTTTCAAATCCTTTTTCGTTCAACCACTCAATAGCATCTTCTTCGTTGGTAAAAATACCTAGCTCAAGGCCTGCATTGTCGTAAATTCTCTGAAATTGCGCTCTTACAATAGGCTGCACCGTGGTATCACCGATAACTAGCGCGCCAAGCGCCATTCCATGTTTCGCACGCCATTCTATTGAACGCTGCAGTTCTATCTCACCTGCTTTAGTGAGAAGGGCAGAACCATGCAAAAAACCTAAAAATGCCCAGTGATCCCCACCAAAGCTGTTAATCACATCCATCATATCCCGCGCATAGCGTTCAATGGCTGAGTCATCGGCAATACCTTCAGCCGACACGCCAACAATGTTACCAAGTACAGCAATTTGATACTGACCGTACTTGCTTTTCAGTGTTGCGTCAGGGTTAGAAAATATTTTCACGCTATCCCCCTTTGGCTGATGAACGAAACTGTGGTGTTGAAATCACTTTAATTGCAGGTCGTTAATCCTTATGAATAACGTCTTTTAAATACTGAAACAGCTCTCTGAATGCTTTAGGTGGCGCATTCTTTTCACGCTCTTTCTTAATTTGGCGGTGGAATTGACGCAGCTTCTGGCGATCAAGCTCAGGATGCGCTTCAATCAGCTCTTGAATAGCGGGGTCGCCCTGTTCAATTACCGCTTCTCTGGCTTTCTCTAGCGCATGAAAAGCCGCGTTTGCTGCTTGGTGTTGATGCGTGAGTTTTGCTAGCGCTTCTTCAATAGGTGCGATATCGCGTTGGCGTAAAACCTTTCCAATAAACTGCAGCTGGCGGCGGTAGCCGTCTTTTTTCTTATTCACCTTGCGCGCAATAGCAACGGCGTCAGCAAGCTCTTCATCCATCGGAATCGTTGCTATGTGAGCATCGGTTAAGTTAACCAAAGTTTCGCCTAGCTTGTGAAGCTCTTTTGCTTGACGCTTTAGCTCAGTTTTACTGACAAACTCTTCCTCTTCGAACTCACCTGCTTGCGCATCTTCGAAGTAAGGATCTTCAGGAGAATTGTATTTCTGATCACTCATTTCAAACTCATTAGTGTTACACTTTAGCTAAATTGTAACTATCACAGTCGAATTAAGACAGCGAAACTTACTATGCAAATTGAGCAGCAGTTAGCCGACATTCAAAATGTCGTAGATGATGTACTAAAATTAGCCGTTTCAAAAGGCGCAACGCAAGCTGAAGCCAGCATGTCGAAAGTGCAGGGCATCGCCGTATCTTCACGTATGCAAGAAGTTGAAAACGTTGAATTTACCAACGACGGTGGCTTAGGTATAAGCGTATACGTAGGCAAGCGAAAGGGGAGTGCGTCTACCGCAGATCTGAGTAAAGCAGCGCTAACACTCGCGGTAGAAAAAGCCGTCGATATTGCACGCTATACCAGCGAAGATCCTTGTACCGGTTTGGCTGACGCCGACCTTATCGCCACAGAATTTCCTGATTTAGACCTGTATCACCCTGAAGAGTTAGATACTGAAAAGGCCATTAAAACTGCTATTGAAGCCGAAACGGCAGCAATGAATTACGACTCGCGCATTACTAATTCAGATGGCGCGTCGTACAACGCAAATTTAGGTATGCGCGTGTACGGCAATACTCATGGCATTAATGCTGGTTATCCTAGCAGCCGTTATTCATTAAGCTGTATGGTTATTGGCGCACAAGATGACGACATGCAGCGCGATTACGCTTACACGGTAAGTCGTAAAGCTTCTTTGCTGCAAACAGCAAGTGCTGTAGGTATCGAAGCCGCTAAAGCTACTGTAGACCGTTTAGGCGCTCGTAAAATTAACACGGCCAACGTGCCTGTGCTTTTACACCGCGACATCGCATCTAGCTTGTTTGGCCATTATGTAGGGGCCATTAGCGGTGGTAGCCTTTACCGGCGCTCTAGTTTCTTGCTAGATAGCTTGGGCAAACAAGTTTTTCCAGAATGGCTTAACGTTGAAGAGCGCCCGTTTATTAAAGGCGGCTTAGCAAGTTCAAGCTTCGATAACGAAGGCGTTGCATGCTCTGACATGACCATTGTCGATGCGGGTAAATTAGCCACATACCTTTATACGACGTACTCTTCGCGTAAGCTAAACACCCGCTCTAACGGTCATGCCGGTGGTATTCACAACTGGCTAGTAGGCGATACAGGACATAGCGACGCTGAGCTTCTAAAAGAAATGGGCACAGGACTACTTGTGACCGAGCTTATGGGGCAGGGCGTTAATGGTGTAACCGGTGATTACTCGCGGGGGGCTGCGGGCTACTGGGTGGAGAATGGCATTATTCAACACCCCGTCCATGAAGTAACCATTGCCGGTAACCTAAAAGATATGTTCAAAGGTATTGTGGCAATTGGCGCTGAAAAAGATGTGCGCGGCAGTGTACAGACTGGCTCTGTGCTCATTGACCAAATGAAGATAGCTGGCAGCTAGTTTGCGTTTTCTCGAAACGCTGAAGGAGACAGCCCGGTGGACTTCTTAAAGCGTTTTGAGAAAGTAAATACATTTGTGTAACCCACATAGCTGGCAATGTAAGAAACAGGCCACTGCGTGCTTAACAGTAAGCTTTTGGCCCGTGCCATACGCAAATGAATAACGTGCTGCTTGGGGCTTCGTCCAAACACTTGCAAACACAGCCGGTGAAGGTGAGGGGCTGAATAATGCGCCTTCTCACTTAAGCTTTCCATATCCCAATCGAACTGAAGCTGTTTATCCACTACTGAAAACAGTGCATGTACTCGGCTTATTTGACGTCGCTCCTTATCATCACTGGCAGGCTTTTTACCTAATGGAGCATCTGCTACACGGAACAGATAACGTGACACAAACTGCATGGCAGCGCGACGGCTATCAAGGTCGCGTTCCAAGTATACAAGTTCCATGGCGTGATGCAGTCCCTCTAGCATGGCGTTATCTACAACCAGCGCATCGCTTTTTCCTAATGACTTCCAGCGCTCGACATTAGCTAAATTTACCCAAATTATGTCCCACTGCTCGCTGATAATGGAAACTTCAAAGCTTTGTCCAGCAGGCAAAATAATAAGCTGCCCTTCATGTAACTGTAGTTCGCCTGATGGAACGCGAAACTTTCCTTGCCCCTTTATGCTATAGAACAAGGTATGGTTGGGCGGAGATACACGCCCCACTGTATAATTCCCTGATAAGTTAGAGCATCCTGCTAGTTCAATGCCTAAATCACTGATTTCTGGCGCGTTACTACTATCTATAAAGCGTTCGAAGCAGTTGGGGCCAATATCTACAATGTCTTTGAAGCTAGGTTTCATAAATGTAAAATGATAGTTTTGGATAAATGGATGTAAGTTTAGAGCATAAAGGAACTGTGTAAAGTTAGCTATATTTCGCTTAATGAAAAAGTAAAGGAAATGACATGCTTAATGTTGCGCAAATAGTGGCTCAAAACGACTGGCAAAACCCGGTGGTGTTTCAGAGAAACCGTATCACGGCTCACAGTCCACATCACGGATATAAAACGCTAAAAGACGCATTACACAGTACCAATGCGCAGAAAAGCAGTTTAAATGGTCAATGGGATTTCCGTTTATTTGATGCACCAGAAAGCGTACCTGAAAGCTTGGTTTCTAACACATTAAGTGATGACGAGTCTGCTAATTGGCAGCCTATTGCGGTACCTTCTAACTGGCAGCTGGAAGGTCACGACAAACCGATTTACTGTAACGTGAAATATCCCTTTCGGGTGAACCCACCTGTGGTACCCAGCGAGAACCCGACGGGTTGCTACCGAACAACGTTCAACGTTACCAAGGATAAGTTAAAACAACGCAATCATATTGTCTTTGAGGGCGTAAATAGCGCCTTTCACCTTTGGTGTAACGGCGAGTATGTGGGCTACTCTCAAGATAGTCGCTTGCCCGCTGAATTCGATTTATCCCGTCTTTTAGTCGAGGGGGAAAACCGCCTGGCCGTAATGGTGATCAGATGGTCTGACGGTAGCTATTTAGAAGACCAAGATATGTGGTGGCTCAGCGGTATTTTTCGCGACGTTAACTTGGTCACAAAGCCTCAGCATCACATTCAAGATGTGTTCGTTACACCAAAGCTTGATGCCTGCTACCGTGACGCTACGGTTTCGGTTCGTACTGCCATCAATGCGCCATCTACCTTTAAAGTGGGCATACAGCTCTTTGATGGTGATAGCGCTGTTACCGAGCAAGTTATTACCGGTACCAACAATAAGCGTATTGATGAAAAGGGGGGGTGGGATGATGTGGTTTTCCAAACATTAAATGTGAAAGAGCCCAAACACTGGACTGCTGAAACCCCTAATTTGTACCGCATTGTGGTATCCCTTATTGATGATAATGGCAACGCCGTCGATGTTGAGGCCTACAATGTTGGTTTTAGAAATATTGAAATGAAAAACGGCCAGCTATTGGTTAATGGTAAAGCCGTGCTTATTCGCGGGGTAAACCGACATGAGCATCATCAGTTCAAAGGTCATGCCATCAACGAAGATGACATGCTTGAAGACATTAAGCTATTAAAGCAAAACAACTTTAATGCTGTACGTACTGCACATTACCCTAATCACCCTCGCTGGTATGAGCTTTGTGACGAATACGGGCTTTATGTGGTAGATGAAGCGAATATTGAAACCCACGGTATGTTTCCCATGGGAAGACTTTCTCGCGACCCACTCTGGGCCGGTGCTTACATGGCGCGCTTCACCCAAATGGTCGAACGAGACAAAAACCACCCTTGTATTATCATCTGGTCGCTAGGTAACGAATGTGGTTATGGGCCTACCCACGATGCTTTGTATGGTTGGGCGAAGTCATTTGATCCATCCCGCCCTGTACAGTACGAAGGTGGCGGTGCTGATACTACGGCGACCGACATTATTGCGCCTATGTATGCGCGGGTAGATACGGATATAAAAGATGATGCTGTACCTAAGTGGGCTATCAAAAAGTGGCTGTCGATGCCCGGTGAAAACCGCCCCGTTATTCTATGTGAGTATGCTCACGCAATGGGTAACAGTTTGGGAAGCTTTGATGAGTACTGGAAGGCATTTAAAGACTATCCACGTCTTCAGGGTGGCTTTATTTGGGACTGGGTTGACCAAGGTTTAACTAAGTACACTGACAGTGGTCATGCTTATTGGGCTTACGGTGGTGACTTCGGTGATACCGATAACGACCGTCAGTTCTGTATTAACGGATTGCTGTTCCCAGACAGAACGCCTCACCCTCACTTCTTTGAAGCAAAATATTGTCAGCAGCACTTAAGCTTCTCGCTGGTTGAAAAAGACAACAAGTTTGAGCTTACCGTAAGCAGCGATTATCTATTTAGACATACAGATAATGAGTTATTGTGTTGGCAAGTACTAGAAAACGGAAAACCCATTGCTAATGTAAAGGGCGAGCTTGAAATCAATATAGGTCCGCAACAAACACAAGTGCTGACCCTAACCCCAGAAATTATATTTAAAGCAGGGGCTGAGTATCATTTAAATATTGATGTTGTGACAGCGAATGGCTGCGCGTGGGCTGATGCAGGGCATGTCATGGACACCGCGCAGTTAGCGCTAATTAATAAGCGAGGAATAGTATCGTTTTCACTTAATGATAACGACATATCAGACGACACGAGTGAGATATCAATCGAAGCTAAGGATGGAATGTTGTTAGTACATGCGCTAAATAACGTTTTTAGCTTCAATAGTGAGAGCGGGCTATTAACCTCGTGGCTTCAAGGCGCAGAAGAAACACTTAGCGCGCCGCTAGAAGATAATTTCTTCAGAGCGCCGCTAGATAACGACATCGGGGTAAGCGAAGTTGATAACCCAGACCCGAACGCGTGGGAGTCTCGCTGGCGCCGTGCAGGTATTGGTAAATGGACACGTACTTGCACGGGCGTAAACGTTGAGCAGGGCGCGCGAGACGTGCGTATAACATCGTTATATGAATATCACCATGCAGAAAAGCTGGTGGCGGCAACTAAATGGATCTATACCGTTAACGCGCAGGCCGAGCTTTCGGTAGAGGTGGAGGTGCTATTAGATGATGGTTTACCGCCGATGCCGCGTATTGGTATGCAAATAGCAGTACCTGTATCGCAGGAGAATATGCCTGTAAACTGGCAAGGGCTTGGACCATTTGAAAACTATCCAGACAGAAAAGCGGCGGCACGCCATGGTCATTACACGTTACCTATCGGCGATATGCAAACGCGCTATATATTTCCTTCAGACAATGGTTTGCGCAGTGACTGTAAAACGCTGGCTCTTGGAAGCGTAACTGCAAGCGGGCAGTTCCACTTCAGTGTAAGTGAATATGGGCAGGCACAGCTAGATGAAGCAAAACACACTTGTGATTTAATACCTCAAGACTGTGTGTTTGTGTATATTGATCACGCGCATATGGGCGTGGGCGGCGATGACTCGTGGAGCCCAAGTACACACAAAGCGTTCTTATTGGAAGAAAAGCAATATCGCTACTCAGTTTGCTTTAATGCTACAGCCAATTAACGTTTGGTGTGAAGCTAGGTTTTCAATCACCACATAACTGATTTAATATATCGCGGTATAACCTTGTTATGCCGCCATTACTTAGGATAAAACTGTTTCTAAACGTTGCTTTGAAACGCCTTTTCGTTTCAGCAAAAGCGAAAGCTCTAAAGACAAATACAAAAAAGCCGCTACATAGCGGCTTTTCATTAATTCAAAACTCGTTCAGGCAACGTCTTAGCCGTCAACCTGACCGCAGAAACGGTAACCTTCGCCGTGGATAGTTACAATCAATTCTTCATCTGTTGGATCTGACTCGAAGTGCTTACGAATACGACGAATAGTTACGTCAACCGTACGGTCATTCGGGCGAAGCTCGCGCCCCGTCATTTCCATAATTAACTGCTCACGGGTAAGGATCTTACCTGGGTTGCTTAGGAAAAGGTGTAGCGCACGGAATTCACTACGAGGTAGACGGAATTCTTTACCGCTAGGAGAAATCAATGAGCGGCTGTCGCCGTCAAGCGTCCAACCGTTGAAGCTTACACGGCTTGGTAAATCGTCATCTTCTGAAGAGTTTGTTGTACGAGACAGTAAGTTGCGCGCGCGAATGGTTAATTCACGGGGGTTAAAAGGCTTAGTCAGATAATCGTCTGCGCCAATTTCAAGGCCTAGGATGCGATCAACGTCGTTGTCGCGACCCGTTAGGAAGATAAGGCCAACGTTTTTACGGTCACGCACTTCACGAGCCAAAATCAGGCCGTTCTTGCCTGGAAGGTTGATGTCCATGATAACCAAATTGATAGCGTGATTCTCGAAGAAATCATGCATTTGATCACCATTTTCGGCTTCAAATACATTATACCCTTCCGCTTCAAATAAACTCTTAAGCGTGGTACGGGTTACCACCTCATCTTCAACAATTAACACATTTGGCGTCTGCATGGTGTTTTACACTCTTTCTAAAATACGATTTAAGCAACTAACTGGTTAAATTTTAATATTCATGTAGTTGATTGCAAGCAACTTGTGAATATTCTTACTGCTAAGGTATTGGGGTTAGCCAATAAAAATCAAGAAAAGTTCAGCCTTTATACAACTATTCTGATGTTTTCGCATTAACAACGGGAAAGATAATCACAAATTCCACCCCGTTACCTTCCTCGCTGGTAATCGCTATTGAGCCATTGAGGGCTTGCGTTACTAAGTTGTACACTAAATGCATTCCCAGTCCAGAGCCGCCTTGCCCACGCTTCGTGGTAACAAAGGGGTCAAATATCCGTTTGCGGATCTCGGGGGGAATACCTTTTCCGTTATCGGTATAAACAAGCTTGAGCTTGTCGCTGCTAACCAACTCGGCACGAATATCAATTGTGCCTTCATCCACGGATTCAAACCCATGAATAACCGAATTCATGATTAAATTAATCAAAATTTGATTTATAGGGCCAGCCTTTGTTTCAACGCTAAGGGTAGGGTCGCAATTTACGTTGATGTTGTGTTTTAATTTTTTTAATCGGGGCTGCAATGACAGTAGTATCTCATTAACTAGCTGTACAACGCAAAAACTTCTACTAGACTCTGAGGTTTGATCTACGGCAACCTGCTTAAAACTACTGATAAGCTCAGCTGCTCTGTTCAAATTGCGGTAAATAATATTGAGGTTTTCGTTACTTTCCTCCAAGAAGCGCTTCATTGCACTGGCTTTCAGTGTTTTATTTTCAAAGTCTTTTTGAATAACAGCCAACCTGTCTAACATCATGGTCGATGCAGTAACGCCTAAACCTATTGGTGTATTAACTTCATGGGCGACACCGGCAACCATGTCACCGAGGGAAGCCATTTTTTCATTTTGTACAATTTGACGCTGGAATTGATGTAGCTTCTCTAGCGTTTGAATAAGCTCTTGGTTCGCGTCTTTAAGCGCGGTTGTTCGATGGCTAACCATATCTTCAAGGCTGGCATTAAGTTTTCTGTGTTGCTCCTCTGCCTGCCTTTGTTTTTGCATATACTCTTGGATGCGAAGCAGCATCACGTTGACTGCATCAGCTAGAATGTCGAGTTCTTTAATGCTAGAGCCACTAGCGCGCGCTGAATAATCACGCTGACGCGACGTGCGCTGCAAAAAGTTGGCTATGCTTTCAACTGGACCGGTTACTACGCGCTGCATTTTAAGTGCCGAGTAAAAGCTTATTGCCAACAGCACTAGGGCTACCGCCAAATTTAGCCAAATCGATTTCCCAACCAGCTGGTTGAAGTTTTCAGATGAAACCCTTAGATACACCCACCCCAGCTGGATATTGGTTTCTGGGTCGAATACTTTTGCACTGAGTTCAAGGTAATGCCCGTTATCTGTTAGCAACGGATTCATAACCATCGAAGCTAGCTGGTTTTCCTTGCCACCTAATAAAAGCTGCCCCTCTTTATTATACGAAGCAAATATTTCTGGCTGCAGTGTATCGTTTTGCGCTTTGTAAACGTGAGCATTGAGTACTTGCTCTGCTGCCACAAGATTATTTAGTGCAGCTTCAATACGCTCAGGAGTTTCATCATAAAGGTAGGTAGATGAGCTTCTTGCCACCAATTTGGTGAGCATGATTGCGTTAGATTCTAGCTCATGTCGATAAGTTTTTATTTGCGTATAAACGGCAAGACCTGATAGCACTGCAAGAGAAAAGGTAGCAATAGACATCACCACCCATATAAAGAGGCTTCTTATTGAAAGCTTTACTGCTTTGTCCGTCATACCCGCCTAGCGCAATGTCCATTCACGTCGTTCATTTTTTTAATAGTGGCGCAAAAATGGCCAAAAAGAAAGGTGTTTATAACCAATAATTAATGTGAAAGATTTTGATGCTATAACATTCATCAGTTAACGTTTTGGGGCGCTTCAAGTGCTACTAAGTATCATGAATAATAGGAACAAAAAAACTGTTCACGCACGAAAAAACATCACAAAATTAACGCTTAGTTAACTGCAGCCAAATATAGCTGATGGTAACTTTCAGCGGCCGCTTCCCACGTAAATCTAGTTCGCATTCCTCGTTGCTGCATCGCTCTGAATTTGCCGGTATCTTCATAGAAAGCCAGTAGAGCACGTCGAATACAAGCTAACAAAGCATGAGGCGTAGGTTCATCGAACACAAACCCTGTACCTTCACTATCGTTGCTATAGTCGATGACCGTGTCTTTAAGCCCTCCTACGGAGCGCACAATAGGGATAGTGCCGTAGGCCAGGCTGTACATTTGGTTTAATCCGCATGGCTCAAATTGCGAAGGCATGAGAAAAAAGTCGGCGCCCGCTTCTACAAGGTGTGCATGCTCTGAACTAAACCCGTTAATAAATGCGAATTTTTCAGGATGTTGTTGGGCAAATTCACCCAAGTCCATACACACTTTAGGATCGCCAGTGCCTACAATAACTATTTGGATATTATGCTTAATTAGGTCGTCTAAAATGGGCAGTATATATCCAAAGCCTTTTTGTTCTGTTAGGCGGCATACCATTCCAATAAGCGGAATATTGCCATTCTCAGGCAGCCCTGACTTTTCTTGTAACACTCGCTTACAGGTAGTTTTTGGGTGAAGGTTCTCTACACTGTAATGCTCTGGTAGAAACGTATCTGTTTCTGGATTCCACTGCGTATAATCACATCCATTAAGAATGCCGCTTAAATCAGCCTGACGATTTACAAGGCGTTCGTGAAGCCCGTGACTACCTAAGTCGGTAAGCAGTTCCCTTGCGTAGTTTGGGCTCACTGTCGTCACTTTCGAGGCATACTCAATACCGCTTTGCAACATATTGATGTAGCCACCGTGTACTTGCGCCAAAATGTTAGGGTGATGTCGAAGAAACGGGATGGTTTCTAGTTTGTGTACGCCTTGGAACGCGGCGTTGTGAATAGTAAATATTGTTTTTGTGCCATCGAAATACCCAGATTTGTCATGAGTAAGTAAAAATGGAAGCATAGCCGTGTGCCAATCGTGGCAGTGAATAATATCCGGCTTTTTATCAATCGCTTTTAATGTTTGAAGAACAGCGCCGCTGAATAAACTAAAGCGCTCGCCATTATCTTCATACGCTTCAAAGGTATTGGCATATAGCCCCTCACGCATAAAGTAGTCAGGCGCGTCTACAAAGTAAATTGGAATGCCGTGCCATTGCATATAGCGAATATCGAAATGGTAGACATGCCCTTCAGTAAACAGGGTTTGTTGCTCGGTTACTGTGGGTAGGTTCAATTGCTCTGCCAGTACTTGGTAATACGGCATTATTATGGTGATGTTTTCGCCTAAACTATGTAGTGCGATAGGAAGCGCTTTGCCAACATCAGCAAGTCCGCCAGTTTTAACTAACTCTTCAACTTCTGAAATAGCAAATACAATATTCACAGTTAATCTCCCAGAGCGTACACGTAGTGCACTCGTCATGCTTAAATAGAGTATATGGAAAGCGCTGAGTGCCATTGTGAAGTATCCACAATGGCATAAGCAACAGGTAGATAAGCTAAGTTAGCACAAGCTCACGGCTTTTTTAATTACAAAGCTGCCTGATAAACGGAAAATTGCGATGTTTGTGCTGTGGTATAAACTGTTTGGAAGTGCTCAGCGAGCAAACCTGGGTAGGGCAAAAATCGGTTTGCTACCATTTGCATAGTGCCACCAAGGCTTAATGTTGCCTTTGCATCTGAGATAAATCGCTTAGTGATGGTGTAGTCAGTTTTAATGCCGGTGTGAAACGGTGGGTTGGTGACAATATGCTGTACTTTTTGGGTAAAACCGTGCAAACCATCGGCAGCATAAAGTGTTGCTGATAATCCATTTTCTGCAAGGGTAATTGCGCTACAGTAAACGGCAAGTGCACTTACATCGGTAAGGTGTAGCTTCAAATGTGGATATTTCAGCATGATGTAACTAGCAATCACTCCCGCACCACATGCGAAATCCAAAATTTCACCGCTCAGGGAGGTCGAAAGTTTTTCTAGCAGTAACTCTGTTCCCGCATCCAGTTCTTTATAACTAAAAACGCCAGGCATGGAGGCAACTTGCCAAGTGGTACCTTCAACTTGGTAGGTATTCATGTCAAGCCAAGCATCGGGTTCAAAGGCAAGATGGGGCTCTTCTACCATTACGGTAATAAGGCTGCAGTGGCGCGCCGAATCAACTTTTTGCGTAGGGCCATATTGCTGCATTAACTTAGCGGCACTTTTAATGCCACCTTTGTTTTCACCAACCACATGGATATGACCATTTTGGCCAACCATGCTTGCGGCCATTCGCAGTAACATCTGAAAATGGGTTTTTGCTTTAGGTAAGAAAATCATCACGTCAGTGTGAGATTTTTCTAAAGCCAAGAAAGGCGCAAAAATATGGGTATGATTGCCAACCTTTTGCGTTATCTCAAAGCCTGTATGCGTAATGTCTCTGCTATCGAACGATACAGAGGGAATTACGCGCACGCATTCCGAAAAAATGTCGAAATACTGGTGAAGAACCGTTACGTTATGCGATTTAAGACCGTCTAGGAAATACGCGTCAGCAGGGTTTATAAATGCCCACTGGCCTTCATCGAAAAGCGCGATATTACGTTCTAACAGCTGGCTTTGAGGAGATAAAATCATTACTTAGTACGCTCGAAAATTAGATCCCACACGCCGTGGCCTAGCTTTTGACCGCGAGTTTCAAACTTGGTGATAGGACGGTAGTCGGGTCGAGGCACATAGTCACCGTCAGTTGCAGTGTTGGTGTAACCGTCGGCGTTGGTCATGACCTCTAACATATGCTCAGCATACTGTTCCCAGTCGGTCGCCATATGAAAGCAGCCGCCAATAGCTAACTTGGTGCGAACTAATTCAACAAATTCGGGCTGAACAATACGGCGCTTATGGTGACGCTTTTTATGCCACGGGTCTGGGAAAAACAACTGCAGGCGAGACAATGAACCATCTGGAATCATATTCTTAAGCACTTCTACCGCGTCATGCTCCATAACACGCAAATTTTCAACGCCTTGCTCATTAGCATCAGATAAGCATGCGCCAACACCAGGGCGATGCACTTCAATGCCAATAAAATCCTTCTCAGGTGCGTTCGCTGCCATTTCAACTAAAGACTTACCCATGCCAAAGCCAATTTCCACAACCACATCTGCGTTTCGGCCAAACAACTCTGGTAACGACAAGGGGGCATCAATATAGTCAATGCCCTTAATTGGCCAGTGATCTTCCAGCGCCTTTTCTTGTGCTTTAGTAAGTCTACCTTCGCGTTTAACGAAGCTTTTTACCTTGCTTACGTATACTCCAGCGGCTTCTGCTTCCGCCTGACTTTTGAATTGCCTCATTTGCAATGCCTTTCTAACCCAATTTTCTGGTGGGGCATTATCCACTTACCCACGGCTTATGCAACGCTACAGTGGTAAAAATGCTGTAATTTTATACGCTAATTTGTTTAGCAATAATAGACGCTACAGCGTTAGGTTGCTCAAGTACCAACATATGCCCCGCATCACTAACAGTGTGGAACGTCGCTCTGGGTAGTATATTTTTTAGCTGCTTACTTGTTTCTGCTGGTGCAATGGCGTCTTGCTGGGCAGTAATAAACGTTACTGGTGCATTGATCTTCGCCAGTGATTTTACGGTACTCTCTCGGGGCGTTGTGGCGAGTGTGTGGTTAAGTAGCGTGGTTTTTCCTAAATCCTGAGCCATTGATTTAACAACACCTGCCACATTTTCATCGTCCAAACGTGAAGGGTGAATAAATCGTGAGAGGTAGGCATCATTGTCGGGTTTAAAGTTTCCTTGCTTAAGCATGGTAGTCAGCTGCTTACGCTTGGCAATTTCTTCTTTTGACAAACCTTCTGGGTTGTAGCCGATTAACGTAACTGAGGCTATATTGGCGGGATTGCGCTGTGCCACTAACGCAGCTATAAATCCGCCCATGGAGTAACCCACAAGGTGCACTTTTTCGTTATCTAGAATGCGATCCTCACTTAGTGCCAGCATTTCCTCTAGCGATGCTGCCCATTGAAGTGGCACATATCTGCGCTGTGAAATATTCAATGTGCGCCATAGTGGCAGAAATACGCGCTCGTCACAGAGTGTACCGGGAAAAAACAAAACAGGGTGCTGCACAGACACGTGTGCTCCTTAACATTAAACTAGCTAGTTACATGCTACCATAGCGCGCTAGTTAATGAATGGTCGCTAGACAGAAAGCATTAAGCTTTATTAGTAAAAGAATAAGCAGTAGCTATATCCATATAGATGATTATGACAGAACAAAAATATACAGGAAGCTTTGCGGAGCGAGTGCTTGCATGGTTTGGCAAGTATGGGCGAAAACACTTGCCTTGGCAGCAAGAAGTAACGCCTTATAAGGTATGGGTATCGGAAATAATGCTCCAGCAAACCCAAGTTACTACGGTAATTCCTTATTTTGAGCGTTTTATGGCGTCGTTCCCCACGGTGCATGACTTAGCTAAGGCATCCCAAGACGATGTGCTCCATCATTGGACAGGTCTTGGTTACTACGCAAGAGCAAGAAATTTGCACAAAGCGGCAAATACGCTGGTGGATAAGTATGACGGAGAATTTCCCTACAGTCTTGAAGAAGTAATGGATTTGCCCGGCATAGGGCGGTCAACGGCTGGTGCCATATTGTCGCTGTCTCGCAATATGCGCTTTCCTATTTTGGATGGCAATGTAAAGCGTGTGTTGGCGCGTTACTACGCAATAAGCGGGTGGCCGGGGCAGAAAAAAGTGGAAAACCAACTTTGGGAGGTGGCAGAAAAAAATACGCCTACCAACCCTGAAGGTGGACGTTGTGCCAACTATACTCAGGTGATGATGGACTTGGGCGCAATGGTCTGTACGCGAAGCAAACCAAAGTGTGATGAGTGCCCACTTCAAGCCGACTGTATAGCCTATGCACAAGGCGCGCAAACCGAGTACCCGGGCAAAAAACCGAAAAAAACGCTACCGGAAAAATCCACTTTTATGATGGTGGCACAATTCAATAGCCAAGTGTATTTAGAACAGCGTCCTTCAACAGGCCTCTGGGGTGGTTTGTATGGTTTTATCGAGGTATCCGCAATAGAAGAGGGTATTGAGCAGCTTAACAAGCGGGGGATCACTGTTGAAGAGACCCGAGAGCTTGAAGGCTTTCGCCATACCTTTAGTCATTTTCATTTAGATATCACCCCGGTAGTGGCCGTGGTAAACTCTGCTCCATCAAAGCACGTAGCTGAAACGGCACATCGCTGGTTTTCGTTGAACGAGCCTATTGAAGTTGGTTTAGCGGCACCCACAACCAAGATAATTCAGCAGTTAATGCGTTAGGCTTGTAAAGGTAGCCTTGTATTAATTGCTAAGCAGATAGCGAACGAAAGGAAATAACATGGCAAGAACGGTATTTTGTCGCAAGCTTCAAAAAGAAGCAGACGGCTTAGATTTCCAACTTTATCCGGGTGAACTGGGTAAGCGTATTTTCGACAACATTTCCAAAGAAGCATGGGCCGAATGGCAAAAGAAACAAACCATGCTAATTAACGAACATAAGTTAAATATGATGGAGCCGAATGCCCGTTCATTTTTGGAAGAAAAAATGTCGGCCTACTTGTTTGACGATGTAGAGCCTACGATTGAAGGCTATGTTCCGCCTGAAAAATAAGCAAAAAAGCGTTTTTTGAGCAAACAATGTGCAAACAGTAATAAAAGCGCAAAAAAAGCGAGAAAAACGGTTGACTTGTGAAGGCGAAAACCGTTTAATACGCACCCACAGCAGGACAGGCAGTAAACGCCTAGAACGCTAACAAGTTTCAGCCTCGATAGCTCAGTTGGTAGAGCAGCGGATTGAAAATCCGCGTGTCCCTGGTTCGATCCCGGGTCGAGGCACCATTATTACATCAAGCCCTGCAAGACATTGCGGGGTTTTTTGTATCTGCCAGCCAGTCCCGAGTTTCCAAATAAATCCGGTTTTTCCAAAAACTATTTAGAAGGTTTTACCTTAATGGGTAGCAATCTATAGTTTCGGATAGTTGTTTTAACACTTTCATGGCCCAAGAGCAATTGTGCATGCTCAAGCTCTACATCACTCGCCGTTTTCTTACGAATATCACGTTCTTGAAACCTTTCTGATAAAAGTTCTTTCTCTAACGCTTTCACCATCCAGTTATGCCAAATGCTGCGAAATCCATCGCCAGTGTATGGTTGCCCTTTTCTGTTACTGAACAAGTAAAGACTTTTAACCTTTCCAGGTAGTTGTTGAATTCTACCAAGTGTTGCTCTGAGTTGATCTGACCACTCGAATAAGTACTTTTTACCAGTACGCTTTTCGGTTTTACTCATGCCTGTCAATAATCCATCTTCAATAAATGAGTCGAACCGAAGAGACAACATATCTGTCTGTCTCAATCCCGTTAGGCTTTTCAAGTCGATATAGAGTGACAGCCACTCAGGTACAATACTCTTAAAGGCTATCAGTTCATCATCTGTAACATATCTATTTCTCGGACGTTCTGGGTT
Source organism: Pseudomonadota bacterium (assembly GCA_034190055.1). Classification (GTDB taxonomy): domain Bacteria; phylum Pseudomonadota; class Gammaproteobacteria; order Enterobacterales; family Alteromonadaceae; genus Alteromonas. The sequence continues at coordinate 14,406 of JAXHTT010000028.1, read as the reverse complement.
TCTTTCTACGTCTCTGCAAGGATTGCTCTCTACGAGCCCCCAGCGCATTGCTTTCTTAAACATATGCGATAGTAGGGCTACCTCTCTATTTACGCGTATAGGTGCTGTCTGGCTGCGAAAATCCATATATTCGTATATTACTACAGGTGTGACATCTTTAGGATACATTTCTCCAAACGCTGCTCGAAGTAATTTTGCTTCTTGTATTTCACCCTTATATGTTGATTCTGCCTTGGTAGGTGAAATTTCAATCATATAGCGGTCAATAAGCTCTCCCATTGTTTTTATTGAGCTCTGCGAAGGTACTAACCTATGATATTCAGCGATGGCTGATGTCAGAGATTTGCCAAGGTTTAGCCACTTACTGTCTTTATTAACAAGGTAATAGGTTCCTTTATGAAGATACATTCGTTCTGGTAGATGAGTACTACCTTTTCTTTTTCTACCCATTAACTGCCTCCTTTTGCTTTTCGAAGTGATTCTAAGTTTATAGATTTACTTCTTTTCTTCGGCAATTTAGTTCCAGATAGAGTGTCTTCGATAGCAGAGCGCAAGACGACAGGCGAACCAAGTCTGTTTACCTCAAAGGGTATTCCAAAGTTTGATAATTGCTTTATTTGTAGTGATTTCTTCTTGAAACCTGTGAGTTCCTGAAGCTCATCGCGAGATACAAAAAGGCTCATTGGACTCTCCATTTATTGTTGATTGAGAGATTGTGAAGCAATAAATGGTAGAATTCTCAGAAAAACCCCCCTTAATTGAACGGGGTTTTTTGAAATTACTAAATTATTGAAATTTAATGATTTTTACTCTTTCATGTATCGTTGATAGAACATTGGTTTGGAGGATGATTAAAGCCTAAACTGAAGTCTGAATCTAGTTAATGGCCGAAAACAGCGATAAGGCGGATATTGGATTGGCGACAAGGTTACTATCTACAGTTGATGATAGTTTTCTGAGGAGGGTACTGTGTATACGTCCATATTTATTTCCAACCAATGCCCTCTACGTCCTTAAAGGGCATCCTTTTGTTAGACTCTAGGCGGCCTAAAGTGGTCAAAATACCTGCATGCCATATAACTAGTCACAACTAAAGTTGTTACATCCCCTTTTTAATGTGGACATTGCACTATTTGGTGGCTAGTATTGCATTAATTGTTAATCACTAGTCACTTTTTATAGGCAAAAGCGAAATGCATTCTAATGAGATGCTTGAAGTCGCAAGGCTCGCGCTAGAAGGTAAGCCTTCGGACGTGAGACTCTATCTTGCAAAGTTAGTGCGCAAAGCACGTAAAAAAGATCCTGAATATGCCTCGAAGCTGGAGGAACTATTAAAGACCGATCCTGCTAGGTCAAACGGAGTTCTGCGTAAAAAACAACCACTCGAAGAGAGCATCCTACATAGAGAAGAGTTATCACTGCTACGGACAACTCAGAATACGGCAGAACAGGAGCCGCTACTCGATAATTCACTTGAAGTTCAGCTTCAACAAATTCTGATGGAACGAAGACACGCAGAAGAGCTCGAAAATAAAGGATTAAAGCCTGCGAGTTCTATGATTTTTCAGGGGCCTCCTGGGGTTGGGAAAACTATGACGGCCAGTTGGTTGGCCCGTCAACTGGATTTACCTCTATACGTCTTAGATCTTACCGCAGTAATGAGTAGCTTGCTTGGAAAGACCGGAAGCAACCTTAGGTCTGTATTAGATTTTGCGAAAAGCCATCCATGTGTTCTGTTTCTTGACGAAATCGATGCTATCGCAAAGAAAAGAAGTGATGAATCAGATGTCGGTGAACTCAAACGACTTGTAAACATTCTTCTTCAAGAGATAGAAAACTGGCCAAATGAAGGGCTACTAATAGCGGCTACAAACCATCCTGAGCTTGTCGACCCTGCATTGTGGAGACGGTTTGACCTAGATGTCACATTTTACTTGCCCAGTGAGGAAAATGTCAGGAAAGCAGTGATTGAGTTTTTGGGCGTCGATTATAGCGAATTCTCCCACTTGATAGACTTACTCGTTGATAGTCAAAAGGGCGAATCGTATAGCAATATTAAGCGGACTATAAACAGGCTTCGAAAGCTAAAGCTTGTCAATCCGGAGGAGTTCGAGAACTCGAGCTTTAAATACTTAATTCCAAATGTCGACGACTTATCTCGTCAAGAAAGGATTTCTTTTGCAGTTAAACTTGTATCCGATTTTTCCTTTCCGAAACAAAGAGCTGCAAAATTGCTTGGTGTAAGCAGAGACACCATTCGAAAAAAAATAGGCGAAACTCAACAATAGGGAACCTGCGATGGCGAAGAAGACAAACTACCTCATTGGGAAGGCTGAGGAACTTGCGAAAATCACCCCACCTCCCAAAATGGACCCTCAAAGCAGAGATCTCTATACAATAGATGAGGTTGTTGGAAGGCTGAAACCACAACTAGAGCAAGTTAACCAAGAATTTTCAGACCTTGATGGAAGGTTGTGCCCTAGAGGCTATGCTGTCGCCAAAATGACCCTGCATCCGTCATTTATTGCTAAAGGCCATTTCCCCAAGCAGCTTCTTCGTGACATGGGTGTGAGATCTATCGGGAGTAAGGCAACCGAGGTCAAACCCGATAAATGGATGAGAAAAGGAGCTCCTGAAAAATCTCCGTCTACCAGTCTTTTTATTGCTGGAAAAATTGAAAATTTCCTAGACTTTGAGAAGAAATTGCGCGGATTTACTAAGGAGTCTTATGCAGCTCAAGACCTAATGAAAGTCTGGAGTTTCGACAGCATTCCGGCCGCCGCCAAGTTAAAAGAAAATAGCTCATCAATACCAGGGTATTTTGAAGTGGGCGTCCAGTTTATACCCGGAGGCACTTCCGAATTTATTAAGCAATCGTTTATCGCATATGCGCACAGCCTTGAATTTGATATACGAGACGACCTTTCATTAGAGGTTTCAAACCTATGGTTTATTCCAGTAATCGGAAACCCAGATAAAGCTGTTGAACTTGCTCGCCACTCCTTTGTGAGGGTAGTCAGACCAATGGCCCCTCTACGATCCTTCCGGCCGCTCGTTCGATCTCTACCAGGTTCGTCAAAGGCCAAACTTCCTTCAGCCCCCCCTCTTGCTTCAGATGTTAGAGTAGCCATTTTGGATGGCGGGCTTCCAGCCACCCACTCTTTAGGGCCCTGGCTAAATGAATATAGGCTGTCGGATTCTTCTTCGTATGATTATCCAGGCGGACCAGATCACGGTTTAGGTGTAACTTCAGCATTCCTATTTGGCCCACTGCTTCATGATAGTGAAGCTCCTCGCCCATATTCATTTGTCGATCATCACAGGATTCTAGACAGCGATATCAATGGGGAAGATCCACTCGAACTTTATAGAACACTGACTCACATCGAAGATATTTTAATTTCACGGCAATATGAATTTATCAACATAAGTCTTGGCCCAGACCTACCAATAGATGATGATGAGATTCACCCATGGACATCACTTTTGGACTCATACCTGGCAGACGGGGAAACTTTTTTGACCATCGCTGCTGGAAACAATGGAGAAGGTGATGAATCGTTGGGGCTACACAGAATTCAAGTGCCATCAGATAGCGTAAATGCTATAGCTGTCGGAGCTTCAGACAGAAGCGACAAAACCTGGAAAAAAGCAACTTATAGTGCAAGCGGTCCAGGAAGAGCACCAGGCAGAGTAAAGCCCGACTTGCTGGCATTCGGCGGCTCACACCACCAATATTTTCATGTTTTGAATGCGGCACCTTATCCGGAATTGGTCCCACAGCAAGGAACCAGCTTTTCAGCACCATATCTTCTACGAAAAGCAGTAGGCATTCGCGCACTGTTTGGTCACAACGTTACGCCGCTCGCAATAAAAGCACTTCTTGTTAATTCGGCTCATCGCAATGATCAGGAACAGTGTCATATCGGTTGGGGAAAAATAATTGACGAAGTAGACAATTTAATTCAATCCCCTGATGGAGTTGCGAAAATACTTTACCAGGGAGAATTATTGCCGGGTAAATATTTGAGGGTTCCGCTCCCGCTGCCAAAGACTGGAATAAATGGAATGGTCAAAATAAAGGCCACTTGTTGTTTCTCAACCCATGTTGACCCACAAGATACCTCAATGTACACAAAGGCTGGTGTTGAAATTGCGTGGAAACCCAAAAAAAGCAAAAAGTCAGAATCATTCTTTCAACAAGTTAAAAAGGCCACCGAGGCAGAACTCAGAAGAGATGCAGCCAAATGGGAACCAGTTTTACATGCTGAAAAGAGAAAGAACGGAAACATATTAGATGAACCTGCATTTGAAATTCATTATATGGCTAGGAATTCGGGAGCTGATATCAGTGCCACGAGCGCTGACATTATCAAATATGCTTTTGTAGTTACGCTGGAAGCGCCAAAACACAAGGAAATTTTTTCAGACATAATTGAAGCCTATTCGGAAGTCTTGTCTGAAATTGAGCCGAGAATAAAAACTGACGTTGAAATTAATGTTTAAGTTTAACCTCGGGACGCTAAAAGATGTAACGTGGACCTGCGAAAAAGTAATGCTAGCTTATACATTATAATCGTTCCCTGAGAATTTAAAGGTGTGGGTTCAGCTCAGCTGTACTAGCTCAGCGCAGATTTTGCACTACGCACAAAGTCTGTTCCTGAACAATTTCGGAAATATTTTCATTAATTTCTTACGGCGGTAATAGACAAGATGTTCAACGCCGCCTTGAACGGTGTGTAATTGCTGGATATAGTGTGAATCGGAACCGAGCCTACTGTTACGAATGGGACTTTAATTTAATGCCTTGTTAAGAGTTGGTCTACTCACGTTAAAGTGCTTTGCGACTTCGGCTTTGGATACTTCGCCTGATGAGAGCATAGCTCGAGCTTTCTTAACATCTGAAGGTGTCAATTTTGGCCTTCTGCCTCCCTTTCGGCCTCTTGCTTTTGCCGCCTCAAGTCCAGTCTTAGTTCGTTCTGAAATGAGTCGTCTCTCAAACTGTGCAATAGCCCCAATCATATGAAAGATCAATTCTCCAGTTGCGCTGCTTGTATCGATATTTTCATTCAGACTAATAAATTCTACGTTTTTCTTTTTAAAAGCACTTAGCAGGTGAATCAAATCGGATAATGAGCGGCCCAGCCGGTCAAGTCGCTGCACAATAACTGTGTCACCAGTTCGAAGAGAGTCAAGCAAACGTGTTAATTCGGGGCGCTTTGCTCCTTTTCCAGATATCTTCTCATGATAAATTCGTTCACATCCAAAGTTAGCTAGCGCATCGAGTTGAGCGGCTTCACTTTGTAATTCCGAGCTAACACGTGCATATCCAATTCTCATAAACAAACGTCCAATTTCTTTACGTAGAATACTTTACGGGTTGTTTTACGAGATCTCAATAAAAGCGCGCGCTTGAACTTGTAGATACTTAATGGAAAGAAAATGTTCGTTTTTTTAATGCTTCATTGCGCAAAGCTATCAAATGGCAAGATTGCCTATGCTCTAGGGATATTTTCAAAATTAGGCATGCCTAATTTCAATGTGGCATCGCCACATTATCGCGGAATATACACGCTCTATAACTGACGAAAGAACGATGCCTGCTTGTATAGCCTCAATCAACTCAAGAATGAGCTGACCTATCTCAATTTCGAGGATTTAAGAAAGGTGTATAAGGCTAAAGATTCTTTTTTGGCTATAAGCTCTAACGTTTCAGCGCGTAATAGTATCAAAGCTCAAAATATCTATATTCAATATGGGGTTTCAAAATTAGGCATGCCTAATTTTAATGTGACAGTGTCACAGGCTTTGCTATACTCTGTGACATTGTCACAAACTAGGATGGACATGCGCTTTTCTATAACGACCGAAAACAATAAAGACGCTAGGACTTATATATTCAATAAGCTTCAGAACGACCCTAACTACCTCAACTTCGATGATTTAAAAAAAGAAGATGAGGCAAAGGCCTTGTTCCGATCTATAAACTTTAACGATGAATCAGCAGCCAAAGAACTGGATACCTGGTGCAAAAATTACCTTCAAGATAAACAACTCAATTCCCTAAGAGCAGCCCTTCGAAAAAAGAGCTCAAGACGTAATAAAGATGTTCTTTCCATCGAGCTTGATAGGGACGTCTATAGTGACCTGAACGATCTGGCAGCAGCTGAAGATATGACCTTAAAAGATTACCTGGCAATGCTCATACAGGACCGCTACCACGAGGTAAAACCTCCCGTTGCAAATAGGGCAAAGCAACGTAAAAAATGCTAGGTGTGACTACGTCACACCTTTCCCTCTTTTCGCCTATCCCAGCCTAAATTTAACACCGTCTCATCGGGCAACCCACCCCCTTTGGGAAAAGGGCATCAGGAGCAATGGCCCTTTTCATAGCGCCTTCACCGCTTCGCGGCTTGGCGCTAAAGGCCGTCCGCTCGCGGACGCTGTGTAAGACTCGTAAACTCGTCCCTACACAGCGTCCGCAGCGGCCTGTGGCATTTGCGCGCATATTTTTACACTCACAAAATCCGGCCTTGCCAAAGGGGGTGGGTTGCCCTATTATTACTCATGAAACAACCGTGAGCTTTCTGCTCCGGATTCAAAAAAATAGGCGCTTTCGAGCTGCCTTCAACACGTCACGAAGACCCACAAGAAAGATTCAATATTCTATAAATCATGCCGCGCCGCATTTTTTGGCGATCTTAAAAATCGGCGCTTTCGAGCTGCCGTTTACACGTAATGAGGATTTAGGCGAGATCGGTCCGAGCCTGACGCTATGCGTCGAACTGGGGCGAAACGGCCCAGGTGGTATTTATCATCTGGGACCGCATTCACTCAACGAGTGAATGATTTTCTAACAACTCATTATAGGTAAAATATGATTGAAGAATTCGATGTTAAAAAAGAGACTGAGAAGGCAAAGCAGTTAACCAAAGCAATTAGAAAACCGAGATTTTATCGATCAAGTTTAGATGAATACGCGGATATCCTTATTGCACTTCATCGGGCGGGGAATACAACAGCCAAAATTCATCGCTTTCTAGTTAAAGAAAAGAAAGTAAACGTAGCTTGGTCTACAGTATATCGCTGGGTGAAAAAGAATGGCTAGATTTAGGAAAAGCCCACTCAGCCCTCAAAAAGCGGAAAGTATTGCACAAAAGCAAGCTGCAAAAATTATGGCTCGTATGCAAGGCCGAGACAAGCCAATCAAATCTGTAGGCACTGCCCGAGGTTACACCAACTGTCTTAAAAAAGTTGCTCGTTACGTTAATCAACAATTTAACATCAGTCTAAGAGAGCTTACTCCCGAGCAAGCCAAGCAATACCTTGATGTTCGTTCTGAAGAAGTAGGTCAAAAAACACTAGATCAGGAGCGTCAAGCTATCCAGGCAATGATGCTTAATGTAACTAAGGCACTAGATATTTCCGATAAAAAAGATCGTCTACCTTTCGTCAAATCGACTAAAGGTGAAATCGAAAAAGGCAGAGCGTATACCAGCCAACAAGTGTCCATGATCGCTTCAGCACAATCTGAAAGACACGCTATAGCGACTCAAATAGCTCACGCAGCAGGATTGCGAGCCCATGAACTTTATACACTCAAGCCCCTCTATGATAGAGAAGTTGAATATCGGAAGGAAAGAGAAGAGACAAAAACCACTCTATTTCATGCTCGTAACGGTATACGCTACACAGTAGTTGGAAAAGGCGGATTGGAAAGAGAAGTATTGATACCCGTTCACCTGGTGGAAAAACTTGAATCACGCCGATTAGCGCAACCACAGCAAGTTAAAGACAGAGGAGTATTTTACCGTTCCCACTACAACATTGGCGGGGGTAATAATTGGTCCAGCAGCTTCTCTGCTGCATCAAAAAGAACTTTGTTCCGTTCCAGTGGAGCGCATGGCGTAAGACACAGTTACGCACAAGAAAGAATGAGAGAGCTTCAAAGAGCAGGGTTATCAAGGAGCTTGGCGTATAAAACGGTATCTCATGAGCTCGGCCATTTGAGAGAGGGAATTACAAAAGTATATTTGCGTTAAACTGAGCTATTATTGAATTTGGCATGCCAAATTGAAGCGAAAAGAGGAGAATATTATGGGGCCAGTAATTGTCAGCAATTTAATGATATTAGCAGTAATAACCTTTTGGGCGATATTTTTTAATAAAACACTGGGTAGTCAAAAGGATAGCAAGTAACTTAATGACTATCCAAGCTATCCTGATTTCCTCTATCCCAGTGACACAAAGAAATTAACCACATGGCAATTTCCATGATCTTTTGATCGTAATCTTCATCAGACATATGTGACACCGTCACACTTTCTGACGATTCCCTAAAACTACTAAAGCTTTCCATTCGAACATCCCATTCTTCACCTTTTTCATTTTGAACGCTGGTCATAAAAACAGGATGAGAGAGTAAGTGATGTACCAGTTCCTCTTCCAAGGAAGGCTCAATATCTTCATGCAACCACTCTATATTCAGCAACTCATCTATTCCATTGAGCCGCGTTTTGTATATGTAGGCCGCAGGAAGATAAGGCTTTAATTCAGGGAGCTTCTTTAATTTTTCTATATTCATTTTTCTTCCTTCAATTTGGCATGCCAAATTAAGCTAATATGTTCGATTTCCCCACATGAATGTATAATTGCTGAACTTATAATCTCCATGATTTTGTGTCCTACAACTATATGAACCACCACTACGGGTTACGATTGCGTTAAACCACCCCCAATCAACCCCTTCAACAACAAGGTGATACCGACAATACTTCAAACCGTCAGATCCATAAAAACCAGAGGAACCCATCGTGTACTCTGCTTCATCATTTGCATATCCTGGTAGACATACCAATGCCAAAGCCACAAAAAAACAAAAATTGGATTGTTTGTATATTTTCATGTAATAAAGCCCCGAATATAAAACATAAACAAAATGTGACACCGTCACAGATAAACAACAGATAAAAATGTTATCGATGCAACGAGGATCACGACTCGAATTAATACATCGGCCCAATCCATATCCCCCTCAATGACTTCGTGATACATCCCAATGAGACACATTACCGAGAAAATGACCGCTATAGCAGTTAAGAGCCAGGTTAAAAACATCGAAAAGGTGACTGAATCCACACCAAGCGTTGCACTAAAAACTTCCATCTACGCCTCCCTAATAATCATGGTCAGTACCATGAAAATCCTTGTGAAATTTAGCTTCTTCATGAGTCATATGCTCACCAGAAATGTTGTAGCCTCCAACCCCATCAGAAAAGCGTTCAAGGTCTTTCTTTTCCTTTCTGGTTCGCTCTTCTTCGTCATCTGCAAAGAAGAAAATTACAGTTAGAGCTTTTCCCAACCATCCAACAAGTTTATTTTTACTCATAATGACCTCTCATTTAGCATCACGAAGCAGCCCCTTTAGTTGCTGCTTTCTTAGCGCCACTAGACATTTTTTTACCTGCGGCCTTACCAGCTGAGGCAGCTTTACCTGCACCACTTTGTCCGGCACTACCCGCTGATGAAACACCCTTTGTCTTAGACTGTGCGATGTCTGCTCCTGCCATGCCAACCCAACCGAGCGCCATAGTAAAAAGCGCAGGCCCGTAAACAAAAAAGAAACCTGATAACCATTGTGAAAGCATTGCCTGGTTGATTCCCAAGCTACCAAAAAGGACACCGCCAGAAGCTTCAAGTAAGGTGTCATCCACGAGTCTCCCCAGCTCCCAAAGAAACGGCCAGAACATAATGCTGGCAATCACAGATGCAAACGTTAGAGCGTGCTTTGCTTGAAAAGAACCAACTAGCATTGCAGGCACATATGCCGTTAGCACTATCAATAAAATGAGTGGTTTTGCTAAAGGCGCTGCAATTTGAAGCATAGATGCACCGGCTGTTTGAGGAATGGAACCAAGTGCGACCCCAATTGTTCCTAGAAACCTACCGGCATAGTCCATAAATCCAGTGTCACCAGAATCAAGCCCGTAATCGGATGAACCGGTGAAACCAAAGTCTGACGCTGATTTATTCGTAAAAAAGACCTGGGAAACGATTGCATCGCGCTCATCAAGGTAAGCATCTTCCTCTTCCGCAGAAGTAAACCAGCCGCGAATCATTGCCCAAACACCGTCTTCTTCTTCTTTTATCCAATTGGGCGTTGCTTCAAATAAACGATGCCTCAGTGAATACTCCCTCTCACCGTCAACGCCAACCCACCATTCGCGGCAAGTTGGAAATCCATATCCAGCTGGAAGGCTCTCTGTTTCAGAAAGCTCATTTGATGAAGTAGAGAAGCCATATCTTGCCGTTCTAGAATAAAAGCCATCACCACCTTTATTATCGTAAAGCCCAACAGTCTCAATAAAACTTCGATGACCAGGCCAAAGGTATTCTTCAGGAGGTAATACATCTAATTCAATGCTCTTACGACGAGCCGGCCAATAACACTGCCTTACAAAATCAGACACTTCTTGGCGCATACTAGGTGGAAGTTGTGTCGAGGCCATTTCTGTGCGAATTAAGCGGATATCAGTAGCACACGGCAAACGACTCACAGACTCATTTTTAATAGCCTGAGATACTGCTAACGTAGCCCAAATAAAAGGTGACACTCGAACACGCTCACCATCTATAACCGCATCAAACCTTTCCTCAAGTACGCTTGATGCTCGTATCGCTTCCGGAGATTCGTTATCACTTTCCCTTAATGCTTGAGAAACCTGAGCTTCAGCAGACGAACAAGCTTTTGGGGTAGGCTTAATATCCGTTACCTTAAAGGTGACAGAAGGTACAACCGCTAGTGTGAAAACAAACCATACTGCGAAAATCTTATATACCACCGAGCGATAAGTCGCGTCATCGTAGCCCTCAAGAAAAATACGCTCAGCCCCTTTAAACAAGGCAAATATCAAAGGGATTAGAATGATCGCGGAATCAGAAAAAACGTCCCATAAAATAGACGCAGCTTTAAGGCCTAATGCAATTCCCCAAGCATCGATCAACGAGTCCAGAATCATAACTGACCCCGTTAACCAAATAAGATATAGAATAGATTAAGGCCTACGCCCAAAAGCAATAACCAATGAAGCAGACTGACAGCCTTGACCGATGCAGCTTCAAATTGCTCATCAGAAACATCTTCAGGTTTTGGAATGCGGGTCCGGATATACCAGGCAGCAAATCCTTTTCCAAAGAAAAGAATAGATACGCTTAATGCAATACCTATCAATTTCAATCCACTCCAATTACGAAGTGACTCAAGGCCTGAAACAACACCGTCCCCAGAAGGAGATAAAAATAACGATCCCAACTGAGACGCTAAGATAATTAACAACCAGGGAGCGATTAAGAAAACGCCAACCCAAAATAATATTTTTTTCCAACCCTTCACGACTAATCCCCTCTGCTAAAAAAGAGAGGCGCGAAGGCTCTTAACGACTCAAGTGCTTTCGCGCCAGCTTTTAATTACCCTGGAGAGCGTAGAGCGTGACACCGTCACATCTTTACATTGCTCAAGCCAAGCCTGAACCTCTACCTGGGTAGCACCATGTTTATCCAACAGTTCAAGAATTTCTCCTTTAAACTGCTCTAGGGGGCGCTGCTTCCCTAGATTTTGTCTTACGAGCTTAAGCTCTTCGCCTAGACTCGACATAGAACATTCCTCATTACGTATGACGGGCAGCTCGAAAGCGCCCTTATTATTCTGTAAAAACCCATTAACATACTAGCACTATCCCAATAAGTTGCAATAAAGTTGCAATAAAATCCCGCAAAAATTTCAGGCTAGTAAACATTATCAAAGTTCAAAAGCCAAGCTAAGCGAAAGTCAAAAATAAATCCCCGAAAAACTAGGCTTAGTGAAAGGGGGTTTTTCGAAGCTACTGCAGAATAGCTATTTTTGTCTGAGCAAGAGCAGTGACAAATTAGAAGCTAATGTTGACGCTTCCCCATAACATAATTTTTTGCTGCCATGGGCATTTAAGAGGCGAAAATAAGGGGCTCTAATTGACAACGGGGTATAAAAACGAGTTTAAAATGATTGTCGGTTGCAAAATAGTGGAGTAAAAACCGGCATGGGAAAAAAAAGCAAGAAAGCGCTGAAGGTAAACGTCACAATTCAGCTTAAGAAAATCGATAGAGTCTTCTTAGGCATAATACTGTGTGGCAGTCTTGTATCGGACAAGGGGTTGTCAAGCGGAATGCTACTGACCGGCGACATCACTGAAGAATCACAAATATGCGGGTCTAAATTATCTATATCAGCAGAGTAATTAATCAGTAGGCTTCTAAAGAGTAGGGCTACGTTAATGAATGATTAATATTGTTGTAAATTTATCCTTCTTCGATTTGGCATGCCAAATTGAAACGGTAAACGAAGAAGACTGTGGGCCCGTAATTGCCTATGATTTAATGGCTAATTTTTCCCATTGAAGTGTTCTGAGTCTAGGTTCGCAGGCTATATGTTGGGTATTATCCCAGATAAGCGAATTCGTGCATTATTCAAAAGTTCATTAGATATTGTAACGTAATTCAAATTATACCGGCCCGACTCAGCATTAATTGTTATTAGGGTAACGAGGTTCACTGGCTATGCGTGCTGATTCAAAACCAGAGAGCATTGGAGCCGAAATTATCCTTTGGGTAGCTAGGGGAGCTAGTAACCTAATAGCTACCAATTCTATGATTATTCCTTCGCATGAGCATTCTGTACACCTTTCTTCTAGTTTGGTATGTCAAATACGCTAGCACTAATTCTCGCTTGTTGTACTTCTTTAAAGTTAGGTAATGCGGCCTCATATATCATGAATTGAGTAAAACGTCGCGACAAATAGTACAGAAATAAAGCGTCTGAAGCACTATTGGAAATGGACGGACTATTGCCTCGCTTAGTCATTGGCTGCTTAAAATGGTTAGCTAGGGCTCTGAAGTGGATACCGATCTGAAATTAGGGCGCTACTACTTTTATTTGAACTAGTGTAGTCTTCTTAAATTTGGCATGCCAAATTGAGAAAGAACAAATATTGCACTGTTAGTCATAGTCTTTGAGCTTTTAAAGCTGTTGCACTTGGTATAGTCACCCAAGCTGTACGAATGGCCGTTGTGTAAATGGCGTAAATGCCTTTCAATGTGTATTGAGTGCCAAACTCTTGGCGAAACAAGCTTGAGAGTTAAGAATTAAATGGTAATGGGTTACTAAATTAAATGAACATAATTCCAAAAAGTTTCGATTTTTCATCGGATGACGCAATTAAGCATATAATTGAAACTCTTCGAGCAAAAGAAGAAGAGCTACGTCTATCGAATTCCCATTTTTTTTTGGAGTTCCCATTATATAAGGACGATGATGATTCGGTAATAATGACGCAAGTTCTTATCGTGAGTCCCAGACACGGAATCATAATAATTTATTCTACAGAGTTGCCCCGTTATGACGAGAAACTGCTAAGCAAAGAAGATAAGATTCTGGACAAAATAGCGGGCCATATTACCTCAAAGTTGTTAAAGAACGATAATCTTCGGACTGGTTTAATGGGATTGGCTGTACCGGTCGATGCGATTCTTTTTGCGAGAAATATTTCTCAACCTGAGCAGCAAGCTTTTAAAACACGGCATAAACTCATATGTGGGAATGCAGACTTTATTAGTTTCTTTAGGTCCGATGATAATGATGAAATTGATTCATCATTAATTGAAGAGGCTATTTCTTCTCTACAGGGCGCAAAAGGGCTTCTTAGGCCTGTTGAAAGAGACATTGCCGATCATGCTCCTAATTCAAAAGTTGCGAAGGTCCACTCAGTCGAATCAAAGATTTTAAAGTTCGATAATGATCAACAAGATGGCTATATTCCAGCAATAGATGGTCCACACAGGATAAGAGGTTTAGCTGGTTCAGGTAAAACTGTTATCTTGTCTATGAAAGTGGTTCAAACTTTATTAAGAGAAAGTAGTAGAAATACATCGGTGCTCTATACTTTTAGTACTAAAAGTCTTTATCAACATGTTAAGAGACTTATCCATCGCTTTTTTAGGGAATTTCATGATGATATGAGTTACCTCGATTGTGTCAAAGTTCTCCATGCTTGGGGAGGTCGGACAAATCCGGGGGTTTATTACAATGCATGTGTAGCACACGGCGTATCTCCCATGACGCTTTCAAGAGCGCAAAGCTTGGCTGCGGGTGCAGGTATGGATGCTTTCGAATATGCATGTAAATCACTGTTAGATAGTGTTGATATTAAGCCACAATATGATTATGTATTCGTCGATGAAGCACAAGACTATGGAAAGCATTACTTGCTACTGTGCGCGAATTCAAGTCCGAAGTGCACCACTCGCTAAATTAGGCCGCTCCGCGTAATTTATTAAAGACAACTTCTGGCTGTTTGTAACCAAGGCACTTCCTTG
>JAXHTT010000279.1:0-2289 GCA_034190055.1 Pseudomonadota bacterium | reverse complement strand
GTTCTAATCGGCTTTTATTTGTTTCGCTTAAGGGTAACGAAGTGATTTTTTCAAGTAAGATATTGATGTTGAATTTACGGTAAACGCCGGTGTCTGCTTCAATCATGCATTGAAGCAGGTTCAACCCAAAAGCCGCGGTGTCCGGCGAAAGCTGAAATGCATCATAAAAATGCTTCATCGCTTTATCAAACATCCCTTCAATAAACAGCTGAGTGCCAGTTTCGTTAATAGAAATAGCCTGTTCGTGATTGAGCCCTAAGCGTTCACCTCCAGAGAAAATTAACTCATCGTTCATCACTTGTTCTGATATGGCTCGCAGTTCAGCATTTTTCTGCTTTGCCATTAACAGTAGTTCTCCCGCTTTGCGTTCATCGCCAAGCCCGTGATGGACCTTTGCAGCAATAACTAATATAGATGGCTCGGTACGCAGGTAATTTTCAATATGGTCGCCTTCTAATAGGTGGGCGGCTTTCTCTAAATCGCCATCTAATACTGCTGAAAATGCCAACAGATAATCTCTTTTTTGTAGTGTCTGTGGGTCGCCTTGGCTTCTTCCTGCAATCCCCACTAACTTTCTAGCCTGTGATAAGCTCTCCTCTCTATTGGTTTCAGGTGATTCTTCAGCCAAAAATAAGTAAAACTCCGCTAACTCAAAGGTGAAATCGTTAAAGCTGTCTTTAGCACTTCGATGCATCGCACGTTTTTTCTGCAAAAGATCGATAGCTTCAACAACCTTGTCCTGTTTTTGATATGCAAGAGTTTTAAGTTTTGCTGCGGGTAAACTCAATTCGCTAAACTTTATCTCGCTTAGATATTTTTCCACCTGATCATATGAGTCTTGCTCAAAGGAAATAGAGGCAAGCCATTCAAACGCTTTATCTCGTGCCAAGCTCGAATTTACCATTTGGTTTAAATGGCTTTTACAGTGAGGCCATTGCCCAGATGCATACTGACATTTAACTTTGCCCCATTGAGCCCACAGCACTTTATCACTGCGGGTAAGCACATCATCATAAATACTCAATGCTCTTTGAATATCGCCATTTTCATAAAGCAGCCGTGCATATAGCTTACGTATATCTGCCACAAGACGAGGGGGAATGCCTTCTGAAATCTTGGCGCGTACAACAGAGATCGCTCTCTCTAATTGTTTATTGTCCAAGGAGTGTAAAACGTTTTTGATAAATTCACGGTACGTTAAATAGTGATTTATTTGCCGAGTTAATGAAGCGATAGTGTAGGGCTTGATGAGCAAAACATCCGGCTGCAGATCCATGATCCTGCCAATTATCTGTGGTGAGCGATCTGAAGTCAGGAAGATAATTCCCGTGCTCGGTCGAATAAATCCTGCTTCTCTTAAATTTTGTACCCACTCGACACCGGTTTTCCCATGACCTAGGTGGTAGTCCATTAACAAAAGTTCGAAGTTTTGCTTTTTTAGTGCTGCTTTTAGCTCTACGCCTGATGCAAAGCTACTCACCGACAAGTTAGCAATAGACATAAGGTGGCCTCGAAGCGCTGTTCGAGCGGTAGCATTGTCTTCTACTATGGCTATTCTAAATTCCACGGCGATCATATGAATAATAACAACTTTAGCTAGCTTATCAGTGGCTGGGAAAAAGTGCATTATTAAAAAGGATAAGTTTTATTGACTGGCATTAGGTTCAGAATCCAAATGCGCTTCACGTCACAAAATATTTACGTTATACGAGTATATATTTAAATAAATATTTACCTTTACGTTTACGTAAGGGGTAGGTATTGGTTATTGTGTTTAAAAAGCAACTCACTTGAAGGTATGTCTAATGAACTTTGAATTAACCGATGACCAATTAGCCTTTGAAGAAACCGCCCGTCAATTTGCCCAACAAGAACTAGCACCAAATGCTGCTATGTGGGATAGAGAGCATCATTTCCCCGTAGAGGCAATCAAAAAAGCCGGCGAATTAGGGTTTTGTGGCTTGTATGCCCCTGAAAGTGCAGGTGGCCTTGGCTTATCAAGACTCGATTCTTCGATTATCTTTGAACAGCTTTCAATGGGATGCACCACAACTACTGCCATGTTAACTATTCACAATATGGCTACATGGATGATTGCAACATGGGGCACCAGCGAAGTTAAAGATATGTGGTGTGAACAGCTAGTAACAGGTGACAAGCTTGCCTCTTATTGTTTGACAGAACCCGGCGCTGGGTCAGATGCTGCTTCACTTAAAACTAGAGCAACTAAGGCTGACGGTGGATATGTACTAAATGGCTCTAAAGTATTTATATCTGGTGCAGGAAGTA
>JAXHTT010000278.1:0-2306 GCA_034190055.1 Pseudomonadota bacterium | reverse complement strand
CGCTCCAAATTTTAAAAGCTGATAGTAAACTCTACTTTCAGTGGGCGTGAAAAGCGCGACCCCTAGTGGGCCCGCGACCGAGTGTCGGCCAGTTGGCAAATCTCGTTTCCCGCTCCAAATTCACTTACAATAGGTAAGTATCTATAAGATGCACAGCATCGACTCTATGCGGGAATAGCTCAGTTGGTAGAGCACGACCTTGCCAAGGTCGGGGTCGCGAGTTCGAATCTCGTTTCCCGCTCCAAATTTTCAAACATCACGAAAATCTAAACATTAGCAGATGTATTGATGCGACCCCTTGATGGGCCCGCGACCGAGTGTCGGCCATTGCTTCGCTCAAGTACGCCTGCCTAGTGCTCCTACTCTTGGTGCGCTTTTATTTTCACTTGGTATCAATGGGAGTTTGTTACTCGCGCTGGCTTTCACCACAGAAAACCAGTCTGTAAGTCAGCAGCAATTTCCGCCCGTATTGTTAAAAGCAGTATTAGTAATGCCAACGACTGCCCCTCAAAAGACCGAAATTGATTCAAAACCAGAGCATGAGAAAAGTAGCGACCTAGAACATAGCGCTGCCATTGAAAAAACTAAAATGGGTGAGAAAGTATCGAGCGCTAGCAAAGTGGTTGGCAAACCTAAAGAGTCACAAAAACTTTTGGTAAAAGAACCTTCACCACAATTGAAAGCAAGAACAGAAGAAACCAAGCTTAAAATTCGGGATGCCACACAATATTATATCAATCGTTTGAACGCACAACGATTGCATGACATAGCTAAACAATCACATTTAAACAAAACCCATTCGAATGTGAAAAGAAACCCTAAGCTTTCCAACTCCTTTAATACTGAAAACGAAGATTTTCTAAAAAGCATTGAAATAGTCGTTGATTGCAGTTCAATAAAAGGGAAATTATTCAGCACCCTCAGTAAAAACAAGGGGGGTATTCTTAACGATCGTGACTTTCCCACGCTAGCAGGTGACGCAACTAAATCAGTTCAGGGTACTGTGAAGTGTCGAGACCACAGCAGCTTTCAAACGCACATTGATAAGTATTTGAACCAGCAACAATAGCAGTTTTTTAAAAATTATACGAAAGTATAGGCATTGCTTTATATTGTTCCCCAGTACCTATTCTACCTGCGTTTACGCACTACAATGAATCCTTATTCATTAGCCCTTGCACCCTATTGGTGCGCAACCGCCTTGATTTCAATCCACTTGTCGATAAATCTAAGTTTTGTTAGGACTTTTGCACAAAAAATGTGCATTTGAAAGTGCTTTGATAAGTCTATTTGAATATTAAATAGATATTAGTGGGTAAATATGCATAATGCGCCGTTTTTTAGCGGTAAATTCGCTAATTACTCGCCTTTCGATAGGCATATAGTTTGCAAAAAACAGATCGTAAAAAAGATTAAGTACAACGCATTTCTTAAACATATAAAAAATAACCATCGCTTTTAGACTCCTTAAAAATGCCGAAAAGAGCATGTCGGAACGAGAAAGTATATTTGGAGAAACACACATGGCTTTTGATTCATCAAGGCAAAACAAGCTTACTGTACTCGCATGTGCAGTGGCATCTGCACTAGCGTTAAGTGCAACTTCAGTTCAGGCTCAGGAAGACGCCGCTGTTGATGAAAAGGATGTTGAAAAAGTAGTTGTTACGGGCTCGCGTATAGCACGGGACCCTAACCTAGCATCACCTTCACCTGTTCAGGCAATTTCAGAAGAAGATATTCAGCTGTCGGGTGAGTTTTCTGTTACTGATGTCATTAATGACATTCCGGCATTGTTCTCGTCGACAACAGCGGAAAGCTCTATCGACTCAGCGTTTGCTGACGGTGCGAATATTCTTAACCTGCGTGGTTTAGGTTCAAATCGTACTCTGACGTTAGTTAATGGTCGTCGCCACGTGGGCGGTGTTGCAGGTTCTGCAGCAGTTGATGTGGGTTCAATTCCAGTAAAACTTATTAAATCGGTAGAAGTGCTTACAGGTGGAGCATCTGCGGTTTACGGTGCCGATGCGGTAACGGGTGTAGTTAACTTTATTTTGCAAGATGACTATGAAGGCTTTGAATTTGACGTAAATACGGGTATTTCGTCTGAAGGCGATGGTGAGCAAATTAGTATGTCTGCGTTGTATGGTGAAAACTTTGACAATGACAGAGGTAATTTTGCAATAAACATCGAGTATCAAAACGATGAAGGTGTACGAGTAAGTGAAAGAGACAATGGTCTAATCATCGGCTCCGCGCGTGATTGGACTAACCCTGCTTTGCGATTCCAACAGGGCGATATTGGTGCT
>JAXHTT010000277.1:0-2319 GCA_034190055.1 Pseudomonadota bacterium | reverse complement strand
TCTAGCCAAGTTACGCTTAGCACGCTCCAACTTAGCTTCTGCCGCTTTCACGTTTGCCTGTTCTTTTGCCAATTGAGGCTTTCTTAAGCCTAACTCAGGCGGTGCTACGTTTCTGACTGAACGCCATTCTTGTTCGGCTACTTTTCCGCGAGCTATTTCTTCTTGAAGGGCTGCTTTAGCTTGGGCCAATTCAGCTTCGGCTAGCTTAAGATCAGTGCGATAATCATCTTGTTCTAACGTGGCAAGTACATCGCCTTTTTTAAAAGTTCCACCAGCAACAAAAACTTTCGACAGGCTTATAACTTGACCACTGACCTGTGCACTCAATGACGTTTTGTTCTGCGGAACTACGTTACCCTGGGATTTGACAACAAAGTTTACTGCTTCTGAGTAAACTTCTTTTGCGTCAACGAGAAAAGCGGGAATTTCTACGGGCACTTGCTCTGGAGGCTTACGTGATTTGATCATAACCGTCGCGGCGATAAACGCGATCAGCACTATGAATAATGGAATACCACTTTTCATTAACATGGAGTTTTTCATTTACTATCCCTGAGAAAGAAGGCACCTGTGTTAGTGACATTTGGCTATAGACTACCACCCTATTCACTTATCACCTGATAACCCGCTAGATTCTATTATTATTGTTTCAACACTAGTGTACTGATTTTTGGTTATTATGCTCAATTAAGATTGTTAAATTTTGTGTCTAATTGTTGTTTTTGTACACATTCAAAAATTCAGCACGCCTAATATAAAAAATTATCAAAAGAATACAAAGTAAGATTGATAATTATCAGGTTTTCGTTGATTATTTGAGCACTCATTGGTTATGAGTTAACCGACGGCTGTTGTTCAAGCTAACTTTCTAATGGGAAATAGCCTCGGGAATGATTTCGCTACGTTGAAGGGAAAACACATTATGAGTCTTAAGAAGCAATACCTTAAATCAAAACCTTTGTGCAAAGTGACATTTCGACTGAATGCGGAAGCAGCAAAAGATGCGAAAGAAGCTGCACTATGTGGAGATTTCACTGATTGGAAAACGCAGCCACTGACGATGAAAAAGCTTAAAAGCGGCGATTTCACATTAACAGTGGATTTGGAAAAAGATCACGAATATCAGTTTCGCTACCTTATCGATGGTGAAAAATGGGAAAACGACTGGGCAGCCGACGCTTATACACCCTCTCCTGTTAGCCTAGAAGATAATTCAGTTGTGCGTGTTTGAGTGGTAAATCAGCTTCAAAACGAATCTTGATTCGCCATAGGTACATATAACAATACCCCTACAAAAAAGGCTGCATAAATGCAGCCTTTGTCTTATCTAGCCTAAGAGCTCGAATTAAAGCGTTCCTTCCAACTCTGGAAGTACCTCAAACAAGTCGCCTACCAAGCCGTAGTCAGCAACTTGGAAGATTGGCGCTTCTTCATCTTTGTTGATAGCAACAATAACTTTTGAATCTTTCATACCTGCAAGGTGTTGAATTGCGCCCGAGATACCTACTGCAATGTAAAGTTGAGGCGCAACAATTTTACCTGTTTGGCCAACCTGCATATCATTCGGAACAAACCCAGCATCTACCGCAGCACGCGATGCACCGATGGCGGCACCAAGTTTGTCAGCGATACCCTCAAGAAGCTTGAAGTTATCACCATTTTGCATACCGCGACCGCCAGAAATAACCACTTCTGCTGCCGTTAGTTCAGGGCGCTCAGACTCAGTAAGCTCGGCAGATACAAAGTCAGACTTCTCACTACCTTTTACAACATCCACTGCTGTAACTTCTGCGCTACCGCCTGCTGAAGCTGCATCGAACGATGCGGCACGAACTGTGATCACCTTCTTCGCATCAGATGATTGAACAGTAGCAATAGCGTTGCCTGCATAAATTGGACGAACAAAGGTATCTTCGCTCTCTACACCAATAATGTCTGAAATTTGCGCTACGTCTAGCAGTGCAGCTACGCGAGGCATGAAGTTTTTGCCTGTTGTAGTCGCGGCAGCAACAACGTGGCTGTAGTCGCCTGCAAGCTCTACCACTAGGTCAGCCGTATTTTCTGCAAGCTGGTTCTTATAAGCAGCGTTATCAGCAACAAGTACTTTCGCAACGCCGTTAATTTGCGCCGCAGCTTCAGCAACCGCTTGGCAATCTTCACCTGCCACTAGTACATGGATATCGCCACCCATTTTTTGTGCGGCGTTAACAAGCTTGTGCGTTTCCGTTTTTAAGCTTGCGTTATCGTGTTCTGCATATACAAGTACGCTCATGAGATCACCTTTGCTTCATTTTTTAACTTGTCTACCAACTCAGCAAC
>JAXHTT010000276.1:0-2338 GCA_034190055.1 Pseudomonadota bacterium | reverse complement strand
AATGCAGTGAAGAGTTTTCAGCGTCTAACTTGACGATCGATAAACTGTCACCAACAGTTTTCGATCACCTAGTTGCAAGCAAGAAGCGAAAATTCTCGATAAAGTCTGATGGGGTGAATGGTGTTAAGTTGGAAACTGCGAACAACTTTATTAATGTCACAGTGCACTCTACCGGAAATCAGCGATGTAGCTTAGGACAGTTCAATAAAGAAAGTTTTACGGCAGATAACGTAAAGGGTCTAGTTGAACAATACGTTCTTGTGCTTAAGAAACTGGAACGACGGCCAACGACAGAAGAATATCGGTTGCACTCTCAAATAGTCACAACCGTTGGGGATATGCTTAAAACTCATATCGAATTTAATGTTCGAGTAAAACATGGACAAGGTTCTGAAGAAGATAGTGTCCTGGAAAGTTTAGAGCGGCTTCATCTATCAAAACATCAATACGTTACTCATAAGAATAAGCGAGTGGAGGGGATCTGTATCCTCAATGAAAGTCTGAGTGGACTAACGCCTGCTAGATTCTCCACCTACATGCAAGCGTATGAAGAGCAGCCAGGGACGCATGACAAAATCCTTACTCGCTTGAAAGCTGCTTTTAATTATTGCAATCGCAATAATCTACTTGAACCAGGAAAGTTCTTTCTATTTTGTGAAAACGTCAAAAGGCAATCTGAACCACGACATGTCTCGGTTGATGATGCAGATCTGAAAGCGATGAGTAGTTATCTTATCCCTGGTAACTTTTCATCGGAGCGTATGTATCGTGAATTCAAGCTCTTCATGCGCTTAGAAATGACAGGGCATTTTCGCACACAGCAGACTGTTACTTTGAAATACAGCCAGATAGACTTTCAGAATCAGGTATTAAGAACCACTGCAAAAGGTGGTAAGAAAATCACCCTACACCTTTCAAAAGAGTCTTGTGAGATTATTAATACCCACAGGGCCTGGCAAGAAAGCAATGGTATCTTTTCAGATTGCCTTTTTCCTTCTCCTTTCGATTCAAAGGTTCCCCGTGCTAACTTTGAAAACGAATGGACGAAGATGCGACTTGCTTTGGGTTTTTATGATGAAGAATCTGGCACCTACAAATATCGTCTTCATGACTTTCGAGAAACACTGTTAACAAGAATAGACGACTTACCAGATCCAATATTATCCAAACTACTAGGACATACAAGCGGGCAAGCATTGCGACACTATCGGGAAGCTCAAGCTAGAAACGCCAGAGTTGCGGCTGAGCTGGCTCAAGAAAGACTAAACGGAACAATATTCAAGTAGGCTAGAGGTCGTGAGTTTCTTCTACAGATTCATACTCCTCTGAATTTACTCACAGACCAACTCTGTTTAAAGAAAGATTGCAAATAATCAGCTTGTCATTAGGATGAATAGTGGAACAGAAGTGGAACGAAAGCTTTCTAAATTCGCTACAGGCTGCATTTTTCATGGGTTGTAAGGAAGGAAATGGTGGCCCCACCCTGACTTGAACAGGGGACCTGCCGATTATGAGTCGGATGCTCTAACCAACTGAGCTATGGGGCCATATTGAGATGCGCTGTATAGTTATATTTGCAAATTGTTATGCATGACAACCACAAGCGAGCGCAAGTATAAGCAGTTTTAATTGCCTTGTCACGTCTCGCTAACGGCTTTGTGATTTGTTTGCTTTATTTTTGTTCACTAGCCTATTGTTTAGGCCTTTTAATCGGCAGTTGAATACGGCGCAGTCCGAGTGCCAAAATTAGTCCGCAAATACTCAATAGGGTCGTTGTACCGCCACCGCTCGAACTATTTGGACTATTTTCAACAGGTACACTTGCTACGCTTTCATTCACGTTAACTACCACGGTATCGCTAGAGCTAACGCCAAATTCATCAGTGGCGCTGAGGGCAAACGTTAAGTTGCTTGCGTTCGCAGGGGCGGTGAAAGACATAGTTAATGTGTCAGCGCTGTTTATTGCAACTGTTTCGCCAGCGGTCTGTGTCCACTCTATGCTCGCCAGATTACCTTCAGGGTCTTGTGCGCTGCCTGTAAGTTCAACGCTTGCTCTAACATCGGTTTCTACGTCAGTGCCAGCATTTACTATGGGGGCTTGATTACTTTCATCATCCTTTATGGCAATGAGAGTTTCCGCAACACCGCCAAGAAGGTTTGCATCTTCTGCTGTAAGTACTAAACGAAACTGTTCGCTACCTTCTTCAATACTGTCGTTGATGAGCGTTACCGTAACCGTTTTGTCGACAGTGTCGCCGTCGCTCCAAGTCAGTGTGCCAGACTGGCTTACAAAGTCTTCACCGCTCACTGCTGTGCCACTTTCTAGTGAATAATTCAC
>JAXHTT010000275.1:0-2339 GCA_034190055.1 Pseudomonadota bacterium | reverse complement strand
CAGAAGAATACTTCACCTGCAGTACTCGCAAAGCGAAGGTTATCCATGTAAAGCAGTATGTCACTGTCGCCATTACCGCCCTGTATACTTAGCCCGGTGAAATTTTCGTTTTCATCTACAACG
Source organism: Pseudomonadota bacterium (assembly GCA_034190055.1). GTDB lineage: Bacteria > Pseudomonadota > Gammaproteobacteria > Enterobacterales > Alteromonadaceae > Alteromonas. The sequence continues at coordinate 2,216 of JAXHTT010000275.1, read as the reverse complement.
CCAAGGTAATAAGTGCCGCCCAATTCACCTAGTTGTGTCTCAAGTGCTTGCATGAAGTTGATGACTGATAATTCGTCACCATCTTTGTTCACGACCTTTACTTCGTCGAAAGCACGAACAAGGGGCGCACCAACTACCCATTCTCCGTTTTCATCTTCATAACCGATATTCACTTGCTTGAACTCAGTAAATTGTGCAGCGACGGTTTTGGTACCTACTTTTTGTTTAAGGCCGATTATCTCTGTGCTGTTTATCTGGTTAGCGCTTACCGCTTCGGTAACGTTGTATATAAGCTGCTGATAGTCGTCGCCTTGTTCGCTGGTTTGCGTGCTCCAATACTCCACATCGTTGGTAATAGCATCGATGTGATCACCCAGCGCCGCTGGTAAACCTGGCCATTGAATTCGAGATATGATTTCTGGGTCTACTCTGTCGAACGTGGTACCTATCAAATCAGCCACGCTGAAGCTTAGCCAATTCGGGTCTACTTGGTCGCCATCAACAAGCCGATACCAAACATAGATAATGCCGTCGTGTGGGGTGTTTGTAATAGTAACGGTGTCGCCTTTACCCATATAAATGGCGCTATCGAAATGTTCCTGCTCATCGCCATCATAGGAGTACTTCCATTCATATGTTGCGTTGTTATGGGGAAGAGTAGGGCCGTTAATCACAATGCGACCAGGCAACACATTTACTACCACACCTTGCGTGGGCGTCGACGGTACTCCAATAGTAATGTCTCGTCCGATGCCTGGACTGGTTCTAAATCGGTTTCGTGCAGATACTGCTACGGTATAAACACCAACAGGCAAGTGCGCCAAGCTCTGAGCTCTGTTTGCAGGCGTAAATGTTAGTTGAGTCTCGGGTGTTTGGCTGTCTTTGTTGCTGACTGAAACAACATAGCTGATCACGTTAGCCGGCGATGGATGGTCCCACGTTAAAACACCTTGCCGCCAGCTGTCATTTGGGGTGGTTGTCCACAGTAAATTTTCAGGAGCCTGGACAACGGTAGCATCTGGCAAAGATGTGTTTGGCGTTAAGTCGCCTTCAGCAGCTTCAAAGCTGTCAGGGTAAATCTGCGGGCCATCTTCTATTAGCTGCAGTTTGGTCTGATGTTTTTCAGTATCAAAGTCTCTGTCTTCAACGGTAAATTCTTTACTTACGCCTGTTTCGACATCAACAAACTTTATACATGTACCAGGAATGATATCTAGCCTAACACCCGGGACAATATGTGTAGCCATAAAACCCGCGCGGCTACGCTCCATTGCTAGCTTGCCTATTCGCTGCGCTTGATGGTCGCGGATTATTAGCGTGAAGCGCAGGTTCAACTCTAAATAAGCGCCGTCGTTCTCTCGGTACTCTTCGCTTTTTACCACAGGGGCATTGGTCATTTGCCACTTGTGATTTGGGCTAACATACTCGGTTTTAACCGTATTGATTTTTTCTTTGTAAGGGCGATGAGGACGGTACTCTGGAAACGTCATTGAGTCGTTATCTACGTCAATGACTATTGTTGCTGGGCCAGCATACATAGCGGGTTTTAGGTAAACGACACCGCCCACGCGATAAGGTCTTCCACCCATGCACGCCATTATCTGGTTGAGCATGTCGGCTTGACGCATACCATTGTTTAAAACACCGTTAACTTCGAAACGCGTTCCTGTTTGCTCATTGCCTTCTGCGTCTCTGTAAATAGCTTGTTCGTCACAGTAATTGGCGGTAACAGCAATAAAGTCCATAGGAAGGCGTCGACGAGGAACGGGCTTTGCGCCGTATCGGCGTAAGCAGTCGTAACTACAAAGCGATGGGTTGCTTGACCACTCCCATGTTGATTCATCATCGAAACGCTGCTCGCCATCACCACCTTGCGTCGTGTCTTTTCTGGGGTCGTAAACCTTGTGGCCACGAACAATGAATTTGATTTCGTTTAGCCCTGTGGGGAATGCCTCATCATCAACTTTAATTTTCAACGTCACGTAGGTTTGATTTACGCCTACATGCTCCGACGTCCACCCACTGATATATTGGTTAGCAAGTGGGCATACTGTAGTTTGGTCCCCCAAATAGATTCGGCTGGAAACTAAACCTGAAAGCTCACTCTTTGGCTTCCCCTCTATTTCATAGATATCCACGCTTTCACATGGATGACCAACAAGGTGGAGCACCATTATATGGTAGTCATCACCGCCAATAGTGGGCTTGGCATAGCC
>JAXHTT010000274.1:0-2385 GCA_034190055.1 Pseudomonadota bacterium | reverse complement strand
GCAATGCCTTACGCGCACGAATTAGTGTTATGTATTTAGAAATAGCTTGCCTTTACATTGTTGCAAGATGCTTCTCGTGACGTCAGTACTTCTATATCGCGACTTACCAACGGTAATTCCCAATTTAAGAAATATTCTGCTGCTGCAAGTTTTCCTTCGTAGAAGTCAACATCCTGTCCGCCTGCACCATTACTCAACGCTTGCTCGGCAACATTCGCTTGGCGCAGCCAAATCCAACTCACTACACAGCTTGAAAATATGTTTAAGAAGCAGCTAGCGTTGGTTAGCAATACAGACTGCTTATCAGAGCGCAGGTCTGCTGCAGCTTGTTGTATAAGTGCGCCAAGCTGATCCAAATAAGGTTTTAATTTTGCTGCCAGCGCCTGTGCTCTTGGCGTTTCTGCGCGCTTCATATCGCGCGTGACACGAGAAAGTAGCACTTGCAAACCTTTACCGTCGTGCTGCCATAACTTTCTTCCTAATAGGTCTAACGCCTGAATGCCGTTAGTACCTTCGTGAATTGGGTTTAGGCGATTATCGCGCCAGCACTGCTCAACTGGGTATTCTCGGGTGTAACCCGCGCCGCCTAAAATTTGAATTGCTAAGTCGTTAGCTTTAGGACCGAACTCTGACGGCCACGCCTTAAATACAGGCGTTAATAAGTCTAGAAGTTGGGAGAGTTCGGAACGCTTTTCACTGTCTGCCTCGGTTTCCATCTCATCGATAAGCATGCTGCCGTATAAGCAAAGCGACATACCGCCTTCACAATACGCTTTCTGCGATAGCAGCATACGGCGAACGTCACCGTGATTGATAATAGGCGTTGGGTCGTCTTCCGGCGCTAAATTTGGTGCGGCGCGCCCTTGTGTACGGTCTTTTGCGTACTCCAATGAATATCGATAGCCGCGATACCCTATCATTGCCGCACCGTAGCCCACACCAATACGTGCTTCGTTCATCATCATGAACATATAGCGCAAACCTTGATGGGGTTCACCAATAAGGTAGCCATGACAATCGCCATTCTCACCAAACGTTAGCGCCGTTGAAGTGGTGCCTCGATAACCCATTTTATGAATAAGGCCGGCAAGAGTTACATCATTGCGCACATCTGGCTTGTTGTCTGCGTCCAAACGGTACTTAGGTACGGCAAATAGTGAAATGCCTTTAACACCTGCAGGACCGCCAGGAATTTTTGCTAATACCAAATGAACAATGTTATCGGAAAGCTCATGTTCACCGCCGGAGATATAAATTTTGCTGCCTTTAATGCGATATGTGCCATCATCCTGTGGCTTCGCAGAGGTGCGGATATCGGCAAGGGACGAACCCGCATGAGGCTCAGTAAGCGCCATTGTTCCGGTAAAATCACCCGCCAACATTTTTGGAAGGAATGCGCTTTTTATATCTTCTGAGGCAAAGTGTTTAATTACGTTGGCGGCAGCCGCTGTTAAAAATGGATAAGCAGTAGACGACGGGTTTGCAGCTAAAAAATACCCAGCGCAGGCATTCATCACGGTTACTGGAAGCTGCATACCGCCATCTTCAAAATCGAAGTGACCCGCAATAAATCCTGATTCTCTGTATGTATCAAAGGCGACTTTAACATCGTCAATCATTGAGACTTTTGTACCATCAAAGGTAGGCTCATTTTTGTCGGCAACATCGTTGTGAGGAAGAAACAACTCTTCCGCCATTTTTTCTGCTATATCTATGACGGCGTTAAAGGTTTCGACATTGTGTTCTTCAAAGCGTGTCTTTTCACACAGTGCTGCTGTATTCAATACCTCGTACAGCTGAAACTGCATTTCGCGACGTGGAATGAGTTGGTCGGCCATAGTGTCCTGTCCTCTACGAATATTTGTTAATGCATTGTGTCATATTCGTTACCATGCCATTATTGTCATTTATGACACAATAATGGCTAATACCGCCATAAATCACTATCTTTTATGTCTCCTTATAAATTTAATTACTTTTATGAATAGCGCGAAATTAACTGTTACTGTTCTTGGTTTCGATCAAGCCTTGGCATCTGCCATTACAGGTGCACTTGATGTGTTCGCTTTTGCCGGTATTAGTTGGCAGCGAATTCATAATCTGCCCACTACCCCCCAATTTAAAGTTCAACTAGCTAGTCATCATGGGCAGTCTATTCTCTGCTCTAATCAGGTTGTGCTGCAGCCGAATATTGCTATTGAAGATGTATCTCACACCAATGTTTTGCTTATCGATATAAATCGCTAAAGCGATTACTACGAACAGGCTTTAGGCTATTTATCGATATGAATCGCTAAAGCGATCGCTACAACAGTGGCTTTAGGCGCTTTATTCTATTTCTGCTGGTTCTACGGGCACACTCTCCGATGGTGGCGCGGGAACTTC
>JAXHTT010000273.1:0-2387 GCA_034190055.1 Pseudomonadota bacterium | reverse complement strand
TAGCTATCTACATAGCGGTTGACGGTGCCAATGCCCCCTTTAGAGCTTGTGTAATTACACCTTCTTTTCAATGAGTACGCATGCTTTTCCAGTGCGGATTGCTCTGTCATCGTTAAATGTCGTGCTTTATACAAGGTGCATCCAATACCGAAGAATAACGGCTTATTCGCTAGAGCCAAGTGGTTGATATGATAAGATAGACATTAGCACATAAATTAAATGAGCATTCCCTAGTAGATAATGCTTTGAGCCTTCTCTAAAAACAGATCCCAATGAATACAGAATTTATATTAGCCGACCGCCAGTTCTCACTGATTCGCTACCCTGAAAAGCACCAGCACGTAAGTCTTCAAGCATGGGATAGCGCAGATGAGCTTGTTATTGAGCACATCGAAACTTTATTAAGTGAAACACCTCTCTCAGTTGGTAGCGATGAGAATGATGGGTCAATGATGATCTTCAATGATGACTTTGGTGCGTTAGGCTGCTGGTTTTCCCATTTGGCGCCTTACTGGGTGTCCGATTCCTATATTTCATTGCGTTCACTGTCTGAGAACTTAAAAGCCAATCAGTTACTCAATGCATCAGTAGATGACAGTACGAGTGAGCTTGCGACCGCACCGCTGCAAACGTTAACTAGTGTACAAAGCTTAACGTTTAAACCAGAAACTGCACCTAGCCTTATCGTCATAAAAGTCCCTCGCGCCCTCGCTTTGTTAGAACAACAGCTTATCGATTTACAGAAATATGTTACGCCTGATACTCGCATCGTCGCAACGGGCAAAGTGAAGGCCATTACGAAGTCGGTGCTTAACTTGTTTGAGCGATATATTGGCCCTACAACCACCTCTCTTGCTAAAAAGAAATCTCGACTTGTTTTTGCAACGCCACGTGAGTCTCTGAAACTCGCTGACTCTCCCTATCCTACGCGCTGGCAGTGTAAAAGCACCATGGGCGCAGAGCTTACTATCGATAACCTTGCCAACACATTTGCTCGGCAGTCGCTGGATATTGGCGCGCGTATTATGCTGGAGCACATGACGGTAAGCGCCAATGACGTTGTGGTAGATTTGGGCTGTGGTAATGGTGTACTGGGTGTAAACGCACTGTCTCTTGCCCCTGACGCCAAAGTGATATTTGTGGATGAGTCTTACATGGCATTAGAAAGTGCCCGACTCAACGTGCTAAACAACTTTCCGGATAAAATTGACCAGTGCGAGTTTGTGGCAAGTAACTGCTTAGAAACACTCTTAAACCGTGAAAATAAACCTGCTGTTACCAAGATTTTGTGTAACCCTCCGTTTCATCAGCAAAACGCGATCACAGACCATATTGCATGGCAAATGTTTACTGACTCTCGTGAATTGCTGATTAAAAGTGGTCACTTGGTGGTGGTTGGCAACCGACACCTCGACTACCACATTAAACTTAAAAAGCTGTTTGGTGGCGCCAAGGTACTTGCGAGTGATAAAAAGTTCGTTATCTTAGGCACTGCAAAACGCTAAGCGCAAAGAAAAGTGCATAAAGAAAGCTGCGCAAAGAAGCGCTCAAATTAAGGAATATATTTAAAGGCATTTTTATGAAGAAAATACTTTTATCACTTATGACCGCTGTTATGCTGATTGGCAGCAGTTCGTCGGTTATGGCCAAGAAAGATGATGGGTCTCATGTTCAGCCCGATAATTATTACCCACGAGTAAAAATTGAAACGACCATGGGCGATATCGTGGTTGAACTAGACAGAAGACGCGCGCCAATTACGGTAAATAACTTTCTTCGTTATGTGGACAAGCGAGCCTATGAAGACACGATATTCCATCGCATCGTGCCCGGCTTTGTTGTGCAAGGTGGAGGCTATACTGCTGACTTCAATGGCAAATCAAACTTCCCCGATATTTTCAATGAGTCAGGTAATGGTTTAACCAACGACCTACACACCATTGCAATGGCAAGACAAAGTGATCCGCATACCGCAAACCGACAGTTTTTCTTTAACGTGAACGATAACAGCAGCTTAAATCCAGGCAGAGATTGGGGCTATGCAGTGTTTGGCGTAATTGTAGAAGGCGAAGATATTGTTGATGCTATGTCAGAAGTAGAAACTGAATACTCCCTTCGCCTTAACGCGAATAACGTACCCATTGAGCCAATCATTATTAAAAAAATGACTGTCTTGCCACCGCTATAAGGTTGTATCGGCTTTGGCCGAAAAGCGTTATACATTCAGCCATAGAGCGGAATCATCTATGGCTGAAGCTCAACTCTAAACAAATGCTGTTTTGGGAATGTTTTATCGAAGTAGAGGCCCTGCTTTTTAAACCCTAGTCGCTGCAATAGCGTTTGCGACGCCTTATTGTCTGGGTGCGTCATAGCGGTTAAAAAACCAT
>JAXHTT010000272.1:0-2405 GCA_034190055.1 Pseudomonadota bacterium | reverse complement strand
GCCGTGCTGCTAAACTGTTCAGCATAGAGCTTATAGTTCACCTTCTGCGGGCTGAACTGACCTTTAGGAAGGGCGCCTGGCAGCGCTTCAGTTTCGTGCTCGTTGTTAAAGCCCGTTAAATAAGACAAGTTATCCATATACGCTCCGATAGACGTGACCAGTGTCTGGCTCTACTCCCAGACCAATAATAAAGTAGTTGCAAATGAAACTATGTGTTTTAGGCTAGAGGTAAATGAAATGTAAATCAATGATAGGTATACAGTTGGCGGGATGATGAAGAAGCAGGCATCGGTACGCTAGCTTTACACTGTTAATGACAGGCGTTGACCGGCTTACGTTAATAAAAGGAAAGAGCACATGAAGCTAGAAGACATGCTTGCCTATAAGGTGGCAATGCTAGCAAGCGACTTAAGTGAGTCTCTCGCAAGCGAATATGCTGAATATAAGCTTACCAACACAGAGTGGCGTATCCTCGCCACGTTAGGTGCTGCTAAAGATAGTGTGCCAGTGTCTTCGCTAACGGCAAAAGAACTCGCTATGGCAACACGTCTTGATAAAGTTCAAGTCTCACGAGCACTAGAGCGACTGGTGAAACGAGACGCTATCCACAAACGTTCCTGTACAGATGACAAGCGTGCCACGCTTATTTCACTGTCAATAAAAGGGGAGCAAATTTACAAAACCTTGTTACCCAAAATCATATGCTGGCAAAATAATCGATTAGAAAATATCACTGATGATGAGTATCAGATATTTCTAAAAGTGATAGATGCACTCAGGCCTTAAAATTCGGGTGAAATCCCTGATAAGTCTGGTCTGAGCAGATGTGAGGCTATCGCCATAAAGGTTACTTTTACCCCTCTAACTGTTAAATTCCTCTGAACTTATTAAATGGTGCAGCTTTGGCGTCTACTAACTGCGGCTTGTTGCCCCATAAATATCTAAACATCGCTATTAGTTAGCGCTTGTAGCAAAGCTTGTATTAGAGCTTCATTTAAAAAACTTAGCAAGGAAATTGAGTGGCACCCTTAGACATATATGCAGGTAAAAAAGCACGTGAAACCATAATGAAAAACGGGTTTATTCCTGAGTTGTTTAGTTATTTTTTGGGGGCTTCTGGCGGCCCCAAATGGTTTTCACTTGCGGGCCTAGACCGGGTGCTATTTCCTGAGTGGTTTGCCAATATAGACCATCAAATACATGTTATAGGCTCATCAGCAGGTGCGTTTCGTGCAATTTGCGCTGTTCAAGACGACCCCTTGGCTGCCATAAACCGTCTAGCGACGTCTTACTCAACAACAACGTATAGTGAAAAACCAACACCAAGAGAAATTACGGCTAAAGCCGAAGACTTGTTGAAAGAAATGGTAAACGAAGCAGGCAAGCAAGAGGTGCTGTCTAATTCCCGATTTAAAGCCCACCTTATTGTTGCGAAGTGTTTAGGCGCTACTCGCTTTGAGAGTAAATTTAGACAGCTTTCGGGCTTAGCTATGAGCGCAGCGGCTAACACGGTTAATCGCAAAAATTTGTCGCGCTTATACACACGTTATGTCTTTTCTACTCCGAATACGGACTTTGCCATTAACGACCCCTACCAGCTTCCTACCAAGTACCATGAACTGACACAAGGTAATATACACGCAGCATTACTTGCATCGGGTTCTATTCCCATTGTGATTGAAGGTGTACCGGTAATTGAAGGTGCGCCAGTAGGTATGTATCGCGATGGCGGTATTATCGACTACCACTTTGATCTGTCGTTTGGACCGGATGACGGTTTAGTCCTGTATCCGCACTTTTATAATAAACCTATCCCGGGATGGTTTGATAAGGGCTTAAAGGGCAGGGTGCCTCATAGTTCAAGCTACGATAATGTGGTGATGTTAGTCCCTTCATCTTCTTTTGTAGCAAATTTGCCTTATAGCAAAATTCCAGACAGGAAAGATTTTGAAGTGCTAGATGCTGATACGCGCATTAAATACTGGCAAACGGTATTACAAGAAACCGACAGGCTGGGTGAATACTTTATGCGTGCTGTAAATGACGGAACCTTAGTGGACGCTATCAAGCCACTACCATTTAATATGATATAAAAAGGGATGGTTAATCGTTAGGTAAGCGGCTAATTGCTGTCAAATTAGTCACTTGAACCTTCTTTTAATAAGTTTTTCTTGCAGGTGGCGCCTATGCTAAGTATTATACGCGCCGTTGTCCGGCATTCGCCCACCTCACAGGTGCAACACAGTTCTATATGCGTCTATAGCTCAGTTGGTTAGAGCGCTACCTTGACATGGTAGAGGTCCCCTGTTCGAATCAGGGTAGACGCACCATTTATTTTCACATCAGAAAGATTACAACCTTTGTCGAATCCTATTCGTGCTATTTGCGCGGTATGGTGTATTGCG
>JAXHTT010000271.1:0-2423 GCA_034190055.1 Pseudomonadota bacterium | reverse complement strand
CAATAGTACGGATGTGTATTAGTATAAAAGTTCATTGAGTTTTCTCCCTTGGTTTGGTCGCCTATTAGGATAAACTCAGTTTATGCTAATAGGGAGGAGGCTCAATGATTATCAAACCACTGAAGGCTCTCGCTTCGCTCGCTGGGAAGTTATACACCACCCATTTTTTAGTAAAAATCGAACCAAAGTTAAGCGCTTTATTACAACAGCTTTGGAGGCTCGTTTTAGTTTTTGGCTTGCATCGAAGGTTGCTTGTAAGCTCTGTTTTTCAACTCAAGCCGCCCTCTTCTTTGGCAGCAAGTAAAAGTTAAAAACGCTGGTTGTTTTGTTCAGTTCTTTTACCCTATTTTCTTCAACATGCTGGCAGTTAAGAAACGGTTTGTGTATAACAAAAAAATTAAGTCGCCTGCTGGCGCAGGCTGGGACGCATACACGTGGGCTGCTTCGCATTATAGCCCACGCGTCTGCGCCCCTTATTTAAAAGTTAAACCCTTATTCAGCATCAAGTCTCTTTAATGCTTTTTTGTAAGCCTCATTTCTCTCGCGTTTTCCCACTGCTAGCACTGTAACTACAACTACGTCATCAAGTACCTGATACACCAACCTATATCCTGATTGTCGTAATTTTATTTTATAAACATTATCGGCACCTAACACTCTATCTGGGGCTACGTGCGGTGCTTTTAATCTCTCTGCTAACTTCTTTTTCAGTTGTTGCTGCAAAGTCCTACCTAGTTTATTCCATTCTTTTAGGGCGCTTCTTTTAAACTCTAATTTATAGGTCATCCAAATTCACCGAAACGCTTTCTTCACCTTGCCTTTCACTAACAAGCTGTAGTAGTTCCAGATCCTCCAAACGATCCATCATTTTTTCGTAAATCTCAGCCGGGACACAGTAGAATGCGGGTTCATTCCTATTCAATATAGCGACAGGATCGCCATATGCACTGCTCGCAACTTTCATAGGGTTTGCTTTTAGTTCTGTAATACTTGCAGCAACTTCCGCCAAAACTCTCGCCGCCATAACGGTCTCCTAAAAGGTCTTTAATTAGGTCATTTTAGGCTATCATTGTTGGTTTAACAAGCGCATAAACTCGCTCACTACGTTCGCTGGGACAAAAATAAGTAGGCTCCCAGCGCTTCGCTTGGTATTTTAGCCTACATCTTTTTGCCCGTTATGCGGGTGTTAGGCGTCATTTTCTTACAGCATTAAAAAGTAGGTTCAGCCGTGACATTACAGCATTAAGGTTGTTTCGCTAGGTTGTCTTCACAGCTAGCTTTCTCAGTTATTTCAACGGCTTTAGCAACGCGCTTTTTATTAACACCGAAACGCCAACATTCAACATCACCAGTCTTCTAAACTCGCTCATTTATCGAGCATTGCCGTTAACATCTAGCATTTCGAACAGGGTTGTTTTATCTTAAATCCAATAATTTAAACACGCGGCCTATTTGGCTAGTGGTGGCAGCAAAGCTGCGTACGTTTCTTTGTACGCCTAACAAAACGCTGTTGGCACTCCCTCCGGTCGCTGGGACGCTAACACGTGGGCTGACTCGCTCCGCTCGGATTTTAGCCCACGTGCTAGCGCCCCAAAGCTTAGCGTTATCTTCCAATTGGCATATGTGCTCTTCTGCGATAATCTTACTGTATGCCGACAGTATTAAGATTAGGGCCTTATCGTTTCTTCTTTTATAGTAATGAAAACGGTGAAGCCGCACACATTCATATTCAGCGAGAGAAGATGCTTGCTAAATTCTGGTTAAAGCCCGTTGCTTTAGCTAGCTCTACTCGTTTTCCACCGAAAGAGTTGAGAAAACTCGAGCAATTGGTGGTCGAAAATAGAGAAACATTTTTGGAGGCTTGGAATGGCTATTTTAGCAGTTGAACATCACCCTCTTGCACACTCAGTTAGTTTTGACTCAGACTCACTTATTATCAGTCTAATTGATGGCCGCACTCTTTCCGTTCCTTTAGCTTGGTTCCCATCGCTTTCATCTGCGACTGAAGATCAACTCAAAGATTGGGAGATACTGGGTGATGGCGAAGGTATTCATTGGCCTCAATTGGACGAGGACTTAAGTGTTAATGGTCTTCTTTTGGGAAATCAAGGAAAGAAGATAACAAATCAATAAACACACTCACTGCGTTCGCTGGGACGCATACATGCGGGGCGGCTTCGCCATTATGCCCCACATGCCTGCGACCGTTATTGAAAAGTTAGTTGCCTACAGGGAATTTTTGCTTTTGGTGTAAAACTCGAAGAATGTGAATAATGTCGTCTTTTATGAAATATGAAACAATCATTGAAACCTCTGGAATTATTAACAGTCTTCCCGGTATACCCTCTCTCTCCACTCCCATAAGAGGTTGCTGGTTCAAGTTTTCAACTTTCTTTTCAATTATTGCATCAGTTTTTTCTGCT
>JAXHTT010000270.1:0-2475 GCA_034190055.1 Pseudomonadota bacterium | reverse complement strand
CTTCTTCGGTGCGCCGCAAGAGCAAGTTCAAGAACGCCCTTTCCGAGGCCTTGGCTCCGGTGTCATCATAGATGCCGATAAAGGGTATGTCGTTACCAACAATCACGTTGTTGATAACGCGGACGAAATCACCGTCAAATTGACAGACGGACGCGAGTTCAAAGCGAAAAAGCTGGGCTCTGATGAGCAAAGTGATATCGCCTTACTTAAGATAGAACCAGATGATTTAAAAGCATTGCCACTGGCGGATTCTGACGTTTTACGCGTTGGTGACTTTGTAGTAGCTATTGGTAACCCATTTGGCCTTTCTCAAACGGTTACCTCAGGTATTGTAAGTGCTTTAGGCCGTTCAGGTTTAAACATTGGTGGTTACGAAGACTTCATTCAAACTGACGCAGCAATTAACCGCGGTAACTCAGGTGGCGCTTTGGTTAACCTTCACGGTGAATTGGTTGGTATCAATACCGCTATTTTCGGCCCTAACGGTGGCAACGTAGGTATTGGTTTTGCTATCCCTGCCAACATGATGAAAAGCCTTGTTGATCAAATAGCTGAATATGGCGAAGTGCGTCGTGGTCTCCTGGGGATTCTAGGTAGCGATATTGATGCTGGTCTTGCCGAAGCTATGAATGCCGAAGTAAATATTGGTGCCTTCGTTAGCGAAGTACAGCCTGACTCTGCTGCAGAGAAAGGCGGTCTTCAAGCAGGTGATATTATTACTGCGATTAACGGTCGAAAACTTCACAGCTTCCAAGAACTACGTGCAAAAATTGCAAGTATGGGTGCTGGCGCTGAGGTTGAGCTAACCGTTATGCGCAAAGGTAAGAAAATGAACGTAGACGTTGTATTAGACGATGCTACTGATACCACGGTAACTGCGGCTCAAATTCACCCAGCCCTAGAAGGTGCCACACTGTCTAATGGTACCGACGATGCTGGCAATGCGGGTGTAGTCGTATCTGAGATTGAGCGTGGTGCACCTGCGGCGCGTATTGGTCTTCAGTCAGAAGATGTGATCATTGGTGTTAACCGCGTTCGCACATCAACAGTTGCCGAGTTCAGAAACGCACTAGACGAAGCTAAAGGCGTTATCGCACTTAACGTAAAACGCGGTAACTCTACCCTTTATTTGGTTATCAGGCAGTAGAGCTCAGCGCTCAAAGTTACTAATTTCTAAACAGGAATACATGTTAAACGGCGCTTTGAAAGCGCCGTTTTTTATTGAGCTAAATTATTAACTTGGCGCTGTCTACAATACTATACTTCTAACACAATTTTCTGACGTATCGGGTTACACAAAATTTGCTTTTCACTACGGTAGTTTAGTAAATAAAGTGATATCCTTTACATCAATAACGATAATTTCAGATTGTTGCGCTTTTAATTTGTGAAGTAGTACCTCAATGACGGTGCGTATGGAGTAAGTGCGACAGACAACGATAAGTGTGACTTGTGACTGGCCGCTCAATATTTAACTTCTTACTAAAATCTATCATCCTAGGCGTCGCCGTTGCGAGTTTGCTGCTGATTTTTTTGCCAGAGCTTCGGCAAGGTAAGGGGCTCGCTCAAGGCTTTTTTAATGAACCTTCTGTTAGCGCTAGTCGCGAAAGCTATTTTGCAGCGCTAAGTCGTTCTGCGCCTGCTGTCGTAAACATTTACAGTGTTAGTATCGAAAACGGCTCAGGTCTATTTCGAAATCAATCTCGTGGGCGCACCAGCTTGGGCTCTGGTGTTATCATGACAGAGAACGGCTACCTACTTACCTGCCATCACGTCGTAGCCAATGCCGATAGCATTTACGTAGCAGTGCAAGACGGACGTATTTTAGAAGCACAGATTGTAGGTACCGACCCACTCACCGACCTTGCTGTTTTAAAAGTAACTGCTGATAATCTACACATTATTCCTCAGGTTTCAGAACCCGATACCCATGTTGGCGATGTTGTTATGGCGATTGGCAACCCTTTTGATTTGGGTCAGACCATCACCCAGGGCATTGTGAGTAGAGCGGGTCGCAATGGCCTGTCGAACTATGTGGATTTCATTCAAACCGATGCAGTATTGAACCAGGGAAACTCTGGTGGCGCTTTAGTAGATAGCAATGGCATTTTACTGGGGATCACCAATGCCAATTTCCAAGTTCTAGATTCAAATAATCGCGCTCGCAATGTAGACGGAATTAACTTTGCAGTCCCCTATGAACTGGCTAAGCGCGTTATGGATGAAATTATAAGTAATGGACGAGTTGTACGCGGCCAACTTGGCTTTGTAGGCGGAGAAAACCGCAACCGCCCAGGTATTGATGTGCAGGCTGTAGCCAAAGGCAGTCCTGCCGACACCGCGGGTATTCGCCCTGGTGACATAATAGTGGCCATTGATGGTGTGCGTTTGGAAAGTGCGTCCAAAACGCTCGATATGATTGCTGAAACAGATCCTGGCACTGAGCTTGAAATTGAACTTAGTCGCGATGGGCAG
>JAXHTT010000027.1:0-31678 GCA_034190055.1 Pseudomonadota bacterium | reverse complement strand
GCTAATGCAGCATCTAACATGGTCGGTGTAAATCGAGTATCATCAGTAAAACGATTTACGACTAAGTAGATCTATGCCTCCTAATAATGATAATAAAAGTGAGATAAAAGGATGATTTCAGATGTAGGCTATGGGTTAAATAGTCTGGCGCACCTAGCTCTTTTATTGTTACTGCTAACAGTACGAAAACCAGGGGTAGCCAAACACTTACTCGTTCTAGCGACCGCTACCACTTTTTTATGGTCATCTAGTTTAATCACCTCGCTTTTTGGTCCCATTTCTCTTAGCTGGCTACTCAGTATTGATGTAGCAAAGCAGCTGGCTTGGCTTCTGTTTTTGTCTGCTTGTATTCAAACCAACTTCAGTAATATCGCTGCTGTATTAAAACGCCCAATTACGCTGATTATTATTGCCCCAGCGCTTATTGCGCTTCTCGCACCCTATTTGTTAGCAATTAACCCAGCGTGGAGTTTTCTTGTTTTAATCATACTTTCTTTAGAAGTGCTTGTGCTTTTGGAGGTTGTCTACCGCCAAGCAGGAAGAGAGCAGTGGGCCTTCAAACCGCTTATTATTTATCTCGGCGCAACAAACTTATTTGAGTTTGTGACTTATGCCAACGCCACCATGGTCAACCAGGTGGAAATTGGTTATATCGCCGCAAGGGGTTATATCTACTTCTTGCTTATGCCTTTACTGGTGATATCAATTCGTCGTATCCATCATTGGGGGATAGATATATTTATATCCCGTGATGTGGTTTTACACAGTTCATTACTGCTAGTGGCAGGAGGTTATCTCTTCGTTATGGCTGTGGTGGGCTATGCCATCAATTATGTGGGCGGCAACTGGGGCGCTACCGTGCAAATTATCCTCGTGGTGATGTCATTTGCTTTGTTAGCCACTGTATTTTTGTCAAATGCTTTTCGAACCAAGATCAAAGTTTTTATAACAAAGCACTTCTTTGCCAATCAGTTCGACTATCGCGTTGAGTGGGTTAAATTAACTCAATGGCTAACTCGGGCCGGCGATTCGTCCTCCGATGTTTATCACGCAGGGCTAACGGGTATGCTAAACGCTATTCAATACGAATCGGGCATGCTCTTTAAGGCGAATGCAAATGGTTATGAACTTGTGGCCGAAGCATCTCCCATTCCAAGTACAATCAACGAAACAAAAGGCAGTGCTACTTGCGCTACGCTAGAAACCTTGGCGCAATACAGTGATAAAAACGGTTGGATAATCGATACGGATGCTTATCTGGTCAAGCCTTTTGATTATGACGGGCTTAAACTAGACCGAAACGCTTTAAAAGAGTGGGGCTACCAGCTCTTTGTACCTTTTTTGAAAGACGGCGGTCTATGGGGATTTGCTGTACTTGCGCCAGGTGATAAGGAGAAAATAAGCCTTAATTGGGAAGTTAAAGACTACCTTACTGCGGTATCTGAACAAGTGGGTACCTATATGCAGCATCATGAGGCAGCACAAGTTGTGGCTGAAAATGCACAGTTCGCTGCGTTCAATCGCATGTCTGCCTTTGTACTACATGATTTAAAAAATGTACTTGCGCAAGTTGACCTTATTTTAGCGAACGCTCAACAGCACAAGCACAATCCTGAGTTTATCGACGATACATTCGAAACCTTAGAGCACACTAAAGCTAGAATAGAGAAAATGCTTAAACAGCTCACTGACAAAAAAGCGGTGCAAGAAGGGGTTGATGCTGAGTTTTTACTGTCAGATATCGCTAAAGATGTGGTGGGCAGCCGTTGTTTAAGTTTGAAACCTATTCCAAAAGTGCATGTGCTGAAAGAAACTGCCGTTATGGTTGATAAAGAAAAAGTAGCCAATGTTTTTTATCACTTAATCAGTAACGCACAACAGGCCACGGGCGATGATGGTGAGGTTGATGTGGTGATTACTGCCAATTCCGACAGTAATTCCCAGCTTGTTATGATAGAAGATACCGGCGAGGGTATGGAAAAAAGCTTTATCGAAGAACGTTTATTTAAACCTTTTGATACCACAAAAGGGAATGCCGGTATGGGAATCGGCGCTTACGACGCGAAAACCTACATTGAGTCTATTGGTGGTAAACTAACGGTACAAAGTGAACCGGGACGGGGTAGCTGTTTTACGCTGCATTTTCCGATAGGATAGAATAAATAACTAGAAAGTGGATCCTTACGTGACAAAATCCACATTCCTTGGACGGATGAAGTAGATGAATAGGATGATGAAATGACCGATACCATTTTGGTAGTAGATGATGATTTAGGTATTCAAAAGCAGCTTAAATGGAGCCTTACGGATTATAATGTTGTTTTTGCTGGCGATCATACTTCTGCGATTGCTCAGTTGCGTCGTTTTGAACCTAAAGTGGTTACTTTAGATTTGGGACTTCCACCCGACCCTGCAAATGCCTCTGAAGGTTTGCGAATTCTTCACGACATCATCAAGCTGGCACCGAGAACAAAGGTCATCGTGGTCACGGGTAACAATGATAAGCAAAATGCACTTAAGGCAATTGATTTCGGTGCGTACGATTTTTATCAAAAACCAATCGATTCAGACACAATCAAACTACTCGTTAATCGGGCATTGAATCTGTCGAAATTAGAACACGAGAACAGCATTTTAGCGCGAACGCGTTCTGGAATGTCTAGGATAGTTGGCAACAGCGAAGCCATTCAAAAAGTGGTGCGCCGCGCCGAGAAGATTGCAAATACCGATATTAGCACGCTACTGCTCGGTGAAAGTGGCACGGGTAAAGAAGTGTTTGCACGAAGTATCCATGAACACAGCCCAAGAAAAGATAAACCTTTTGTGGCCATTAATTGTGCTTCTATTCCAGAAAATCTGCTTGAAAGTGAATTATTCGGATATGAAAAAGGCGCGTTCACTGGCGCCAATAAAACCACTATAGGTAAAATTGAAACGGCACAAGGTGGTACTCTATTTCTAGATGAAATTGGTGATATGCCTATTGGTTTACAAGCTAAAATGCTCCGTTTCTTGCAAGAGAGAGTGATTGAACGGGTTGGTGGGCGCAATGAAATTCCCGTTGATATACGCGTTATTTGTGCGACTCACCGAGATTTACAAGCAATGGTAGCACAGGAAACTTTTAGAGAAGATTTATATTATCGCGTGGGTGAAATGCCCATTGTGATCCCGCCACTGCGCGAACGAGACCAAGATATCATTCTGCTGGCCCGTACTTTCTTGAACATTTACCGCGAAGAGTTTAAAGCTAAAGCTAAGAGCTTCTCTGAAACCGCTGTTAATGCCATGCTGGCTCATAAGTGGCCAGGTAACATTCGCGAGATGCAAAACAAGCTCAAGTCAGCGGTAATCATGGCCGAAGGTACGGTCATACAACCGGATGACTTAGGGCTAATGCCAGTAGATGCCCATGATGAGCCTGAAACATTAAACTTACGTGAAGTGAGAGAAATAGCTGAAAGTCGCGCTATAAGAAGAGCCTATCAAAAAGCGGACAAAAACATGTCGAAAACTGCTGAGCTGCTTGGTGTTACCCGGCCAACACTTTATTCGTTAATTGATAAGTATCACATGGAAGATATTAAAAATAGTGACTAAACGGTTGTTATAATAGCTTTAGGCACTAACGCGAAAAGGGTGAGATGCTTCTCACCCTTTCTATTTACGCTAATGAACATGGGGATGCATAGTTAGCTATCCCATATTTTTACTCAGGCTGAAATAAGCCAAATTGGGCTCACCTAAACACGAACGTTCTAGAAGACAAATTGGCGGTGGGGCTCGGCCAAGACGTCGTGACCACTAAAGGTTAAATCAAGTAGCACTTTATTTGGGCTTACTTCCACACATATCACGCTACCACACACGTTGCATACATGGTGCGTTTCGCCGTTTGCTTCATGTAACTCGGCTAACGTAGAGGGCGCACAGTCAATAATGAGCCTCTCTTTTTCAACCGCCATACTTAGTTTACTAGTATCTGTCTGTGTGAGCGTTTCATTGTCGGCTTCTAGCTCATCAATATGTTCAATTTCATATTGAATGGCTTGGCAACTGCAGCTTCCTCTATACATGTCTCGTTTCCTCTACTGCTATTTATCGAGGGTGTCTGGCCATTTAATACTGGCTACGTTATTAAAAGACGTCGCAATTCTTGAACCAGGAAAGTTGAATTTAGTATCTAACAAGGTTGGGTGCGCTCTCTGTGTTTGTAGCGTTTCTATAACCCCCACCCAGCCATTTCTTCCTGACAGTTTAGTCGCATAGAGAGCATAATCTACAACAGCAAATGTGCGCTTCCACGCGGTATCAAAATCATCCTCCTTATCTGGGGGGAGAAGTGAAAAACCAATGCTACAAGTAATGTAGATAGGTTCATCTAAACCTATATCGAAAGACGTGCGAGCCACCATTTCCCGACAACGCTCTGCAAGGTCTGGCAGTTCTTCTCTGTTTGATTGTCGACACACTACCAAGAATTCTTCGCCGCCCCAACGAATAATGAGGTCGGTCTGCCTAAATACCTCTTTTAGGACGCTGGCAAATGCCGACAACACCTTATCCCCTGCCATGTGTCCGTAATCGTCGTTAATACGTTTAAAGTGATCGATATCAATAAGCAGGCACAGCAAGTCCTGTTTAGACTTATCGGTATTTGGGTTTTGTTTAGCTGAAAACTGACTGCGTCTAATTTCGCCTGGAAGCTGTGACTCAAGATAGTGTCTGTTATACAAGCCGGTCAGAGGGTCTCGTAAGCTTACTTCTTCCAGAGTTTTGTAGGCTTGCTCTAACTCTTGGTTTTTCTCTTGTAGTGTTAGTGTTTGTTGTCTAACTTCTCGGCGCAGAATAATAGTTTGTTGGCGTTGTTTGTAACGACTCCAAACCAAAAAAGTCAGCAGCAGCGCTGCCAGAGACACGCTCCAAAACAAGGTGGTTTGTAAACTTTCACGCTCTGCTTGGGCAAGTACAAGCTGCTTCGACTCCTCTAGTTTTTCTAACGTACGGGACTGACGTACAAGCTCTATTTCAGCCTGCAGCCCCTCAATGGCCGTCTTGTTTTCTGAGTCGAGTAATACTTCTCGTAACTGCTGAATAACGGATTGAACATCCAAGGCTTTTTTAAACTCTCCTAAAGATACAAATGCACTAAGCTGTAGTGAAAGGAAGCTTAATTGTCCGCGAATGTCTCTATTTTTGCGCGCATTAATCGTACCCGTTCTTGCTTCTGCAAGTGCCAGTTCGAAATCTTGTTCTTTCATGTAGGCTTGAGCAAGGGCGAGTCGTCCCTCTTTCATTAACTTTGTTTGCCTCGATGAACTTGCAAACTGCATAGCTTCTTGCAAAAGTGCTCTACCTCTAGCAATCTCGCCACTTTCTACAAATGCTTTGCCCATTAGCATTTTTGCTTGTGCAATGGCACCGACATCATTGGTTGAAAGGAGGAGACTCAGGCCTTCATTTATGGTTTTTATGGCTTGTTCAATGGCGCCGGATTTTAATGACAGCTCGCCCATACGAATTTTTATTGAACCAAGCAGTTTAGGTGTCCCTGTGCTTTCAATGCTATCAAATGCGTCTTGGTAGTAGGTGTGGGCCAATCTTGCTTGGTTAAGCAAACTATATATTTCGCCGATGCGAAGCAGGGAAAGGCTCATTTCGTTAGCCATATTATTTTCCCTAAAGTAACGTAGCGCTTGTTTTAGTGGTTCTAAAGCCGCTTCTATTTCGCCTTGTTCCTGTTGAATTATACCTAGTTCAAGGTTCAACTGAGCCTCTAAAAGATAATCGCGCTCAATCTGTGAAATAGACATAGCGCGCCTGACGTAGGTTAAAGCATTCGTATAATTTGAAAGGTGTCGCTCTGAAGTGGCGAGCTGTAGAAGCGTTGATGCCATTTCATTGAGACGTCCTTCAAAGGTATAACGTTCTAAAGCAGCATTAAAAACGGCTTTTGATACTTCAAAGCGAGATGCGCTTTGTAGTAGCTGACCCAAGGATGTAAAGGTATCAGCAGGCATCTGCTGTTGTTGCAAAGCTTGTTCTAATAGCAAGAGCGCTGCGCTATCCGCGTCCGCATACCGTTTATCGTTCAGCAGGTTTTCAATCCGTGTAACCTCAGAACGAAATAGCTCGAATGCCTTTACCGATTTGCTCAGTATGAGACATACAGCAAATATTAGGGCACACGCCAGCACATGTGCTGTGCTTAATCCTCCACGGCCCATTCTATTGTATCTCCTATACGCTGTCAGAATATGCTACTGCTAAGTACCTCAGCAGGCTGTCGCCCTAGCAACATTAATAGTTTGAAGGATAAAACGAATCTTATGTGTATTTGGATTTATACTTTAGTCTAATTTTTGCTGTTTTCTACAATCCACTCGCGAATAAGTGCTGACTTTGCTTTTCCCGTCTTTTGAGAAATATCCGTTAATTTCTCAATACATTGCGGCGTTAATGTGAAAGTGGCGTGACGCATTCCTACCGCTTTCGCTGGTTTTCTAATTGGTATTACACTTTTTTCGTAAACAGGTTTAACGCTGGCTTTTTTTGCCAGTTTTTCTCGTTTATCAATTTTACCTTGCGCGTAAAGCAGCGCATCATCGATGAACTCTTCTATCGAGCGAAGATTGGGCTCAGCTAACGGCTTCGACTTTTTGAGGTTGAGTAAACTCATAAGCATCCTCCATCTTACCTGCTAATAGCTCTTCAAATAGCGCTCTAATTTCTGTCGCTGCTTTACCCTCAGGTTCACTTTCAATTACAGATTGTCCTGACTCTTCAGAGTCGTCATACATGTTTCTGCTAAAAGTGACTGCATTTAAAACAGGGATGCCAAAAGAGCGACACACTTCTTTGGCCTCTAGAATACGGTTAGCTAAACTAGGGAGAGAAGGACACTGAGTGATAACAAAAGCCGCGTTCATTTTGGGGTTAACCATCTTACATGTAGATAGTATATCTTCCATGTGAGGCACGGTTTTAAGGTCGCGACGCTTCGGTCTAAGTGGAATAAGTATATGATCTGCAACCGCCATGGAAGAGCGTAATGCAAGGTTATCTTGACCGCCACAATCTATCACTACGTAATCGTAGTATTGTCGCAGACTGAGTAACTCATTACGTATTTTGCCATATAACTGAACACAGTTAATTTCAGCCAGACGAGGGTTTGCTTTGCGTTCTTGGATCCAGTCTGAAGTCGTTCGCTGCGGATCACAGTCGACCATTAATACCTTGGCACCTTTTTCAGTGCGAAGATACACCGCAATGTTCTGTGCCAGGCAACTCTTTCCGCTACCGCCTTTTTCTCCACCAACTAAAATAATCATGGTGATAACCCTCGAATATCGCTTTACGTTAAAATGTTGAGCGTTACAGGAACCGCCACTGATAGCATGGCTCTCTCCAACCTCACCTAAAAGCATAGGCAGGCTACAAGCGAGGTTCAGCATCAAAATCGATATTAACGAATGTAAGATAATACCTATTGATTTGTGGCAGAACTCATTCTAGTCTTTTAGCGATAGATGAAAATTAACAGTAAAAATTACCGATAAGAGGTTGTTATGTCAGAAAGTCGCTTCACTTCCAAAGAAGGCCAAAAAGTACCAAGCGTGTCATTTCCATGTCGAGAAGATGACGCATGGGTAACGAAAACGACAGATGAATTATTTTCTGGCAAAAACGTAGTGGTATTCTCTTTACCTGGTGCATTTACACCAACTTGCTCTTCCACACATTTGCCGCGCTACAACGCGTTAGCAAGAAAGTTTGCGAAGCATGGTATCGACGACATTGTGTGTATCTCAGTAAACGATACCTTTGTTATGAACGCATGGGCGGCCGACCAAGAGGCCGCTAATATCACCGTGATCCCAGATGGCAATGGTGAATTTACTCACGGCATGGGTATGTTAGTAGATAAAGCGGATTTAGGTTTTGGCAAAAGAAGCTGGCGCTACTCAATGCTTGTTAAAGATGGCGTTGTGGAGAAAATGTTTATCGAGCCAGATGTTCCTGGAGACCCTTTTGAAGTGTCAGATGCAGATACTATGCTGGGTTACATTGCACCAGAGGAGCAAACCAATGCACCGGTATCTATTATTACAAAACCTGGTTGCCCTTTCTGCGCTAAAGCTAAACAGTTGCTTGATGAAAAAGGCTATGAATACGAAGAAGTTGTGTTGGGCAAAGACGCATCATTAACTTCCTTAACTGCTATTACTGGCCGAGAAACCGTTCCACAGGTGTTTATAGGTGGTAAACATATAGGTGGCTCAGACGATTTAGAGGCGTACTTTAGCTAGTACGAAGTCGGTTTTCATCGATACATAAAACGGGAGCATGATAAACTGCTCCCGTTTTTTATTTATGGTCTTTAGCGGAGAAGAATGGTGTCATCTAAGTTTTTTGTAAAAGTGCTCATAGGAATTATCGCGCTTATAGGTATATACACGGCCAAAGCCGATATCAACCAGATGAAAAGCAATGACTTTTCAGAGCAGCAAAATCAGTTCAAGGCGCTTTATGAAAAAGAGTGGGGTCAAACCCTACCTTGCAGAGAGACTGCACTTAACCGCTTTTCTGTGTGTAGCAATGTACTTCGCAACGAAGGCAATGCTCCTTTTATGCTGACTAATAAGTCAAGCAATAAGGTAGCGGTACTCATTCACGGACTAAGCGACTCGCCTTTTTTCATGCGTGAGATCGCCAAGATTCTGTTTGAACAAGGTTTTACTGTTGTTGTGCCGCTTCTACCTGGGCATGGTAAACGGGATGCCAATGATGATATGTCTGACTGGGATCTAGCTGAACGCTGGCAGGCACACATTGATGAAGTGATCGATTTAGCCGATAGCATGGGTGACACTCTACTCGTGGGCGGTTTTTCTACAGGCGGTGCACTGGCGGTTGAGCACTATCTTGATGGAGATAATAATAATGTAAACAACATCGACGGTTTGATGCTGTTTTCTGGTGCCCTAGCCCTGTCTGACAATGCAGAAAGTATGTCTCGTATTTGGGGAATTAAGCTGATAGCTAGAATCATTGATGGAAGCTATCAAACCCATGGACCTAACCCTTACAAATACCCCAATGTTGCGGGTCTAGCTGGGTTAGAGTTGATGGACCTCATCAACCTCATTCGCGACAAAGTCGAAGAAGGGCAGCAGGTGGAAGTACCCCTGTTTGCCGCTCATTCTCAAGCTGATGTAACCACGCCAATTCTCGGAATAGAGCAATTAATGGAAGCAAGTAAAGGTCCGAATACCTTTTTTGTTATCGATGAGTCGTACAATTTGTGTCACGCCGACCTTGTGGTAAATACGAGTTTACTGAATAAAATGAATTTCAATGCAAACATGGTGAATCAGCAGGAAGAATGTGCAGTACCAAAAGCAAACCCGCTATTCTCCACTATGAGCTTAATGCTGCGGGATTACCTGTCGCAATTTAAATAACTAAGTAAGCGTGATGTACACGCCGTTGGCTTTACTGCTCGGTGACATCACGCTATTATTAGTATGAATTTTAAGTCGATACAGCAACCGCTAGCGTATAGTAAGTGACCAACTCCCAACTGCGACTCACCCCTAAACGGTATAGACGTGCCAACAAGAGCACGTTGGCATTTATACTGTTATTAATGATGGCCTTAGTGTCATCAGGCAATGCTGTGTCTGTTGGTCATACATCCAAGCATGATCACTTTATGACCGAAGCGGCCAAGAAGTCTAGACTTTCCGATGCTGCTCAATTATCCGGTGTGAATGATAATGCCAAGACAAGCAAGGCTGTTTCTATAAAGTCAGACTCTGAAAGTGTGACAGCATCACATGAGCTTGCAAGTGCTCACTGCCAACATCACGATATGTCACCACTCAATGCACACTTTGTCGCTAAAAATGCAGAGGCCTCAAAAAGCACTGAGCGCCATACAAGTAACATGCGCGGCGTTGCATCCCATAGTGGCCATAGCGGTGAAATGACCGACATGTCTTGTTGTATGGATGAATGTAATTGCCCTGCCGATCATTGCTTTAACCTTAGCGCAACTGCGCTTATACAGCCTACAGTCGAGACTGAAATAACGGTAGCGAGAATGGCTGCAGCTGCGCTTATTACAGGGCAGCTTACTTCCTTTCATTTTGGGCAGTTTCGGCCACCTAAATTACTTTTCACAGCATAGATCTATCTAGCGGACGTGTTTCGCTAAGCAGGTGTACTTTATCTAAGACGTCATTGCTTCGATTGAAGTGCCTTTGAGTTTTGTCTATGTGATACGTGCTAAGCCTGAAACACCGCAAAAGTTCAGCTGCTTGAGCGCGTATTACAACCGAAAAGTGATGTAAACCATGACCTACTATCTGGTATCTAATAATGAAACTGAACGTGCTAAGACGCTTTTTAAAACAAGCGCTGCTTTCGCCTTAACGTTCATGCTTTCTTTTGTCTTTTTGTTTGTTAGACCTGCAAAAGCGCAGTCTTTGAGTCTTGAACAAGCGCTCGAGCTAGCTATTCAGCACGATCCTTTACTTAAAGGGAACGAACATCGTAAACAAGGCTTTCACGCAGAAGCTGAGGCTTCATCATATTGGGAAAACCCACAAATTTCGGCGTCAGTACAAAATCTTCCTACCGATGGCTTTGCGCTAGACCAGGAGCCTATGACGCAATTTAAAGTAGGTTTGAAACAGCAACTGCCAAGAGGCAATGAAAATAAGTACAGCCAGAAAAAATATCGGGTTATGGCCAGTAAAATATTGATAGAAAACCAAGCGAGAAAGGCTTGGCTTGAACGTGAAGTCACCCTTGCTTGGATTGACTGGGCTTACGCTGAGCGTCGCATTGGGTTATTAGACAAAGAAAGATCATTGCTTACCCAGTTACTCGATTTCACTGACTCCAGGTACAGCCAAGGTGTTGTTGCGGCGGCTCAGAAGGACGTTCTTCAGGTACGCTTAGCTCTGTTATCGTTAGACGATAAATACATGCAGGCTTATCAGCAAGAGAATGAAGCAAGAGCAGTACTTTCAAAATGGCTGGGGGCACCTTTAGATGAAGCCGTCAGTGTGCCGCTGGCGCTATCAAAGTCAGAACCAAAGTCACTGTCGGTTAAGCCGTTTTTAGAACTAGATGTTATTTCAAATCGCAGTAATACAAGCCTTGCTTCACTCTTAGCTCTCATTGACAGCAGCGAGCCTTTTTCAATATTAAAGCATCATCCAGAGGCTATACTGCTTCAATTTCAAACACAAATAGAAACACAAAACCTTAATATAGCTAGAGAGCAAACTAAATCTCAGTGGGCATTTGAAGCAAGCTATGGATACAGACAAGACGCGCAAAATGGCGCAAGCCGCGCTGATTTTATGTCTTTGGGTGTTCAAGTAGATCTTCCGTTTTTCAATAAATCTCGACAAGACGCTTCAATTTCAGCGGCGGCTTCTAGGATGAATGCGTCTGAGACCGACTTCAGATTAAAAGTAAATGAGCTTGCGGCAAAGGCAGAAGTGCTCAAATCACGATTATCGGGATTAAGTGAGAGGAAAGCACTTTACGAAACAGCGTTAATTGGCGAAGTACACCAGCTTTCTGAAGCTGAATTGACAGCTTATACCACGGATAGCGGCGATATTGATGATGTTGTTAGTGCCAACCTCAAGCAAGTAGAAGTGCAGGAAAACCTGCTTAAAATCGAAGTCGAGCGAGCCAAAACGCTTGCGTCCCTTGCTTATTTGTACTTGCCATCCAACGCCTACCTTTCTCAGAGAGAACAGTAAATATGACGTCTTCATCAAACTCCAACACCCAAACGAAAAACGCAGTTTTGAATAGTCCGCTTGCGAAAGGTTTGCTAATAGGCGTGCTAGTTGGCGGCCTGTTTACCTATGGTCTAACCACACTATTAACGCCTAGCACATCATTTTTATCGAAGCTAGGCAGTGATGAAAATGCCGATAGCGACGAAAGTGCCCAAAGGGCAAAGAAAGCCCCGTTATACTGGGTAGCCCCTATGGATGACAGCTATCGCCGAGATAAACCAGGAAAGTCCCCAATGGGAATGGATTTGGTACCGGTATATGCCTCTGACATGGAAAACTCTGGACAAGGCAATGCCCGTGCGCCAGGCATGGTAATGGTCCCACCAAATGTACAGCACAATATGGGGGTTAAAGTTTCCTCTGTTAGCATTGGCTCGCTTCAACAGGCCATAACAGCGGTAGGCAATGTAGCTTATGATGAAGACAGTATTGTACACATTCACCCACGGGTATCGGGTTGGGTCGATAGGCTGTTTATTAAGTCTCAAGGTGAGCAAGTCGCAAAAGGCCAGGCGCTTTACACTTTGTACTCCCCAGAACTGGTAAGTGCACAAGAAGAATACGTTTTAGCATTAAAACGAGGAGACTCTCGCTTAATATCTGGGGCCGCTGAACGTCTCAAAACATTAGGTATGTCGCAGCGCACCATTGATGACCTGAAAAAAAGCAGGCAGGTTGCTCAAACGGTAACATTTAATGCGCCACAAAGTGGTGTTGTGGAGGCGCTAAATATTCGTGAAGGGTTTTACGTTCAGCCTGGGACGACGCTAATGAGCATTGCACAGCTAGATACTGTGTGGGTAATTGCTGAGGTACCTGAAAAGTATGCGCAAATCATTGGGCCACATGATCGCGCTGTGGTCACCCTTGATGAAATGACACATGCTTCAACGGCGAAATGGGAAAGCCACGTTGAGTATATTTATCCCTCTTTATCAGAGGTAACGCGAACCTTGAAGGTACGCATCCCTTTGGCTAATGAGAATCACACATTAAAGCCTAATATGTTCACGCAGGTTTCGCTAAAACCTGTGCAGCGCAAGCCTGCTTTACTAGTGCCGCGTAGCGCGGTTATTCGCACGTCTAAAGGCGCTAAGGTGGTGTTGAGTGATGGTAACGGCAACTTTAAATCGGTACGCGTAAAACTGGGGCAAAGTGATAGTACGCACTTTGAAGTTATAAAAGGTTTGCTGCCAGAGGATAATGTTGTGGTATCAGCACAATTTTTGATTGATTCAGAGTCGTCAAAAAGCAGTGACTTTGAGCGAATGGAAGCGCCCGACCACCAAGCTACGACAACAGGTACCATTGAATCAATCGAACTACCCGTTAAAAGCAAGGCAAGTGAGAGTGAACACAATGCAGAAGTAGTTATTGCCCGTGGTCCCATAGAAAAATGGAATCGAGGCCCTGCGACCATGTCTTTTGCAGTTTCAAAGCATATTGACGTATCTAAATTCAAAGAAGGCGACGATATCGTTTTTACTTTTGTGACAGGCAACCCATTTACCGTTATCGATATGCGTAAAGATATGAGCCATGAAGTGGGCGAAGATATGATGCAAGGCTCCGCACATAGCCATCACGAACAGAAAGGTAGCGAACACCTGCTACATGAGCCCCAAAACCAAGCCCCTAAAAGTCATGATAATGATAGGAAAGTTCATAAATCAATTAACCATAATTCGATAAAAAATGAAGCAATGGATCATAAGTCGATGGAGCATAAATCGATAAGTCAAAACGAGCATATGCACCATGATTGAATCGGTAATCCGTTGGTCGGTAAACAATAGAGTTTTGGTGCTGTTGAGCGCCATTATGCTCAGTATCTCAGGGATCTGGGCGTTGAAAAACACGCCTGTGGATGCTATCCCTGATTTGTCCGATGTCCAAGTTATAGTGAAAGTCAGCTATCCGGGCCAGTCGCCACAAGTGGTCGAAGATCAGGTGACCTTTCCACTTACATCAGCACTTATGTCCGTGCCCGGAGCACAAACGGTGCGCGGATATTCGTTCTTTGGCGACGCGTACGTTTATGTCATTTTCGATGATGATACCGACATGTACTGGGCGCGAAGCAGAGTATTGGAATACCTAAGCCAGGCATCGTCTCAACTACCTCAAGGCGTTATACCTCAGCTAGGGCCAGATGCCACTGGGGTAGGGTGGGTCTACATTTATGCCCTAGAAAATGATGCCAGTCATCCAAATGCGCTTGATGCTGGAGAATTAAGAGCACTGCAAGATTGGTTCTTAAAGTTTGAGCTTCAGTCGGTTGAGGGCGTATCTGAAGTGGCTACCGTAGGGGGAATGGTAAAGCAGTACCAAGTTGTCGTCGATCCCGAAAAGCTGCGTGCCTATAACATTAAGCCCTCTATGATTGAAATTGCGCTTCAACGGGGTAATCGTGCCTCTGGTGTTTCGGTTATCGAAATGGCGGAAGCCGAGTATATGGTTACTGCGCAAAGCTACATTCAAGGTATTGACGATATACAGGCCTTGCCCACAGGCGTTATCAAAAACGGCGTTAGCATAACGATTAATGATGTAGCTCAAGTGGTAGAAAGCCCGTTGATGCGCCGCGGTATTGCTGAACTAAACGGGAATGGCGAAACCGTGGGTGGCATTATAGTGATGCGCTATGGCGAAAATGCAAAAGCCACTATCGATGCGGTCAAAGCTAAGCTGGATTCATTAAAAGCGAGCTTGCCAGAAGGGGTGAACATAGTCCCCGTTTACGATCGCTCCACCCTTATTGATAAGTCCGTCGATACCCTCACCAATAAGCTAGTGGAGGAATTGCTGGTTGTCGGTTTGGTATGCGCTATCTTTTTGTTCCACTTACGTTCCTCAATGGTGGCGCTAATCAGTTTGCCTATTGGCATACTCACCGCCTTTATCGTGATGAAGCTACAGGGGCTGAACGCCAACATCATGTCACTGGGCGGCATTGCCATAGCTATTGGTGCAATGGTGGACGGTGCCATTGTTGTGGTAGAAAACTTGCACAAGCACATTCATCAGCATGCTGTTTCATCAAGTCAGGGAGCCTCAGCGAGTCAAAGTGATTCAGCTAGTCAGGGTGAGGCAGCAAGTCATAGGTTTTCAGGGAGTGCCCAAACGCGCACATCAATATCAATCTCTGCGCCAACATCTGCAAAGCTTTCAACAGCCAAGCGTTGGGAGCTGGTGGTTAAGTCCACCACAGAAGTTGGCCCAGCATTATTCTTTTCTCTCCTCATTATAACCGTATCCTTTATTCCTGTTTTTGCGTTAGAAGCACAGGAAGGGCGTCTTTTTGCGCCTCTCGCCTTCACCAAAACCTACGCCATGGCAGCAGCTGCCGCGCTCGCAATTACCTTGGTTCCTGTGCTGGCGGGTTATTTTGTACGCGGAAAAATACGTTCCGAAGCCCAAAATCCGGTAAATCGAGCTTTAGAGCGTGTGTATCAACCATTGCTGACGCGGTTGCTTAACTACCCTCGGACCACCTTGGTGGGGGCATTTTGCTTGTTGCTTTCCATGTACTGGCCGCTAAGTCTCCTAGGTAGTGAATTTATGCCCGAACTGGACGAAGGCGATTTGATGTATATGCCTACAACCTACCCGGGTATTTCAGTGGGTAAAGCCAGAGAGCTTTTGCAACAAACGGATAAACTCATTGCCACCTTGCCAGAGGTTAAAACGGCATTTGGGAAAATTGGTCGCGCAGATACAGCTACTGACCCTGCACCATTGACCATGATTGAAACCTTCATTCAGCTTAAACCGAAAGCGCAGTGGAGAGAGGGCATGACCACAGAAAAGCTCAAAGAAGAGCTTAATGCTCTAGTGCAGTTCCCCGGGCTAACTAATGCGTGGGTCATGCCAATTAAAACCCGCATCGACATGTTAGCAACCGGGATAAAAACACCAGTAGGGATCAAGATTGCTGGGCCCGACTTAGCCGGTATCGAAGCCATTGGAAAAAAGATTGAAGTACTCCTTAAAGACCTGCCCAACACAGCATCAGTATATGCTGAGCGGGTGGTAGGTGGCCGCTACGTTTATATCGATATCGACAGGCAGTTGGCGGCGCGCTACGGCATGACAATCGACGATGTCCACAGTATTCTAGCGTCGGCAGTTGGGGGCAAAGTGGTAACACAATCAGTGGAAGGGCGTGAGCGTTTTCCTATTTCCATGCGTTTTTTACAGCACTATCGCGATACGCCTGAATCTTTAGCATCCATGCCTTTCGTCACGCCAAGCGGTGTTCACATTACCCTTGGCGATGTGGCAACTGTGCGTATTGACGACGGGCCGGCGGGGATTAAAAGCGAAAATGCCCGATTAAATGGGTGGGTATTCATTGATATCTCGTCAGGCTCAGCAACAGGCATTGACTTAGGGGGCTATGTAGATAGCGCGAAACGTCATTTGTCACAGCACCTTGATTTACCCACTGGCTACTCAATCTCTTGGGCTGGGGAGTTTGCTTATCTGGAGCGCGCAAAAGCAAAACTGTCGGTAGTGATACCGTTAACCTTAGCCATTATTTGTCTTTTACTTTATCTGGCGTTTAAACGCTTTCGCGATGTGGCACTTATACTTGCTACTTTGCCTTTGGCATTGGTGGGCAGTGTGTGGTTGCTTTACTTTGTTGATTTCAATCTATCCGTTGCGGTGGGTGTAGGTTTCATTGCCCTTGCCGGTGTAGCGGTGGAAATAGGCGTGATCATGTTGGTGTATTTAAACCAATACGTATCGGAAATACTTACTGAGCACGCAACAGAGAATGGCCATACTAAAAAAGATGCACTTGTTAAAAAAGCTATTGTGCAGGCAGCATTGGCAAGACTTCGCCCTGTCATGATGACATCGCTTTCTATCATTGCTGGCCTACTGCCGGTGCTTTATGCAACCGGAACAGGTAGCGAGGTAATGCAGCGAATAGCTGCGCCTATGGTAGGCGGTATGGCGAGTGCCCTAGTATTAACGCTTTTGGTATTACCATGTGCGTATTACCTGATCCTTTCACGTAAAGCGTAACAGAATAGAAAGTTCAATAGAGCAGAAAAGCATGGGGAGGCGAGCACACGCTTCCCCAGTATTTATTCCTAAAACGTGAGGTGATTAATGCGCTGTCGAGTGATCTTCCGAATAACCTTCCGCATAACCTTTCGCATAGTCATCTACCTGCTGCCAAACGCGTAAAAGGTTACCACTTAATATCTTTTCAATGTCGCTACGATTATAGCCTCTATCGAGCAACCCTTGAACTAAGTTTGGAAAACTCGCCACGTCTTTAAGTCCAATGGGGAGTGAGTCACCTACACCGTCGTAGTCTGAACCAATACCCACATGCTCAACACCAATCAGTTTTACAACGTGGTCAATATGGTCAAGCACTTCATCAAGCGTTGAATAAGGGTAAGGCACTTCTTTGCGATAATTCTCTTCAAAGTTCTCTAGCTTAGGGCTGTCTTCGCCTTCTTTTTCAATGAGAGCCTTACGTGCAGCATTGAGGCCGCTGCGCCACTTGCCGGCTTCTTTAGAGACAAAGCTTGAGCCGAAGTTAATCATGATCACGCCCCCATTTTCGCCGAGCTTTTTGATCATGTCGTCGTTCATGTTTCGCTCAAAGCCAGGAGTGAAGCGGCGAAGTGATGAATGTGATGCAATGACCGGCACTTTCGTTAATTCAATTACCTGGTAAAAGGCGTCATCGGATACGTGGGAAATATCTAACATAATACCGATATTATTCATCTCGCCTACCAGGGTTTTGCCAAACGGGCTTAAGCCTTTCCATTTTCTACGCAGATCATACGAAGAGTCAGAGATATGATTAGCCTGGCTGTGAGCAAGGGTAATGTAGCGGATCCCACGCTCGTAAAACGCAGTTAAATTTGCTAAGTCCCCTTGGATAGGCGAACCGTTTTCCATCCCCATAGGCAATGAAATAAGCCCCTTTTCAAATTGGGCTTTTACCTCTGAAGGGCTCTTAGCAATGGCAAATTTATCCGGCGCACGGGCAACAATCGCTTCCACTGAATCAATGAGTTCATGGGCAAGCTGGGTCGATTCAGGCGAATTGTCCAAACTGGCAGGTACATAAATACTCATAAAAGGGGCGTTCAGGCCGCCAGATACTGCCCGTGGATAATCAAAGTCTCCATCCTCGGTGGCTTTAGTAACATCCACCCACTTTTCCTTTACGCGATAAGGGACATCAATGTGACCGTCTACAATTATTGTTTCTTGTGCGATCTTGATAGCGTTCTTAGATGCTGAATACGCGTGGGTGTCAGCAATCACTGAGTGTGAAGTGATAAGCGCAGAGATAACTAATGCGCAAGATGAGAGTGGGAAGCGCCCCTTCATAGAAAATCCTTATTTTGTTTTTCATCGCCTAGATTAGAAGAGACTAAAGGATAATGCATACCGCGACAATAGGCTTCACTCGCCTCCCTTTTGCTCTAGATTGCACATATGAATCTTCAAACTTACCAAAATTGCTCAATTTTAGAGCGCTTGTGCTTGTTTACTTCAAGTTTACATTGCAATAAAAATTTAAAACTTGTTATGGTGAAGACTGCGTGACTTCATTGCGCGAATACGGGATACTCCCAAGCGCTCCGCTAATTATCGATGACATATATGCATCAATGCGGCCGACGTAATTTTTTAGTGGCACCCGCTCTTCTCACACAATCAAGCCGGGGCCACAGCTAACAAGTATGAGAAATAAATATGGCTATTAATTTTGTACCGCTAGATAAAGAAAAGCATAAAGACCTAAAGGTTGCGGTAAACACATCTTTCAGCTTTGCGAAAAACACACACCTAGCAGCGGCGACTATCCGTGAATTCGCACAACTGGCTGCAACAATGCCGCTAGTGTTTATTGAAGACACTACGTCTAAGCGTCACCACGTTGTTACGATGCTTGGTATGGAGCAAGGTCAAAACCTTTTCCTAACAGGCGATAGCTGGAGAGGCCCTCACGTTCCAATGAACATCCTTCGCTATCCGTTTGACGTACGTCCAGACGGCGACAAGCTTGGGGTTTACATTGATGAAAATTCTGATCTTATCTCTGACGAAGGTCAGCCTCTGTTTACTGATGCCGGTGAAGCTAGTGAGTTTCTTGAAAACCGTCAAAAATTCCTAGCAGACTTAGCGAATAGCGAAATGCTGACACAGCGTTTTGTAGCCAAAGTTGTTGAGTTAGACCTACTTGATCCTATTCAAATTCGCCTTACTTACCAAGACGGTAAGCAGCGCAATGTTACTGGCATGATGAGCATTAACGAGAAGAAACTTCTTGAGCTACCTGAAGAGCAAGTACTTGAGCTACATAAACAGGGCTTCCTAGGTGCAATTTATGCGGTAATGATGTCAGTTGGTCAGCTTAATCGTCTTGTTGAGCTTTCAAACAGTACAGATAACCCAATTCGCAACATGCAGCTTTCTGCTGTTAAAGCAGAAGAAGCGCCAGCCGAAGCGGCGCCAAGCGCGTAAACAAGTCTTAAATTTAAAAGTAAAAACCCGCGACTTCGCGGGTTTTTTTATGCCTTAATATAACGTTCATATTTCGTCAGGTTTCGTTCAGAATCCGTTAAGTTTTAATGCCTTATCTTATGCGTAGTGATTCTACACGTCGTTCCCAACACATTTTTTAAGGACAAAAGACATGAATATTAAATCTAATAAAATTTCAACAACGCTAACCGCACTATCACTTATCACGGCTTCAGCATTTTCAGTTTCAACAGCACATGCAGCTACACAAAACGAAGTACAAGTTACCGCTGTCGATTTTGAAGGGGTAGACGACAATCTCTACGGTGCTAGATATGTGCGCTACCTTGACGAAGTTAGCGGCAATAGCGGCGCTTACCTAATAAACCCTTATCTACAGCGCGTATCAAGTCTATCTGGTGGGTACGCTAATTTAGACGGTATCGACGTGTTTAATTTAGGAACTACTTTTTATTTCGACGAAACGTGGATGCTAGCCATCGAAGGCGCCCACAGTAAATTTGACGACGATTTTGGCGATGAGAATTACACCAATATTGATTTAAAAGTAGGGTTTAACTTGTCACGTCAATGGCAGATAGGCGCAGGGGTAATTTATCAGCGCGCTACTTACGATATTAATGATGGTACAAATAGCTACAGCGAAAGCGAGAATGAAACTTCACCTCTAGTTTTTACACGCTATACCACAGTAGGTAACGAGGGAACGGGTTGGGACTTCACCGCCCAATATATTGCCGATGATGTTGATGTATTATCTGGAAGTGCGCGTTACTTCTTTAGCCCAGGTTTAAGTCTTCAAGGCAGCTATAGCTACACCAATGCGCCCGACGGCTTTGACAACTTAAAAACAGCAGGGGTGGCTTTAGATTACTGGGTAAATGAGCAATTCTCAGTATCGGCCAGCTATGAAACCGATATTGATAGCGATATCGAAAGTGATGTCGCGTCGCTTACAGCTTCTTATCGTTTCTAAAGCAATTCAGCCATCAACTTTTGATAACTAGCAATAATTAATAATGAACTATCAACTTCGGTTGGTAGTTCATTTTTTGCGTTTATACCTATAAATCGCTTTTAGGTTAACAAGCGTCTTCAATGTTTTTAAAAACAGCCGTTCATCGATAAATTTGAAGTTTAATTATTCCCGCCTGAATATTTTTTAATCTTTTTTACATGCCTAATCATACACTTCCCAAAACAACTGTATATAAAGCCAGTTTAACCCCAGTGTTTATGCGGCCTTCAGGCCTTTTTTCTACTTGACAGTGGGGATCATTGATACCTAAACTGTATCTCAGTGGGTAAATGTGGCGAATTGTGGATCAAATCATCATCACTTTGCAGATTAGTACTCAAAAAACAAGAAAACCAAGAGCAAATAATAAAAGGCTAGGGGAATGTTCCGCGGCGCTAACGCAATCAATCTGGATACAAAAGGCAGACTGGCTATACCGACGAAGTATCGTCAGTCGCTGCTGGATGATTGTCAGGGACAACTGGTCTGCACAGTCGATACACAACAAAGTTGTTTGCTACTTTACCCACTTCCCGAATGGGAAGAGATTGAGCTAAAACTCTCTAAACTTTCAAGCATGATACCAGCCGAGCGTCGCTTGCAGCGATTGCTACTAGGTTATGCTTCAGAAGGTGAGATGGATAAAAGCGGACGTATTCTTATTCCTACTCCACTGCGAAGTTTCGCAAAACTCTCAAAAGAAGTCATGTTAGTTGGTCAGTTAAACAAATTCGAAATTTGGGATGCCGATATTTGGGCACAACAAGTTGAAACTGATATAGACACCGAACGCAAAGGCGAATTTGAACTTACCGAACGATTACAGGACTTTTCTCTATGACGCAGTCTAGCGAATTTAAACATATTTCAGTATTGCTTGACGAATGCATTGAAGCGCTGGCGATTAAACCTGACGGCATCTATATCGACGCAACTTTCGGCCGTGGGGGGCATTCAGCACATATTTTAAAGGCTCTAGGTGAAAACGGGCGTCTTATCGCCTTTGACCGTGACCCACAAGCGATTAAAGCGGCTGAACGCTTTGCCGATGACAAGCGCTTTAGCATTATCCACTCACCGTTTGGAGATATGGCAGAAGAAATCGAAGCGCTCGGGTTAACTGGCAAAATTGACGGTGTGCTTATGGACTTAGGCGTATCTTCACCTCAACTTGACGATGCTGAACGCGGCTTTAGCTTTCTGCGCGACGGTCCGCTCGACATGCGCATGGACACCTCTCGCGGTCAAAGTGCCGCTGATTGGCTGGCTAGCGCAGAAGAGCAAGACATTACACAGGTCATTAAAGAGTTTGGCGAAGAAAAGTTCGGCAAGCGCATAGCCCATGCCATTGTAAATACACGCAAAGAAACGCCTATCACGCGCACCGCTCAGCTAGCCAAGATTATCGACGAAGCGGTTCCTGTAAAGGATAAGTTTAAACATCCGGCAACTCGTGCATTCCAAGGTATTCGAATTTATATCAATGCGGAGCTAGAGCAACTTCGCGTGGGTCTCAAAGCTGCCACTCAAGTGTTAGCAAAAGAAGGCCGTTTAGCCGTTATTTCATTTCATTCGTTAGAAGACCGCTTAGTAAAGCGCTTCATCAAGGATCAAAGTAAAGGTAAAGTTGTACCGCACAATTTACCGATTACCCAAGCTGAAATAGATGCAGATAAAGTGTTAAAAGCTCTGGGTAAAGCAATCAAACCTTCAGAACAGGAGATTGCGAACAACGTTCGCTCCCGCAGTTCCGTATTACGTGTGGCAGAAAAGTTATGACAAAAGCCATACCAGACAAGGCCAGCACTAATTTCAAATTACTGCTCATTATTGTTTCAGATTTGACCCGCAACAAGTTGCGGGTTTTGTTGTATTTAATGGTTATCACAAGTGCCATGGCTGTGACCCTTAGTAGTCATCACAATAGGCAGCAAGTGATTGCCCTTGAAGATCTAATGCAAGAGAAAGATGAGCTTGATGTTGAGTGGCGTAACCTGGTGCTTGAACAACGTGCGCTGACTGAGCACAATCGCATAGAAAACCTGGTTGAAAAGCAGCTAGAAATGTACCGTGCCACGGCAGACGATGAAGTAGTGGTGAGGCTAAAATGAGTACATCTGCACTTTCTCGTAAGCGCAAAAAGACCGGCGCAAAACAAAATGTAACGCCAAGCTTGGTGCACTGGCGTTTTGTTGTTGTACTTGTGGTAATCATGCTAGTGTTTGGCGTATTAGCCGCACGCGCAGCTTACATTCAAGTTATCGAACCTGATGAGCTTATTCAACAAGGCGATAATCGCACACTTAGAACCCGAGATATGCCTACCTACCGCGGCCTTATCACCGACAGAAACGGTGTTGAACTGGCGGTAAGTGTTCCTGTTCGCGCCATTTATGCAGACCCCAAAATTATTCATGAAAATGAAGGTTTTAAAGAAGAGCGACGCTGGGAAGCGCTAGCGGATGTTCTGCGCCAAGACGTAAATGAACTGAAAGAAAAAGTGGCTAACCCCAAGCGCCGTTTTGTTTATTTGCAGCGGCAGGTGTCGCCTGCAATGGCAGAGTACGTTGATAAACTAGACATTCCGGGCATTTATCTTCGTCGCGAAAGCCGACGCTACTATCCTACGGGTGAAGTTTCAGCACAGTTAATTGGCGTTACCGATGTTGATGACACCGGTGTTGAAGGCTTAGAGCGCATGTATAACGAGTGGCTAACGGGCACCCCTGGCTCTCGTAAAATACGCCGCGATGCGAAAGGCCGGCAGGTTGAAATTTTAGAGACTAAGTCGGGTGAAAAAGCAGGTGACCTGCAGCTGACCATCGACCAGCGTATTCAGGCTCTAGCCTACAAAGAAATTAAAGAAGCCATGATTTATTATCAATCAAGTTCGGCTTCAGCCATTGTTATTGATGTAAAAACCGGCGACGTATTGGCAATGGTTAATGCACCTTCCTTTAACCCGAACGACAGAAGCAAATTGTCTGCGCACAGGATGCGTAACCGTGTTATCACCGACGCATTTGAGCCGGGCTCAGCACTGAAGCCTCTGGCCGTACTTACTGCATTAGAATTTGGTGAAGTTGAGCCTGAAGATTCAGTAAATACCCACCCGGGTTGGATGCGTTTGGGCGGCAGTTTAGTAAAAGACTCACGCAACTATGGCGAGCTAACGCTAGAAGAAATTATTCAGCATTCCTCGAACATGGGCACATCGAAACTGGCGTTGTCTGTTCCTAAACAGTTTTTGCTTGATACCTACTACAACATGGGCCTTATGAGTGATACCGGGCTTAACATGGCAGGCGAGAGCAGTGGTATTTTCCATGAGCGTAGCCGCTGGTCTGAATTTGAGTTAGCCACGCTGTCATTTGGGTACGGCATCTCTGTCACTACGGCACAGCTAGGACGTCTTTACGCAACGCTGGCAAACGGCGGTATAAAAACACCACTTAATATCATCAAGTCACCGGAACAACCGTCGTGGCAAGCACAATCAGAACGTGTGATCAGCGAAGAAAACGCAAAAGCCATTGTTCAAATGATGGAAAGCGTAACCCAGCGGGGCGGCACGGCAACAAAAGCAGCGGTTCCGGGCTATCGAGTCGCTGGGAAAACAGGTACTAGCAGAAAAGCGGTAGCCGGCGGCTACGGTGAAGAGTACGTCAATATTTTCGCCGGTATTGCACCAGTGTCTGACCCAAGGCTAGTAACTATCGTGCTGATCAATGAGCCCGGCGGCGATTTGTATCACGCAGGTGATACAGCAGCACCTGTATTTTCGTCAATTATGGGTGGTGCACTGCATATGCTTAACGTGACGCCAGATGACAAGCAGGTTACTTCAAGTCGCTTATTGATGGGAGGTCAAAGTGGTAGTTAGTGCCTTTATTCAAAGTATTAAAGCCTTGTTAGCAAAATTTGGAATAGATGCCCCCGATATTCGCATTGAAGGTTTGACGTTGGATAGCCGTGAAGTGAATACTCGCTTAGCGTTTGTTGCAGTTAAAGGGCATGAACGTGATGGTCGCGAATTTATACCGCAGGCAATAAGTTTAGGGGCCCGTGTAATTCTGGCGCAAACTGAAGACAGTAGTGCCCATGGTCAAATGGAAATGCGCGACCACAGTGTCATCATTTC
Organism: Pseudomonadota bacterium; assembly: GCA_034190055.1. GTDB lineage: Bacteria > Pseudomonadota > Gammaproteobacteria > Enterobacterales > Alteromonadaceae > Alteromonas. Next base: position 7,158 of record JAXHTT010000027.1, on the reverse strand, counting down.
GCTATATGAACTACCACAGATGCTCTCTGCGTTGTCTGCTGCGTTCTATGATTATCCGGCACAAAAAATGACGACGGTAGCAGTAACAGGGACTAACGGAAAAACCTCTACAGTTCAACTGCTTACTCAGCTTAAGGATGCATTGGGTACACGTAGCGCAAGCATAGGAACCTTGGGAAGTAGTGTGTTTGAAGGCGACGAAACCCAGTGGTCTAACACGCCAGCGGCAAACACAACCCCCGATGCCATACGTATGCAATATTTGTTGGCAGACTTTGTGCAAAGCGAAGTGCGCCATACGGCCTTTGAAGCAAGTTCTCACGCATTGGTTCAAGGACGGCTTGGTACAGTAAAAACCGATATCGCTGTTTTCACCAACCTTACTCGAGATCATCTCGATTACCACGGCACCATGGAAGAGTACGGCAAAGCCAAGCGCTTGCTGCTTAAGCAGCCAGGTTTAAAGGCTGTGGTATTAAACGCTAATGATGATGAAAGTAAGAAGTGGGATAGTGCAGCAGACAAGACGATTACACGCGTCTGGACAGGCATAGACGAAAGCGATCTGGATGAAAGCAGTGAAAGTGAGTTGATGCGAGCGCATAACAATCCTCAAAGTCGCCATTGTTTCGCCACAAATGCTTCTTATCATGCAGGTGGATGTAGCTTTGAACTGATGAGTTCATGGGGGAGCGCTGCTATTTCGCTGCCTCTATTTGGAAAGTTCAATATCAGCAACGTACTAAGTGCTATAGGTACTTTATTAGCTGAGGGTGAGCGTTTTGATGACGTGGTTAATGCGGTAAATGCTATCACTCCAGTACCCGGCCGTATGGAAGTATTCCCTGTAACGGGTGCTGCAAACTTGGTGGTGGACTACGCGCATACACCAGACGCTCTGGAGAAAGTGCTATTAAGCGCAAAATTCCATACAGCGGGCAAAGTATGGTGTGTGTTTGGTTGTGGTGGCGACCGTGATAAAGGTAAGCGACCACTAATGGGCCAAGCTGCTGAGTCAGGCGCTGACGCCATTGTGATCACGACAGATAACAGCAGAAGCGAAAGCCCTGAGTCTATTGCCAAGGACATCATTGCGGGCTTGGAAAATTCTGAGCTGGCAGTGTCTATACCCGACCGCGAGCAAGCTATTCGCTACTGCCTTGAGCATGGGCATGAAAGCGACATCATCATTGTGGCCGGAAAAGGCCATGAAGATTACCAAATTATCGGTGACAAAAAGACTAACTATAACGAACGTGCAGTTGTGGCGCGACTGCAACAGGAGTACAGCAAATGATAACAACAACGCTGTCATGGATAGCCGAAAAGGTTAACGGAAAATTATTAAAAGGTGCTGCTGACGTTCAAGTGTCGGCGGTAAGTACCGATACCCGCTCCCTTGAAGATGGCGCAGTGTATCTAGCCTTGAAAGGCCCGAATTTTAACGGCCACGATTTTGTCTCAACGGCAGAAAAAGCCGGATCAAGCGCGGTTATTGCCAGTGAAGACGTAGCGACCTCGTTACCTGTCATCATGGTTGAAGATACCAAAGAAGCGCTTGGTCTGTTAGGTGCTGCTGTAAAAGCACATGTGGCGCCAAAGACGATTGCCATCACCGGAAGCAGCGGTAAAACCACCGTAAAGGAAATGTGCGCGGCTATTTTGGAGCGAAGAGGCAATGTACTAGCCACAAACGGTAACTTCAATAATGATATCGGTGTGCCGCTAACCCTTTTACGCCTTGAGCCTCAGCATGAATACGCGGTGATGGAGCTCGGCGCAAATCACATGGGCGAAATCGCCTATACCACGAACCTTGTTAAGCCGGACGTAGCGACTATCGTAAACGCCGCCGCTTCTCACTTAGAAGGCTTTGGCAGTCTGCTAGGTGTAGCGCGCGCCAAAAGTGAAATTTTTAAAGGTTTAGGCAGTGATGGCGTGGCGGTAGTTAACGTTGATAGTCAGTTTGCCGAATTTTGGCAAGGTAAGCTTAAACAAATTAAAACGCTAACGTTTTCGCCCCAGCAGAAAAACGAAGCGGATTTTAAAGCAGAAGATATCACCATTGGATTAGATGGATGCGCCGCATTCCATTTGGTTTGCCCACACGGTGAGATGTCTATTCAGCTAACAATTCCCGGCGTTCACAACGTGGGTAATGCTCTTGTTGCTGCTGCGCTAACGCTACAAGTTGGCGCCACATTAGAAAATGTACGCGACGGCCTGTTAGCAATGCAACAGGTTAGTGGGCGTCTCAATGTGAAACAACTTACCGAACAGGTTCGCCTTTTAGATGATACCTACAACGCCAACGTGGCGTCTGTTAATGCAGCAATTGATACGCTAAGTAGCTTTTCAGGCATCCGCGTGCTTGTGCTGGGCGACATGAAAGAGCTGGGTGAAAAAGCGCGTTTTTACCACGAGCAGGTGGGGGAGTACGCTAAACAAAAAGGAATTAATTACCTGTATACCATGGGTGTTTTGAGTCAATCAGCGAGTGCTGTGTTTAATGAAAACGGTGGTCATTTCAGCGATGTTGAAAGTTTGTTGGCCGCAATGGAGAGTGATTTGTTAGTGCAGCAGCGCGATATTTCAATTTTAGTTAAAGGTTCACGCAGTTCAAAAATGGAACGCGTGGTAGAGGCGGTAGAGGCCTCTGCGCTGGGAAAGCACGATAGCCGTCGGGAGCGAATAGCATGTTAATTTGGCTAGCCGACTGGCTGACACAATTCGATTCAGGGTTTAACGTATTTTCATATCTTACTCTTCGTGCAATTTTAAGCACCCTGACCGCGTTACTTATTGCCATTCTTATTGGCCCTAAGATGATTCGTTATTTGCAGCGTATGCAAATTGGTCAAACCGTACGTGACGATGGCCCGCAAAGCCATCTATCGAAATCCGGTACACCCACCATGGGCGGGTTGCTGATCCTTGCGGCCATTGTAGTAAGTGGTCTGCTCTGGGCTGACCTGACTAATCGCTATGTGCTGGTAACCCTAACTGTGGTTGTGGCCTACGGTATTATCGGATTTGTTGACGATTATAGAAAAGTAATCCGCAAAGACTCGAAAGGGCTTATCGCGCGCTGGAAGTATTTCTGGCAATCGGTAGTTGCATTAAGCGTTGCATTCTATTTATACAGCAGCGCAACGATAAGTGCTGAAACCTCGCTACTGGTACCTTTCTTCAAAGAAGTGTTTCCGCAGCTAGGGGCCTTTTTCATCATCATTACTTATTTTGCCATTGTAGGCACCAGTAATGCAGTAAACCTTACTGATGGATTGGACGGACTCGCCATAGTGCCCACCATTTTGGTGGCAGGCGCATTTGCCATATTTGCTTATGTAACAGGTAATGCGAACTTCGCCGAATACCTGAATATTCCCCATATTCCGCTCACCAGTGAACTTGTAATTGTGTGCACCGCCATGGTTGGTGCAGGACTAGGTTTCTTATGGTTTAACACGTATCCAGCACAAGTATTTATGGGCGATGTTGGCTCACTAGCACTAGGCGGCACATTAGGCGTGCTTGCAGTACTAGTACGTCAGGAACTGGTGTTGATTATCATGGGTGGCGTTTTTGTTATGGAAACCCTGTCGGTCATTCTTCAGGTAGGTTCTTACAAATTGCGTGGTCAGCGTATTTTCCGCATGGCGCCTATTCACCACCATTATGAATTGAAGGGCTGGCCAGAGCCGCGGGTTATCGTGCGTTTTTGGATCATTTCAATCATTTTAGTTTTAGTGGGTTTAGCTACCCTCAAACTTAGATAAGCGGTAAAGAGATAAGTATTAATGTCGTATAACGTACGTGAGCATAGTTATGTAGTCGGCGGCCTAGGTGTTACAGGTCAGGCTTGCGTGCGCTTTTTGTTGCAACAAAAGGCGACGGTCAAAGCGTTTGATACACGTGCTAACTTTACTCCACCAACTAGTGATCTTGATACTGACATGCAAGCTTTTATGGTAGATAAGGTCACTAGTAAAGCCCTAAGTGAAGATTACTTCGATGGTGTAGACACCTTGGTTTTAAGCCCGGGTCTTGCACTTAATATTGAACAAGTGGCTTTAGCGCAAAAGTGTGGTGTTGAGGTGATCGGCGACGTGGAATTGTTCGCCCGTTTAAATGCCACCAAAAACGGCGCTACGCCAGCAAAGCGCGTAGTAGGAATAACCGGTTCTAACGGTAAAACCACGGTTACTTTATTAGTGAACCATCTGCTTAAAAGCTGCGGCGTAAAAAGTATTGAAGCGGGTAACGTAGGTCGCCCTGTGCTTGAAGCGCTGAAAAGTGATGCAGATGTAGTGGTGATGGAGCTATCAAGTTTTCAGCTTGAAACTACGTCTAGCCTGGAGCTTGAGGCTGCCACAGTGCTAAATATTTCCGATGACCATCTAGACCGTCACGGTACCCTTGAAGCCTATATTGATGCCAAGCATCGCATTTTTGATAACGCGAAATCTGCGATTGTATGGCGGGACGGTGAGTTTGTAGCGCCAGACGACCAGCTTATTGCTGATGCTAAAGGGAATGCTGCATCAAATGCCGTATCTAATGCTGAATTTAATGAAGACGCGCTAGCGTCAAAAACTATCGTTGAATATGGACTGGGGGAGTCGACCACAGGGTTTGCGATTGCGTCTTTTGACGATGATGGTAGTGCTCGTGACGATGAACAAAGTCTATACATTACGTTTAATGGCGAAAAGCTTGTTGCCCTTAGCGATATCCATTTAGCGGGCATGCATAACGTATTAAACATTATGGCTGCATTGGGTATCTGTCTTCAGCTAGGTGTTTCGCCAGCGCTCGCCGTTAAACATCTACACAGTTTTAAATCTGCACCACATCGGTGTGTGGAAATAGCCCGTGTAAATGACATCCGCTATATCGACGACTCCAAAGCAACCAACATTGGCGCCACGGTAGCGGCCCTTGAAGGGTTAGCCCCGACTATACAAGGGAAGCTAATTCTTATTGCAGGTGGTGACGCTAAAGGCGCTGATATAGTCAGCCTCTCGCCTTATCTAACTAAATATGTATCGCACGTGTTTGCTTTGGGCAAAGATGCACACCTGTTTGAAAAGAGTTTTGCGCATACAACGCATGTGGCAACTATGAAAGACGCTGTGAAAGCAGCAACAAGGCTAGCAGCCTCTGGTGATGTGGTATTGCTTTCGCCTGCGTGTGCAAGTTTAGATATGTTTAAGAACTATATGCGTCGCGGTGACGTGTTTAAACAAGATGTATACGACCTACATAATCTACATAGTCAGAACAATAGCGCTGTGGAGGTTACATCATGATGACAGCCTCTACCAAACTTAGTGCGCTATTTGCCGCGAAGCACGATGGACAACCTTCAACAACGCATCCCTATGACGTAACGCTGATCTTAATTGCGCTGGCCTTGATGAGCATTGGGGTTGTTATTGTTACGTCAGCATCAATGCCGGTGGCAGATAGGCTACACGACAATCCATTCTACTTTGCTATTCGCCACGGTATTTATATAGTTGGGGCGATCATTGTCGCTATGGTAGTGCTCAATTTGCCCATGCAGTTTTGGCGCATGACAAATCCCTACCTTCTGCTGGCGGCTATCGCGCTATTGCTAGCAGTACTTGTAGTGGGAAGAACTGTAAACGGGAGTACTCGCTGGTTGGCGATTGGACCTATCACCATTCAAGCGGCCGAGCCAGCTAAGCTCTTTTTCTTTGCATATTTGGCAGGGTATCTGGTCCGTCGCTACGAAGAAGTTACCGAAAACCTAAAAGGCTTTATTAAGCCTCTAGTCGTGTTCTTTGCGTTAGCGATGCTGTTACTGCTACAGCCAGACTTAGGTACTGTCGTTGTGATGTTTGCAACCACGATTGGCTTATTGTTTTTAGCGGGTGCACGACTTTGGCAGTTCTTCGCACTGGTGTTTGCAGGCATATTGGCGGTTGTAGCGCTTATCGTGTTTGAAGAATACCGAATGAAACGGGTTACCTCCTTTTTAGACCCTTGGGCTGACCCGTTCGGTGCAGGTTATCAGTTAACTCAATCCTTAATGGCCTATGGGCGCGGTAACTGGTTCGGTCAAGGATTGGGTAACAGCTTACAAAAATTAGAGTTTTTGCCTGAAGCACACACTGACTTTGTTATGGCTATCTTAGCTGAAGAACTCGGCTTTGTTGGCGTACTTGCTGTACTTGGACTCATTTTATGGATGGTACTGCGTGCGCTAAGCATTGGAAACAAAGCACTAGAAAAAGGGCGCGCGTTCGACGGTTATCTAGCGTACAGCATTGGTATTTGGTTCAGCTTTCAGACCGCGGTAAACATTGGCGCAAGCGCCGGTATTCTTCCTACCAAAGGGTTAACTCTGCCGCTAGTTAGTTACGGCGGCTCGTCACTTATCATTATGTCAGTAGCGGTAGCCATATTACTTCGTATCGATTTTGAATTACGGGTTGATGGCGTACAGGCGATTGGCCGGGGCGACAGTAAATCCGGTACGAGCAAGGCCCGTCGTAAAAAGCCTATTCCTACAAGCGCGTCGCAAACTAAAGCGTCACAAACTGAAGGTGGGGCAAGTGTAGAGAGCGAAGCCGATGGAGCGGATTTTTCTACAGCGACGGTTGAAGCTAAACCTAGCGCCAAAACATCAAGTGCGGAAGATGAAGGCAAAGCCGGCATTAAAGCTATTCTCGCTCGCGTGGCGCAGGAGGCAGACAATGGCTAAGCGTTGCTTAATTATGGCTGGCGGTACTGGCGGACATGTTTTTCCAGGACTTGCAGTGGCAAACGCGCTTCGAAATGAAGGCTGGGACATTCATTGGCTAGGCACCGCCGAGCGAATGGAAGCGCAAGTTGTGCCTAAGCACGACATCCCCATTCACTTCATTCCTGTAAAAGGGCTTCGTGGCAAAGGTATTTCGGCACGTCTTCAAGGTGCTGTTGCTTTAGTAAAAAGCTTGTTTTCAGCAAGACGAATTATAAAACGCCTACAGCCTGATATTGTTATTGGGTTTGGCGGCTATGCCAGCGGCCCAGGTGGCGTTGCCGCAAAAAGCTTAGGTATTCCTGTGATAGTACATGAGCAAAATGCTGCTGCGGGCATGACCAATAAGCTTCTTAGTAAAATCGCAAGCCGCGTATTGCTTGGCT